>JAJQFJ010000029.1:0-59636 GCA_021201185.1 Clostridiales bacterium
CAGGTGCTGGTCTGCACCACCATCATCGAGACGGGCATCGACATCCCCAACGTGAACACCCTCATTATCGAGGACGCCGACCGGATGGGCCTGGCCCAGCTCCACCAGATAAGGGGCCGGGTGGGCCGCTCCAGCCGACGGGCCTTCGCCTACCTCACCTACCGCCGGGGGAAAATTCTCTCCGACGTGGCGGCGAAACGGCTGTCCGCCGTGCGGGAGTTTGCCGAGTTCGGGGCGGGCTTTAAGATCGCCATGCGGGATCTGGAGATACGGGGGGCAGGCAACCTCCTGGGGGCGGAGCAGTCCGGCTTTATGATGTCGGTGGGCTACGATATGTACCTCAAGCTGCTGGAGGAGGCCGTCCTGGAGGAGCGGGGGGAGAACCCCACCCGCACCGAGGAGGTCACCGCCGATCTCACCGTCTCCGCCAATATCCCCGAGTCCTACATCTCCTCCACCGAGGAGCGGATGGACTTCTATCGCCGCATCGCCCGCATCCGCACGGAGGCGGACGCCGACGATATGGTGGATGAGCTCATCGACCGCTATGGCGAGCCGCCCAGGGCGGTGAACAACCTGATCTCCGTGGCTCTGCTCCGGGCCGCCGCCGCCGAGGTGGGCTTTACCGACGTGAGCCAGAAGGGGAACGTGGTCAGCTTCACCCTCCGGGAGGCGGACCTTCCCGGGGTGGCCCGGCTGTGCGCCATCCCCATCTTCAAGGGGAGACTGCTGTTCCCCCCCGGGGAGCGGATCGTCCTCTCCCTGCGCCTGCGGCCGGAGGAGAACGCCCTGGCCTGGTCTCAGCGCCTGGTGAAGGAGTACGCCAGGGTGCGGGAGGCCGGACAGCCTGCAAACTAAAAAAACGATCCGAACCCGTCTCCTGAGGGAGAGGTTCGGATCGTTTTCTTTGGTGCCGGTGACCGGACTCGAACCGGTACGCTGTCACCAGCGGTGGATTTTGAGTCCACTACGTCTACCAATTCCATCACACCGGCAAACCGCCGTTTCGCAGAGCTTATTATATCCAAACCCGCAGGAAAAAGCAAGGGCCGGGGCCGGGGAAAATTGAAAATCAGGATAGGAATTTGCAATGGTTTGTGTTAAAATACAAGATGAATGTAGTTTTGATGGGAGGTGACGGCATGAGGCGAAGGATCAGACTGGCGGCGCTGCTGCTGGCGGCTGTGATGCTGCTGGGCGGGTGCAGCCTGAAATCCGGGGACGAGCTGTATTCCCTCCCCAAGATGTCCTCGGAGTATGAGAGCCTCCAGCAGTCCATCCAGTCCCTGCTGGACAGCGGCCTGGAGTACGCCGCCCCTCTCTCCGGCTCCAACACCCAGGCGGTCCAGGATGTGGACCTGAACGGGGACGGGGTCAGCGAGGTGGTGGCCTTCCTCCGGAACACGGAGGAGTCCACCCTGATGGTCTATCTCTTCCAACAGAATGACGAGGGCGAATATGAGGTCATGACCACCATCAGCGGTCAGGGCAGCGCCGTCAACTCCGTGGTCTATTCCCAGCTGGACGGGGAGGACAACATGGAGATCGTCATCACCTGGCAGGTGTCCACCGGCGTCTACGCGCTTTCCGCCTACAGCGTCTGGTCCGGGGGCAATCTGGAGCTGATGGCCGCCCAGAGCTATACCCGCTACAGCATCGTGGACCTGAACGACGACGGCACGGACGAGCTGCTGCTCCTTTATCTGGACACCTCGGACACCAGCCTGAACCGGGCGGAGTACTATACCTACTCCGACGGCGGACTGAGCCTGACGGGGACGGCCCGGCTCTCCTACGACCTGGCCAGCATCGACCGTATCCGCAGCGCAGACCTGTACGGCGGGGAAGCGGCCCTCTATGTGACCGGCTACGTGGTGGATACGGAGAACGGCGCGGCCAGCTCCAGCATCCAGCTCACCGACATCCTGGCGCTGAAGGACGGGGAGCTGGTCAATGTCACCCTGGATGAGAGCGGCAGCACCAGCGCCACCACCCGCCGCCGCACCTATGTGGTGGACCAGGACCTGAACGACGACGGTATCTGGGAGATTCCCTCCCTCTCCAGAATCTATGAGCGGCTGGACGACGGTTCCATCACCGTCTCGGAGAACTTCTACCTGGTGTCCTGGGCGCAGTATGACCTGGGCGGCGAGTCCCATGTGATTTGCAGCACCTATTACAACAGCAGCGACGGCTGGTATCTGACCCTCCCGGAGAACTGGAGTGGGAACATCGCCCTGAAACGAAGCGACTACAGCGTGGGCGAGACGGTGGAGCGGAGCATCCAGTTCTATGCCCTGACCAGAGTGGATGAGGAGGCAGGGGTCTGGCTCCAGGAGGACGAGAGCACAGGCATTTCCGTTCTGAACAACGTGGATGCAGAGCTGTTTATGACCATCTATAAGAACACCGGCGACGACCGGGAGAAGCGGGCGGTGCTGGGAGATCGTATCCTCCTGGACACCGGCAGCGAGGACGCGGTCTACTCGGTGGAGCTTTACGAGACGGAAAATGAATTTTGCGACTGGACGGCGGGGGATGTGCTGGAAAATCTCCACATCCTCACCACTGACTGGTCCGGCGACTGACGCTTTTCATTGGAGGTGCAGCATGAGAAAGGTACTGGTCCTGGAGGACGAGGACAATATCCGCAGCTTTGTGGCCATCAACCTGAAGCGGGCGGGCTACGACACCCTGGAGGCCTCCAGCGGGGAGGAGGCTCTGGAGGTGGTCAAGCGGAACCCGGATATCCGGGTGGCCCTGCTGGACGTGATGCTCCCGGGTATGGACGGGTTTGAGGTCTGCCGCCGTCTCCGGGCGGACAACGGGAAGATCGGCATTATCATGCTCACCGCCCGCACCCAGGAGATGGACAAGGTCACCGGCCTCATGACCGGGGCGGACGACTATGTGACCAAGCCCTTCTCCCCGGCGGAGCTCACCGCCCGGGTGGACGCCCTCTATCGCCGCACCGGGGGGGAGCTGCCGGTGGACGACGGCATCATCCGTCAGGACCCCTTCCAGCTCAACACCCGGAACCGGACGCTGGAGAAAAACGGCCAGCGTATCAAGCTGACCCAGGTGGAATATACCGTCATGAAGCTGCTGATGGATAACCCCGGCAAGGCCCTCTCCCGGGATGAGATATTGGAGACGGTGTGGGGCAGCGACTACTTTGGAGATGTGAAGATCGTGGACGTGAACATCCGCCGCCTCCGGCTGAAGGTGGAGGACGACCCCCAAAATCCCACCTATATCACCACGGTCTGGGGCTACGGCTATAAGTGGGGCTTCTGATGCCAGGGGAGGAAAACAAGCCGAAGAGATTCCCATGGTCCAGAGGACCGAAGGAGCCGAAGAAGGGGAATCCCTCCGCCTCCGGGACGGAGCAGCCGAAGAAAGGCAAATGGCGGTTAAAGGATCTGATCCCCTCTGCCCGGCTGTTTCAGAAGGGGATACGCCGCCGGTGGATGGTCAACAGTGTGGGCGTGGTGCTCAGCTTTGTGGTGCTGGCGGTCATCGCCGCCTCGGTGGGCCTGAGCAACTATTACTACAGCTCCATGCGCACCGGCATGGAGGCCCGGGGCAGGGAGGCCTGCGACTTTTTCTCCAGCTATTCCTCCACCGAGGACGAATATCTGGAGATGGCCAACTACTATATCACCGGCTTTGACGACCGGGACCGGCTGGAGCTCCAGTTCATCGACACGGACGAGCAGCGGGTCATCCTGTCCTCCCTCTCCACCTACGGACTGAGCACCCAGGGCAGCGCCATGACCGAGGACGTGACCCAGGCGGTGGAGACCCGGGAGATCGGCTACTGGGTGGGACGGGATACCAGCACCGGAGAGCGCATTATGGCGGTCTCCGCCCCCATCGTCAACAACGGCGAGGTCAAGGGGATCATGCGCCTGGTGACCTCCCTCTCTGTGGTGGACGGGCAGATCATCGGCATCGTCCTGGTGGTCATGCTGGTGGGACTGCTGCTGGTGGTCATGATGTACGCCATCAGCATCTACTTCATCAAGTCCATCGTGGACCCTATCGCCGACATCACCGAGACGGCCAACCGCATCGCCTCGGGGAGCTACGGCGTCCAGATCGAAAAGCAGAACGACGACGAGATCGGCGACCTGACCGACGCCATCAACGATATGTCGCTGAAGATCAGCCAGAATGAGAAGATGCGCAGCGAGTTCATCTCCTCCGTCTCCCATGAGCTGCGGACCCCGCTGACCGCCATCAACGGCTGGGGGGAGACCCTCCTCTCCGGGGAGATCACCGACCAGAGGGAGTATCAGAAGGGCCTGGGCATCATCGTCAGTGAGGGGACCCGGCTGAGCCAGATGGTGGAGGAGCTGCTGGACTTCTCCCGGATGGAGGACGGCCGGTTCACCCTGAGCATGGAGCCGGTGGACATCAAGGCGGAGTTTGAGGACGCGGTATTCACCTACAGTCAGATTTTCCAGAAGCAGGGCATCGCCCTCCACCACAACGACTGCGAGGAGGAGTTCGACCCCATCTCCGGCGACCCCCAGCGGCTGCGGCAGGTGTTCTGTAATCTGCTGGACAACGCCGCCAAGCACGGCGGCTCCGGCGGCGTCATCCAGACCGCCATCGCCCGGCTGGAGGACACCATCTGTATCTCCATCCGGGACTACGGACAGGGCATCCCGGAGGACGAGCTGCCCTTTGTGAAGAAGAAGTTCTACAAGGGCTCCTCCAAGGCCCGGGGCAACGGCATCGGCCTGGCGGTCTGTGATGAGATCGTCACCCGTCACGGGGGCGTGCTGGACATCTCCAACGCTCCGGGGGGCGGCTGTCTGGCGCGCATCATCCTGCCCATGTCTGCCCCGTCTCCCGGCAAGAGCACAGGGACCACCGGCGCCCTGCCCCTGGAGGAGATCCGGGCGGAGATGGCTCAGCAGCAGGGAGAGTAAAATGCTGCGAACAAATGTTCCAAAAAGACTTGCAATTAGAACGGACGTTTGATATAATAGCATTGCCGATCAGTGATCGGCTGGAAGGAGCCGAGCATGGCTGAAACAAATAAGGAAAGCTGCTTCCGCACCTCTATCGGCGGTCAGGCCCTGATCGAGGGCATCCTGATGCGTGGCCCGGAGAAGCAGGCCATCGTCGTCCGTCGGCCGGACGGTGGCATGGAGGTGCAGGTGGAGGAGCTGAAGCTCATCAAGGAGCGGTATCCCATTTTGGGGTGGCCCCTGATCCGTGGGTGCGTGAACTTTATGGACTCCATGATCCGGGGAGTCAAGGCGCTGATGTACTCCGCCGACTTCTACCCGGAGGAGGAAGAGGAGGAGCCCTCCCGGTTTGAACAGTGGCTGGAGAAAAAGCTGGGCAGCGAGGCATTCAGCAAGGCCATCATCACCCTGGCGGTGGTCCTGGCGGTGGGGATGTCCGTGGGGCTGTTCTTCCTGCTGCCCACCCTGATCACCGGGCTGCTGGGGCGCTTCATCTCTATGAACAAGCTGGCGGTGAGCCTGGTGGAGGGGGTCGTGCGTATCCTCATCTTCCTGGTCTATCTAATCCTCTGCTCCCGGATGAAGGATATGCAGCGGGTGTTCGCCTACCACGGGGCGGAGCACAAGAGCATTTTCTGCTATGAGCGGGGCCTGGAGCTGACGGTGGACAACGTCCGCAAAATGCCCCGGCACCATCCCCGCTGCGGCACCAGCTTTCTGTTTATGGTCATCGCCATCGCCATCCTGGTCCATGCGGCCATGTTCTCCCTGTACGAGCCGCCCAATCTGTTGGTGCGTATCCTGCTCCAGCTGCTGTCCCTGCCGGTCATTATGGCAGTGAGCTACGAGTTCAACCGCTATGCCGGAGGACACGACAACCGCTTGACCCGCATCCTCACCGCCCCGGGCCTTTGGATGCAGAACTTCACCACCTTCGAGCCGGACGACTCCATGATGGAGGTGGCCATCGAGGCCTTAAAGCAGGTGCTGCCCCGGGAGAAGGGACAGGACGCCTGGTAACAAACCAAAAGGAGCGAATACGCCATATGGCGATCACCTATAACAACCTGTACATGGAGCTGCGCCAGTCCTTTCGCCTGGCGGGCATTGAGGCAGCCGCTCTGGAGGCGCGGGAGCTGGTCTGCCACGGAACACACAAGACCACCGAGCAGTTCTGGGCCTGCCTGAACTACTATGTGCCCGCCCCCGCCGAGGCGGAGGTCCGGGAGCTGGCCCGCCGCCGGCTGGAGGGGGAGCCCGCTGCCTACCTGCTGGGGGAGTGGAGCTTCTGCGGCCTGGACCTGGACGTGGACAACACCGTCCTCATCCCCCGGTCGGACACCGAGGTGGTGGCGGAGCTGGCGGCCAGCCGGGCCAGAGAGGCGGGAGACCACGCCCGGGTGCTGGACCTCTGCGCCGGGACCGGCTGCATCGGCCTGGCGGTGGCGACCTTCGCCAAAAACTGCCGGGTGGTGCTGGGTGACTGCTCACCGGATGCCGTCCGGGTGTGCCATCAGAATATCCGCCGCTGCGGCCTCCGGTCCAGCGTCACCTGCTTTGCAGTGGACGCCATGGAGGAGCCGCCCCGGCAGCTCTGGGACTTCGACGTCATTGTCTCCAACCCGCCCTATATCCCCACCGGGGACATCGACGGATTGGACAAATCCGTCCGGGACTATGAGCCTCATCTGGCCCTGGACGGGGGCGCGGACGGCCTGGATTTCTACCGGGCCATCGCCCAAAGGTGGAAAAACGCCCTCCGGGAAAACGGCTGGCTCATCTTCGAGGTGGGCATCGGTCAGGCGGGGGACGTGGAGGACATCCTCACCGCACAGGGCTTTGTCAACGTGACCAGCTACCCCGACACCCGGGAAATCCTCCGGGTGGTGGAGGGCCAGTGGCGGCCCGGGACAGAGAAAACACTCTGAAAGTCCGGTTTATGGGACTTTAAATGAGATAAGATACCGTCAAACACATAGAGAGGAAGAAATCAGCTATGGCAGCAAAAAAACAACCGGCGATCCGCCCTGCGGCCCCCGCCAGCGACAAGAAAAAGGCACTGGAGACCGCCGTGGCCCAGATCGAGCGCACCTATGGCAAGGGCTCCATCATGCGCATGGGAGACAACACCGCTATCCAGGTGGAGAGCATCCCCACCGGCTCTCTGGGCCTGGACCTGGCCCTGGGCATCGGCGGCCTTCCCAGAGGCCGTATCGTGGAGATCTACGGCCCCGAGTCCTCCGGTAAGACCACCCTGGCCCTGCACGTGGTGGCCGAGGCCCAGAAGCTGGGCGGCGAGGTGGCCTACATCGACGCCGAGCACGCCATGGACCCCGCCTACGCCCGGGCCCTGGGCGTGGACATCGACTCCATGCTCATCTCTCAGCCGGACACCGGCGAGCAGGGCCTGGAGATCACCGACCAGCTGGTGCGCTCCGGGGCCATCGACGTGGTGGTGGTGGACTCTGTGGCCGCCCTGGTACCCCGTGCGGAGATCGAGGGTGAGATGGGGGACAGCTATGTGGGCCTCCACGCCCGGCTCATGAGCCAGGCTCTGCGCAAGCTCACCGGCTCTATCGGAAAGACCAACTGCATCTGCATCTTCATCAACCAGCTCCGGGAAAAGGTGGGGGTCATCTACGGCAATCCGGAGGTCACCACCGGCGGACGGGCGCTGAAATTCTATTCCTCCGTCCGCATCGAGGTGCGTCGGATCCAGACCCTGAAGGTGGGGGACGACCTGATCGGCAACCACACCCGGGCGAAGATCGTGAAAAACAAGGTGGCGCCTCCCTTCCGTGAGGCGGAGTTCGACATCATGTACGGCACCGGCATCTCCAAGGAGGGGGAGATCGTGGACCTGGCGGCTCAGCTGGGCCTGATTGAGAAGTCCGGCTCCTGGTACGCCATGGGGGAGACCCGCCTGGGCCAGGGCCGGGACGCCGCCAAGCAGTATATGACCGACCATCCCGACGTGGCCGCCGAGCTGGAAAAGCAGATCCGGGCCAACGCCTATAAGCTGATGAGCCGTCAGTCCATGGTGGCCGCCCGGGCCGCCGGACGGGTCCCTGCCGAGGAACCGGCAGCGGAGCCCGCTCCCGCCGCCCCGTCCGCCGGTAAGCAGAAGCCGGTGGTGGACGAGCTGGACATCTCCGCCGAGGACTTTGAAGGCTGATGCCGAAGGTCGATCGGGTAGAGCCGTCCAAACACGTCCGGGGGAGATTTCTGGTGTTCCTGGACACCGGCGCTCTCATCAAGGTGGGGGAGCAGGAGCTGCTGGACTTCGGCCTCCGCCCCGGCCTGGAGCTGGAGGGGGAGACCCTGCAACGGCTCATCGCCAGCAGCGAGGACACCTCCGCCCGGGAACGGGCCGCCCGGATGATCGGGGCCAGGCCCCTGTCCAAGGCGGAGCTGGTTGATAAGCTGGTTGCCAAGGGAGAGGGTCGCCCCCAGGCGGAGCGGGCCGCCGACCGGCTGGAGGAGCTGGGCGCCCTCAACGACGGGGAGTACGCCAAAACGGTGGTGCGGCACTATGACCGGATGGGCTACGGCCCTCAAAAGCTCCGGGAGGAGCTGTACCGCCGGAAAATCCCCCGGGACTGCTGGGCGGACGCCCTGGCGGAGGCCCGGCCGGAGGAGGAGGCCGCAGCGGATTATCTGGCCTCCAAATGCCGGGGAGCGGCCTCCGACCCCCGCAGCTATCAGCGCCAGACCAACGCCCTGCGCCGCCGGGGCTTCTCCTGGCAGGCCATCCGGTCGGTGATGGGGCCCTGTCCCACGAAGGAGAATGACTGGGACTGACTGTTTAGATTTATGAAAAAAAGGTAAATTTGGACAACCTTTGGGAGCTGAGGCTTTACCCCGGCTCCCAAATCTGCTATACTTGCGGGAGTGAAGGAGGGATTCCATTGGGTTATTCCATCGCCTTTATCAGCCTCGGCTGTGATAAAAACCGGGTCAACTGCGAGCAGATGGCCGCCCTGGTGCAGGATGCGGGCCACTTCGTGGTGGACGAGCCGGAGGGGGCGGACCTCTGCGTCGTCAACACCTGCGGCTTCATCGACGCCGCCAAGGAGGAGGCCATCGCCAACATCCTGGAGATGGCCGCATTGAAGGAGCAGGGCCTGCTGAAAAAGATTTTGGTCACCGGCTGCCTCTCCCAGCGGTATCGGGAGGAAATGAAGGAAGAGCTGCCCGAGGTGGACGGCCTTCTGGGCACCGGGAGCTATACCGACATCGTGGCCGCCGTGGAGGAGGTCATGGACGGGGTCTATCCGGAGTATTTCGGGGATATCAACAACACCTTTGAGGACGGAGACCGGATGGTGTCCACCAACCCCTGGACGGCGTATCTGAAGATCGCCGAGGGCTGCTCCAACCGGTGCGCCTTCTGCGCCATCCCCAGTCTCCGGGGGAAGTACCGCAGCCGCTCCATGGAGAGCATCCTGGCAGAGGCCCGGGCCCTGGCGGACGGCGGCGTGAAGGAGCTGATCCTCATCGCCCAGGACGTGAGCCGCTACGGCAAGGAGCGGTATGGGCGCTATATGCTGCCCCAGCTGCTCACCGAGCTGTGCAAGCTGGACTTCCACTGGATACGCCTCCACTATCTCTATCCCGACGCCATCACCGACGAGCTCATCGACGTCATGGCCCGGGAGGACAAGATCGTCAACTATATGGACATCCCCATCCAGCACGTCAGCGACCGTATTTTGACCGCTATGTGCCGCCGGGGGACCAAGGCTCAGATCACAGAGCTGTTCCACACCCTCCGCCGCCGCCTGCCGGGGGTGGTCATCCGCACCAGTCTGATCTGCGGCCTCCCCGGGGAGAGCGAGGAGGAGTTTGACGAGCTGTGCCGGTTCCTCCGGGAGGAGCGTCTGGAGCGGGCGGGTGTATTCCAGTTCTCCCCGGAGGAGGGGACGCCTGCCGCCGCCATGCCCGACCAGATCCCGGCGGAGACCGCCCAGCGACGGGTGGAGCTGATCGCCGACCTCCAGAGCCGGGTCATGGACGAGTGGAACGAGGCCCGCCTGGGCCAGGTGGTGAAGGTCCTCTGCGAGGGCTTTGACGAGGATATGGGCTGCTGGGCCGGACGGACCTACGCCGACTCCCCGGGCATCGACGGCACGGTGTACTTCACCGCCGCCGGAGAGGTCCCGGCGGGGACCTTTGTCCCGGTGCTGCTCACCAGCACAGAGGACGGAGAGCTGCTGGGAGAGATCGACCGGTGGGAGGAGACACTATGAATACCTCCAACAAGATTACCCTCTTCCGGGTGGTGCTCATCCCCATCTTTGTCATCGTCTGCTATCTGGAGGCTCCCGCCGCAGAGTGGGTGGCCCTGGGCGTGTTCATCGTCGCCAGCCTCAGTGATTTTGCAGACGGCTACATCGCCCGGAATTTTAATCAGGTCACCGACTTCGGCAAGTTTCTGGACCCCATCGCGGACAAGCTGCTGGTGACCGCTGCCATGCTCATCTTCGTGGAGCAGGGCCGGATGCCCGCCTGGGTGCTGCTTTGCGTCATCGCCCGGGAGTTTGCCGTCTCCGCCCTCCGGCTGGTGGCGGTGGACAACGGACGGGTCATCGCCGCTGCCTGGTCGGGAAAGGTCAAGACCGCCTGCACCATGGTGGGCATTTGCCTGATGCTGGCCTTCCGCCAGTGGCCGGTGCTGGACGTGGTGGTGAACGCCGTTATCCTGGCGACCACCGTCTACTCCGGCGTAGAGTATTTCCGGAAGAACCGGGACGTCCTGAACCCCGACAAGTGACCGGGGCGGCGGACTGCTTTTCCGACATACGGCGACAGGAAACGTTGCCGGGCAAAACCAACCGGAGCGGGGAAAACGCGCAAATAAGATATTTAATTAACTGCCGCGAAATAAATGCCGCCGGAACCGGAAAAAGAGAGGCGGCTCTGCTGCCCTGCTGAAAATTTTTTCAGTTTTTTCCGGGAAGCGCAGCCCGCACAAAAAAGACGGTTCTAAACAACGACCGGAGGCTGCGGGCATGTCCTGAGCCGGTCCGGACGCGGGCAAAATTTTCCCCGGATGGATTGACACCGGCGGGGAGAGATGATAGTATAATGGAAATAATGAGCCGCATTGAAGGGGAAGAGTAGCGCAGAATTGCCAGTCAGCGAGGACAGGTCATCGGATGGGAGTCTGTCTCTGGTCGTCTGCGTGAACGTGCGCCCCGGAGCGGGAGGGCAATGCCTCCGGAGGCCGCCGTTACCGGCCGTCGAGTGATAAACGAGAGTGGAACCGCGGTCTTGTATCGCCTCTTGTCCGAAAGGACAGGAGGCGTTTTTGGTGCTTAATTTGGCGGTATATCAGCGGAATGTGGAGCGAATGTAGATGAAATTGTTTCAAAGACTGAGCGAGCTGCTGGGGGCCTATCAGGCCAGGGACCCCGCCGCCCGGAGCAAGCTGGAAATTTTCCTGCTCTATCCCGGCGTCCTGGCCACCATCTATTACCGCATGGCCCATTTCCTTCACGTCCACGGCCTGCGGTTCCTGGCCCGTTGTATCTCCCAGTGGGCCCGGTTCTGGACGGGCATCGAGATTCATCCGGGCGCTACCATCGGACGCCGCCTGGTCATCGACCACGGTATGGGCATCGTCATCGGCGAGACGGCGGAGCTGGGGGACGACGTTCTCCTCTACCAGGGGGTGACCCTGGGCGGCACCGGCAAGGACCAGGGTAAGCGCCACCCCACCATCGGCAACAATGTGCTCATCGGCACCGGAGCCAAGGTGCTGGGGCCCTTTAAGGTGGGGGACGGGGCCCGCATCGCCGCCAACGCGGTGGTCCTGCAGGAGGTCCCCCCGGACGCCACCGCCGTGGGCGTCCCCGCCCATGTGGTGAAGATCTCCGGCCAACGGGTGGCCTATGCCAGCAACGTGGACCAGATCCACGTCACCGACCCTGTGGCCGAGACGATGAAGTCCCTGCTCTCCCGGGTGGAGTTCCTGGAGCAGCAGATGGATGAACAGTATTTACGCAATCAGCAGAAGCAGGAAGCTGAACAGGAGGAGCAGTAATGGAAATTTATAACTCTATGACCCGCCGCAAGGAGGAGTTTGTCCCCATCGAGGAGGGCAAGGTGCGGATGTACGCCTGCGGCCCCACCGTCTATAATCTGATTCACGTGGGCAACGCCCGGCCAATCATCCTCTTTGACGTGCTCCGGCGGTATCTGGAGTACCGGGGCTACGAGGTGACCTTCGTTCAGAACTTTACCGATGTGGACGACAAGATCATCAAACGGGCCAACGAGGAGGGCATCTCCAGCCAGGAGGTGGCGGAGAAGTATATTCAGGAGTACTTCACCGACGCCCGGGGCCTGGGGGTCCGCCCCGCCACTATCCACCCCAGAGCCACCGAGACCATGGACGAGATCATCGACCTGGTGCAGACTCTGGTGGACAAGGGCTACGCCTACCCGGTGCCCAGCGGGGACGTGTACTACCGCACCCTGAAGTTCAAGGGCTACGGCAAGCTGTCCCATCAGCCCATCGAGGATTTGATGTCCGGGGCCCGTATCGACGTGAACGATGAGAAGGAGAACCCTCTGGACTTCGCCCTGTGGAAGGCGGCCAAGCCCGGCGAGCCCGCCTGGGACTCCCCCTGGGGCAAGGGCCGCCCCGGCTGGCACATCGAGTGCTCTGCCATGAACCGGAAGTACCTGGGTAAGACCATCGACATCCACTGCGGCGGGGAGGACCTCCAGTTCCCCCACCACGAAAACGAGATCGCCCAGTCCGAGGCCGCCAACGACGCCCCCTTCGTCCACTACTGGATGCACAACGGCTTTTTGAACATCGACAACAAGAAGATGTCCAAGTCCCAGGGGAATTTCTTCACCGTCCGGGACGCGGCACAGGTCTATGGCTATGAGCCCATCCGCCTGTTCATGCTCTCCGCCCACTATCGCACCCCCCTGAACTACTCCGCAGAGTCCCTCCAGCAGGCCCAGGCCGCTCTGGAGCGGCTGTACTCCGCCCGGGACAACCTGACCTTCCTGGCGGAAAACGGCGGGGAGGGCGGCCCCAACCCGGCGGAGCAGGCGGTCCTCGACGAGGCGGGGACTTACCGGGAGCGGTTCGACGCCGCCATGGACGACGACTTTAACACCGCCGACGCCGTCTCCGTCCTCTTTGAGCTGGTCCGGGCGGCGAACCGGGCGGTGGCCCCGGAGCAGAAGCCCACAAAGGCGGGAGCGGCGGCCCTGCTGAAGCTGACGGGGGAGTTCACCGACGTTCTGGGTCTGCTCTACGCCAGAGAAAAGGAGGAGAGTCTGGACGACCAGGTGGAGGCCCTCATCGCCCGGCGGCAGGCGGCCCGGGCGGAAAAAAACTGGGCGGAGGCCGACCGTATCCGGGACGAATTGAAGGGGATGGGAATAATCCTCAAAGATACCAAACAGGGCGTTCAGTGGAAAAGGGAATGATCCGACCGGACGTGAGCGGGGGAGAGGAGGACTCTTCCCCGTTCCCCTTTTGCCCTGCTTTTTTAGGGAGAAAAAAGTGTTCACTAAAATTTAAAAAATTTCCAGACAAAACGATTGACATTGGTAAAATGATGAATTATAATAAACATACTAACAAGTACGGGTTTGACGACATGGCCGGATTTGCGCGGCAGATCGACCCTGCTGCGGCAGGTGTGGACGTGACGACGGATGCCCGGGCGTGGAGCAAGCTGAATCGACTTGGCTAAAGGAGTATGAGTGGCCCATGTTAAAGGAAAACGAAAGCAAGATCTTTGAGCTGCTGAATAACGACGAGTTGGCCTCTAAGGTAATGGAGATCATTCGGGCAGATGAGGCAGAGCGCCGCGCCGCTCTGGTCAGACGCCAGAGCGAGGGACTGCGCAACGCCCGGGAGCGTGGCGTCCGTCTGGGCCGTCCCCCTGCGAAGCGCCCCAGAAAGTTCCAGAGCATCTATACCATGTACTGCGACGAGAAGGTCAGCGCCCGTGCCGCCTCTCAGATGCTGGGCGTCTCTCCCGGCACCTTCAAGCGCTGGGTGCTGGAGGAGCAGAAGCGGGAGCAGGAGGGTAAGGCCACTGTGCAGCCTGCTGAGAGCGAGTCCACCGAGGGCTGAGAAAGATAGTTGTGTGCGCAACTGCGGCGGTTCCGAACATCCGGAGCCGCCGCTTTTCGTTCTCCTGCCTCTTCCCTTTTCCCTCACAATCGGGTATACTGCTGGTAACGAAGAAATGGGGTGGATCGCCTTGGAGCTGATGCCGTCACAATTCAATGAGAGGGAGATCCTCCGCTACCTGGGCTGCACCGGGGAGCCGCCGGAGGAGCTGCTCCGCCTGGTCCGGGAGGGGATCGCCCAAATTGCGGAGACGGCCCGGCCCCGGCAGGTCTGGCGGCTGCAGGACCTGGAGGGGACCCACCCGGCGGGCACCTCCGTCACCTTTCAGGGGGAGGACATCCGCCGACACTTGCAGGGCTGTGACCAGGTCGTCCTGATGGCGGTCACATTAGGCCCCGACGTGGAGACCCTGCTCCTCCGGAAGGAGGTGCAGGACAAGGCCCAGGCCCTGGTGCTGGACTGCTGCGCCTCCGCCGGGGTGGAGGCGGTCTGCGACCAACTGGAGAGCCGGCTCCGGGCTGAATGGCGGGAGCGGGGCAAATATCTGACCGACCGGTTCAGCCCGGGGTACGGGGACTTCCCCATCGGGCAGCAGCCGGAGCTGTGCCGCCTGCTGGACACCCAGCGGCGGATCGGCCTGTCCCTGACCGCCAGCGGCATTATGGTGCCCCGAAAGTCGGTGACGGCGGTGCTGGGGATAGCGGACACCCCCCGGCACCGGCGGAGCCAGGGCTGTGCAGGCTGCTCCATGTACGAAAACTGCGCCATGAGAAAAGGAGGGACTCCCTGTGGAGGATAACAAGCGGAGTGAGACGCCGTTCCTGCTGCTGGACGGGGCTATGGGTACCCAGCTGCTGGCGGCAGGGATGCCCCTGGGGATGCGGCCGGAGCTGATGTGCTTTGAGGCTCCGGAGACGGTGGAACAGGTCCACCGGGACTATATCCGGGCGGGCAGCGGCGTGATTTACGCCAACACCTTCGGGGCCAACGGCCACAAGCTGGCGGGGACGGGGTATGAGCCCGCCCAGGTGATACGCCGGGCGGTGGAGATCGCCCGCCGGGCTGCCCAGGGGACGGACGTGAAGGTGGCTCTGGACATCGGCCCCATTGGGGAGCTGCTGGAGCCGCTGGGCACCCTGTCCTTCCAGGAGGCCTACGACCTCTACCGGGAGATGGTGGAGGCGGGGGCCGCCGCCGGAGCCGATCTGGTGGTCTACGAGACCATGACCGACCTGGGAGAGGTCCGGGCGGCGGTGCTGGCGGCGAAGGAGTACTCCCGCCTGCCGGTGTACGTCACCATGACCTTTGAGGAGAACCGCCGCACCTTCACCGGCTGCACCGTCCCGGCCATGGCCCTGACCTTACAGGGCCTGGGGGTGGACGCCATGGGGGTGAACTGCTCCCTGGGACCGAAGGAAATTTACCCCCTCATGGAGGAGCTGGCCCAGTGGACCGACCTCCCCCTCATCGTCAAGCCCAACGCCGGGCTCCCCGACCCGGTGACCAACGCCTACGACCTGACCCCGGAGGAATTTGCCCGGCAGATGACCGCCTTTGCCGACCTGGGCATCACTGTCCTGGGGGGCTGCTGCGGCACCACCCCGGATTTTATCCGCGCCCTGTCCGCCGCCCTGGAGGGCCGTGCCCCCGGGAAGCGGCCCCCCAGGAGCCGACACGGGGTCTGCTGCGCCTCAAACGTGGTGGAGTTAAACGGCGTCCGGGTCATCGGGGAGCGCATCAACCCCACGGGGAAAAAGCGCTTCCAGCAGGCCCTCCGGGAGCATGACCTGAACTACATTCTGGAGCGTGGCATGGAGCAGCAGGAGGCAGGCGCGGACATCCTGGACGTGAACGTGGGCTTGCCCGGTCTGGACGAGCCTGCCATGATGGTGGATGTGGTCTCCGCCCTCCAGGCTATGGTCCCCCTGCCGCTGCAGATCGACTCCTCCGACCCCCGGGCCATCGAGGCGGGCCTCCGATGCTACACCGGCAAGGCCATCGTCAACTCGGTCAACGGCAAGGGGGAGGTGCTGGCCTCCGTCCTGCCCATCGTCAAAAAGTACGGGGCCGCCGTGGTGGGGCTGGCTATGGACGAAAACGGCATCCCCCAGACGGCGGAGGAGCGGATGACCATTGCCCGGCGCATCCTGAACGCGGCTCTGGCGGCGGGCATCCCCCGGGAGGACGTGTACATCGACTGCCTGACCCTCACCGTCTCCGCCCAGCAGGAGCAGGCGGCGGAGACTCTCTCCGCCGTGCGGCAGGTGAAGGAGGAGCTGGGGCTGCACAATGTTCTGGGGGTGTCCAACATCTCCTTCGGCCTGCCGGACCGCGCCCGTATCACGGAGAGCTTTCTGGTCCAGGCCATGGGGTGCGGCCTCGACCTGCCCATCATCAACCCCAACCAGAGGCAGATGATGGACGCGGTAGCCGCCTTCCGGGTGCTCTCCGGGGAGGACCGGGACGCCGCCGCCTATATCCAGCGGTTCGCCAACACCCCCGCCGCATCCGTTGCCCCCGCTGTCTCCAGCGCAGGGACGGAAATGGACATGGCTACCGCCGTGGGCAAGGGATTGAAGGACGAGTGCCGCCGCCTGACGGTGGAGCTGCTGAAAACAAAGACGGAGCTGGAGATCGTCAACGAGGAGCTCATCCCCGCCCTGGACCTGGTGGGGGAGCGGTACGAACGGCAGGAGATCTTCCTCCCCCAGCTCATCAACTCCGCCAACGCCTCCTGTGAGGCCTTTGAGGTCATCAAGCAGTCCATCCTCGACCGGGGGGGAGAGTCCGTCTCCAAGGGCAAGATCGTCATGGCCACAGTGGAGGGGGACATCCACGACATTGGCAAGAACATCGTCAAGGTCATCCTGGAGAACTATGGCTATCAGGTCATCGATCTGGGCCGGGACGTGCCGGTGCAGAAGGTGGTGGACGCCGCCATCGCCTACGACGTGCGGCTGGTGGGCCTCTCCGCCCTGATGACCACCACGGTGGAGAGCATGCGCCGCACCATCGCCGCCCTGCACGCATCCGGCCACCCGTGCAAGATCTGGGTGGGAGGCGCGGTGCTCACCCCGGAGTACGCCAAAGAGATCGGGGCGGACTTCTACGCCAAAGACGCCCGGGAGAGCGTGGAGATCGCCCGGAAGGTGCTGGGGTGACGAATACCGAAATTTTTTTGAAAAATCCGGAAAAAACCCTTGCAAATGGGAACACTTTATAGTATAGTAACTCAGGATTACGCACACCAGGGGGATTTTGCGCCCTGTTGCCGCTTGCGGTGGACGCAGAGGATGAACCCGGTGGAGGGATCAACAAATTTTTTAGGAGGAATCAATCCATGGCAGTCGTATCTATGAAACAGCTCCTGGAGGCCGGCGTTCACTTCGGCCACCAGACCCGTCGGTGGAACCCCAAAATGGCCGCTTACATTTACACCGAGCGTAACGGCATTTATATCATCGACCTGCAGAAGACGGTGAAGAAGCTGGAGGAGGCCTACTCCTTCGTGAAGGACATCGCCGCCGAGGGCAAGACCGTCCTCTTCGTGGGCACCAAGAAGCAGGCCCAGGACGCTATCCGCGAGGAGTCCGGCCGCTGCGGTATGTTCTATGTGAACTCCCGCTGGCTGGGCGGCATGCTGACCAACTTCAAGACCATGCGTACCCGTGTGGACCGTCTGGCTCAGCTGAAGAAGATGCAGGAGGACGGCACCGTTGACATGCTCCCCAAGAAGGAGGTCATCAAGCTGATCCATGAGATGGAGAAGCTGGAGAAGTACCTGGGCGGCGTCAAGGAGATGAAGACCCTGCCCGGCGCCATCTTCGTGGTGGACCCCCGGAAGGAGCACAACGCCATCGCCGAGGCCCGGAAGCTGGGCATCCCCGTGGTCGCCATCGTGGACACCAACTGTGACCCCGACGAGGCCGACTACCCCATCCCCGGCAACGATGACGCTATCCGTGCCATCCGCCTGATCTCCGGCGTGATCGCCAACGCCGTCATCGAGGGCAAGCAGGGCAACGACGAGGCCGCCGAGGCGGAGGAGAAGGCCGCCGAGTGAGATCGGCCGGACAACGATACGATTAACAGGAGGTAGTATATCATGGCTGCTATTAGCGCAAAGCTGGTCAAGGAGCTCCGTGAGCTGACCGGCGTTGGTATGATGAACTGCAAGCAGGCTCTGGTGGCCTGCGACGGCGACAAGGACAAGGCCATCGACTGGCTGCGGGAGAAGGGCCTGGCCGCTCAGACCAAGAAGGCCGGCAAGGTGGCCGCCGAGGGCGTGTCCTACGCCATGGTGGACGAAAACGGCGTGGGCGTGGTGCTGGAGGTCAACTCTCAGACCGACTTCGTCGCCAAGAACGACATTTTCCAGGCCTTCGTCAAGGACGTGGCCCTGGTGGTGGCACAGCAGGACCCCGCCGATGTGGAGGCCCTGAAGAACGCCACCTATCCCGGCACCGACCGGACCGTGGACGCTGTCACCGCCGATAAGGTGCTGTCCATCGGCGAGAACATCCAGATCCGCCGCTTCGTCCGCTATGCCGACGGCGTCAACGTCCCCTATGTCCACATGAACGGCAAGATCGGCGTCCTGGTCAACCTGGCCGTGGAGGGCATCGACAACACCGACGCCGTGGTGGAGCTGGGCAAGGACCTGGCTATGCAGATCGCCGCCATGAGCCCCACCTATGTCTCCTCCGATGAGGTCCCCGCCGACGAGGTGGAGAAGGAGAAGGCTGTGCAGCTGGCAAAGGCGCTGGAAGAGGGCGCTGCCAACACCAAGTTGCCTGAGGCCAAGCGGCAGATGATCGCCGAGAACAAGGTCAAGGGCCGTATGAACAACTATTTCGCCGAGGTGTGCCTGCTCAACCAGGGCTACGTCAAGGAGAACAAGACCACCGTGGATCAGCACGTCAAGGCTGTCGCCAAACAGCTGGGCGGCAAGATCACCGTGGTGAAGTTCACCCGCTTCGTCACCGGCGAGGGCATCGAGAAGAAGGAGGACGATTTCGCCGCAGAGGTCGCCTCCATGATCAAGTGATCTGCCCGTTTTGAGTCAATGAAAAAGCCCCGGCTGGTTTCAGCCGGGGCTTTTTAGTCTGTCAAAAAGACAATCTGCAAAAGAAAGACAGTCGAAAAGTTCAGGAAGCCCTCCGCAGGAGTTTTGTTGCGTTAGCAACAAAATAAAGTGAAACACGTCTTTTTAGCCGGGCGTGTACCGGCAAAAAGACACAGGGAGGCGACGACTGTGCGAGCGAAGCGAGTGCGGAGAGGAGCCGCATTTCGAACCAAATGCTTGCATTTGAGACGAGTTTTGTCAAGGGTAATTTTCACCTTTTCCCACTCTATGGTGAGCAGGTCAACTTATGGCAGGGCAATCTGGTCAGTAAGTACAGCATGTCACTTCTTATAAGGAGAAGGGAGCTGACATCGCAAAATCTCAATCCCTCTGCATCCTGAAACGTCAGAAAGTGTGTACCACCTCAAAGGTCAGGATGGTACACACTTTCCTGTTTCAGTCCAAAACCAGCTGAAGGATGATTTGTTTTCTTTGGTAGGGGAATCGCTTGGCACGATGGCCTTGTCACCACCCCAACATTTCCAAAGTGCAGATCTGGGCCATGTTTTAGGGGAACCAGTAGGTTACGTCGATCCGGGTCAGGTCTGGGTCGGCCTCCCGCATCTCAGTCTGAAACTCCGTCACCCGCTCCACGTCCAGGGACAGGGGCGACACGCCCCAATATTCGCTGTAGCGGTACCAGCCCACCGCCGCCAGCACCGCCAGCACGATCAGCAGGACGATGACGGGCAGGGAGAGCCGCCTCTGCTTCTCTGTCTCTCTCATCGGGGGAGCCTCCTTTCCTGAACCGTATGGTGTCTCAAGATGCCTGGCGCTTCCGATACCGCACCTCTTCCACGATGCCCACCACAATGGAGATGACGACGACGAAGAACCAGAAGTAGAACTCGTACATCGTCGTGTAAAATCCGACACCGCTGTCATAGGGAATCTCCTGATAGGTGAGCTTGTTCACCGGGATGCTCAGAAGCAGGCCCAGGAAATAGCCTGTCGTCATGCAGCCCGCAGCAATGTTGTAATTGAGCAGCCGGACGATGAGCACTGGCACCCAGTAGCAGAGAAAGCCTCTGTTTGCCGCCCAGTCGAAGGGATAGAAGGGGTTGTCCGTCCCCATGGTCACCAGAATCAGCAGATAGAGCAGGTAGAAAGCCAGAAACACCAGCATATGAACGGCGACGCCGATGAAGCGGTGCTGACGGCCCTTTTCGATCAAATCGGTCATTTTCTCCCACCTCATCTCAGCTTGCCCAAATTGATGCGCCAGATACCCATGTAGAAACAGAGTTTACTTTATAGAAATACTTGTCTGTTCTAGACCAGCCCGTTACAATCTGAAAGTAATTTCCTCCACTTGAATATTGTCTCCAACCAACTGCAAGTACCCAGTGCCAGCTAGATGCAGAATTCTCAAGGAGAATACAACATGGTCTATTGTTTCCAATGGCGGTTACAACATCTGAGAAACTGTTCGCACTGGAATAATTCAATGTGTGTCCACAACTTGTGAAATAGCTTTTAGCACCGCTCATGAGCTTTGATGCAGTGACTATTGGGCCATTTCCAACATAATTATATACACTTTCAAGTGTACCTGCCGTTGTCGATTTTTTGAGGCTACTATATGAGCTGTTTTTCCGTGCTATCAGTAACACTGCATTTGTAATACAAGTCGCACCGCAATGATTTTGAACACTAGGTGTATAATCAGACATTATTGCCCATGACGTACTCCCATAGCTCAGAGAAGAACCATTATAGGAACTACTTGACATGCTGCTATCGGATATAAAACCGTAATCCGAATTTGAATCTGTCGGAGCGTACACTTGTCCAGCCATCTGCGCTTCCACAATTTCACGACAAGATGCAACAATAGATTTAAGTTCCTCGTTTTCTTCGGTCAAATCTGGATAATTATCATAAAGTGTAGCTTCATTGTCATCTATCTGCATTAATGCATCTGATTTATCTGCCGTATCATAGATTTCGAACGGGCTGTTGTATATAATATGCGGATTCTCGATGTTATCCAATATGTTACGAATTAATTTGTTATCAGACTCTCCATACTCAATCAACGTTGGGTTGTCCTTGTTGTTGTTCACTACAGCAAATTCGCCAGAGGTAAGACGCAGATACCATGCAACCTGTTCTCCATCAGCATCATACAGAGGTACCAAGTCAGCTACATATGCAACATCAGGCCACAAATCCATATCTTCATCATCAGAATTCATATAGATATATGCAGAAATTATCACATCTAACACATCCAGATCAGAATCCGAACCATCATCAGGTAAATCAATTGCACAAGCAAAAGTTGCGCAAGTAGAAGCACAAATTACCATTGCGAGCCAAGGCTAATTAGCCGTCTCATCATCTTTTTCATATGAATCTCCCTTCAATTCAAATATTCCCTGAGCATAAGGTCTCCTGCTTCATCCGCTCAATCCATCGAAAAACGCATTTTTCTCTAATTCATTCTGCATTGGAATCATCTCCTTCCCCTTTTACGCTGTCAGCTTGGTTTCCCTTCCCGTTGCTTTATTCTGCCCTATTTTTTCGATCAACAATAGCGTAAAGGCAGCAAATAGAACGCTACTGTGTTTATTTCATCTGATGCTATTATAACATTACAAAAACATATTGTCAATGTATATTTTGTTCTCCGTATTATTGACAACATCTTTGTTGTTTGTTATGATTTATTTATACTATTCGAACGGGATCTAAAATGATGCCGAGCAAAAACTACTTCATCACAGGGGTCACCGAGATGCTCTTTTTGTCTATCCTTGCACAGAAAGACAGCTATGTATATGATATCACCAAGACAATAGAAGATCGCTCCGGCGGTCTGCTGACCATCTCTCCCAACACAATTTATACTGTGGCCTATAAACTGGAGCAGGAGGGGATGATCAGTGAACATTCCGTTCTGGTAGGGCGCAAACGAACCAGAATCTATTATCATATAGAGCCTGAGGGACGAAACTATCTATCTTCTATTTCTCAGCAGTATCAGCAGGTCAACCAGGGGATTATCCTCTTTTTACAGTCGCTGAATACGGCAGAAGCGGAGGATTGTCATGACTGACTGGATTGCTGAATATGTAAAGGTAGTGCGTCACCTGTTTCCCATTATGGGCCGGCCTGAGAAAGCCTATTTGGAGCATTTTAGCGACCACATCAGCGAGTGCTTTGAAGCGCAGCCTCCAGATTCGATGGATGCCATTATCTCCCAATGCGGGACGCCGGAAGATGCAGTCAGAGGTTACCTGGATGCCACCGAGCCGGAATATCTGATCACACGCATCAAAAATTCCCGCCGGTGGCGCCGCCTGGCAATCTGCTCACTGGTTATCTTGTTAATTGCGGTTGTTATTTTTGCTCGCTTATTATGGCTGGAGTATTCCAACTACTTAAACGCAATAGATGATGCCTTTGGCTATATCATTGAAACGATGGAATGAGGTGCTTTTATGAAAAAATTTCTTTTCCTTTTGGTCAGCGTATTTCTTTTTGGTACGCTCTGTCCTGTAGCTTCCGCCGCTGATACAAGCCAAATTGTGGAATACCTGCCGGATGGAAGCTGTTACGTAACCGTAATTGAGGATGAATCTTCAGGTATCTCACTCTTATCAACCAGTGCAACGAAATCCAAAACGAGAACTTATTACTCGTCCAGCGGTTCTGCTCGGTGGTATGTTAAGGTGACAGGCACATTTACTTACGGGGATGGCTCATCCAAATGTACCTCTGCCTCTGTCACTGCTGAGTCCTATGTATCTAACTGGCGCATTTCCAGCAAATCCATATCCAAGAGTGGAAATACAGCAACTGCAACGGCAACAGCAGAGCAGCTGTTTTTAGGCCAAGTAGTAAACACCATCACGCAGAGCGTTACCATAACCTGCAGTTCGACTGGAGAATTCTCGTAAATATAATAGGATTGCCAATATGAATGTCTACATAGAGAACTACATCAAACAAGCAACGTTATTTTTCCCCGTTGTGGAAAAGACAGAACGAGCCTATCTTGCTCAGTTATCTCGGTCGATTGAGGACTATTTTTCCGATCAAGATCCGTCCTCACCAGAGGCAATTGTGGAAGTGTTCGGCCCGCCGCAGACGGCTGTTGAACACTATCTCGCCTCTACAGATACTCAGCAGCTTGTCAGGCGAATCCGTGTGCGCAAATACAGCCGTCTTTGCGTAACTGTCATATTGAGTCTGTGCCTGATGGGTGCTCTGCTCGTTGCAACATACTTCGGTTTTCAGGTTAGTTTTCTGCATGGAACAGACGGGTATGAGCCCCCACTCTATTCCGCCAGTGAAGGCATATCGGAGTAATGCCTATCCACCACCTGATCATCTGTTCCTTTTTATCATATATATACGCTTCAAACGGTCTGGTCTCTCTTGGCCAGGCCGTTTTCTTTTGGTTCTACCAAAAATGGTGAGGCCAGACAACGGTCTGGCCCCAGCCCTATACGTATACTTCTACTGACATATTCTCTCTTTAAGCATCCCCCGTCGGCGTGAGCCAGACGGGGGATGCTTCAATTACCGTTCGCTTCCTGGCATACCGAACTCCCGCACCAGCGCCGCCCTTTGCCGGGCGGGCGGCACATCCAACAGCGCCTGATGCCGTTTTCTGTTGTACTCGATCTTGATGGTGTTCTCGTCATTAAACACTTGGTTGATGTTGAGCAGCTGCTCCGGCTTCAGCCGTCGGTTGGTCAACACAATAAAGTGGTGCATAGTGTCATAACAATAGCTACCATGATAGAGGTCAGGAAAATCCCGCCAGCGTCACCGGAGCTTCCGGTGGTATCCGCATCGTCTCCGGTTCCGCTGCACCCGCTGAGCAACAGCAGCCCGGCGATCATGCCTGCGGCCAGCTGCTTGCCCCAGTGGTAATGTTTTCTCATGGTCATTTCCTCCTTACATAACAAGTGGTTGGTTTTGCTGGTGGACCGGTCTCCATCTGTGAACATTTTATTTCAAACACTTTTTTTGTACAATATGACCACGCCACAAGGCATTTTTAATCGTACAAACGACAGTTTGCAAAAGACAAACGACAGGATTTGGAGGATGAACGGCGGGCTCCGGTTCGCACATAATAGTAGCAAGCAATGCCTCGGTATATACCTCCGCTGCTTGTTGGTGGCCTGCTGCCCCCAAGCCCCTGCGAACCCCAGCCCGTTTGGGTCGGGGTTTGATACTACCTTCAATGAAAAGCGATGCTTTTCATTGAAGGTACGGCTCGTTCCGAGCCTGATTTTGAGGATGCTATCCTCAAAATCCCGTCTCATTAGATTCTCCGGAAAAGCGTTTTCCCGCTTTCCCGGAGAATCGTCATAAGCCGCCTTCGGCGTCTGCTGCTGGGAGACGAACGCAAAATTTTTGCACTCCGTCTCCCGATGTGCGTTCAGTTTTTCAGTTTCTGCTGAACGCCGAACGCAAAAAATCCGGGGCCTACGGCAAACACCGTAGGCCCCGGAATGGGTCATGCTGGTCATCACCGGCTTTCTTCCTGTTGCTGCTCCTTCCTGTCAGGCTGTTCGATCTTGATCTCCAGGAAACGCTCCACATTGCTTTTCGCCGTGAGCAGGTCGATCATTTTTCTTCGTGCTGCTTTCTGGTCGGGGTAGAGCTGCTTGTTCTCGGCAGCCAGAGCAGCGTACTCATGCTTTAACGCCTTGATGGAGGGCAGCTTCTCCAGCCCCAGGGAATCAAAGTAGCGCTTCGCTGCCTCATGCAGCATGATGTCACTCCGATGAGCTTCGTAAAACGCCGCTTGTTTTTTCTTCGGGAGCTTTTTGTACTGAACATAGATGTCTCGTGTCTTGCCATAGGTGCCAATTTGCCGCTGCAACTCGGTTATCTCCTTCATCCGGGCTTCGTTGGCCTTCGTCTTACCAGCAAGCTCGTGATAGCGCTCGACTGCGGCATCACATTCCACGGCAAGCTTTCCTACATCGGTAATACCGTGTTCCTTCATCCAGAGAACAGTCTGTGCAACCTCTTTCAGATTGTAGGTCTTCGCCCACCGCTCAAAGCCAGGTGAGTTGGCCTGCGCCAGCTTTGATTGAATGTCGATCAAGGAACGGGGGCGTGTATCCTCCTTCGTGGGGAGTATCTTCTGCGCCTGCCGCTGTTTTAATGTTCGCTTGCCCTCCAGCCGTTCCCGTATGGCATCCTCGGTATAATCTTCGGCAAGAGAATCACAACGAATGAATCGTTTCCCCTCTGGGATTTTGAACGCCAGGTGTTTACCAGTCTTGACCTCGGCTCCCGCCGCCCGCATCGCCGTCAGAAAGTCCTCATAGCTTTTGCAGTCGGGAGTGAGAGCGGTGTCTATCATCTGCTCCAGCTTTTGCCGGTTGGTCAGAGGCTTGCTTTCCCCCAGCCAAGAGCCGTAACTGCCCCGGCTGGGCTTCGGGTCCTCGATGACGGACAGCCCATTTTCCAGGCAGAGGATGTCAGAAATTTTGCGAATGGCGAAGCTGGAACCCCAGAAGTTTCTGAACTTCCGGGCGCAATCCAGGCTGGTGGAGTTGAAAATGATGTGGGAGTGGATGTGATGCTTGTCCACATGGGTGCAAACGATAAAAGCGTGGTTCCCCTTTGTCAGCGACATGGCCAGGTCATAGCCGATCTTGTTGGCCTTCTCCGGCGTGACCTCACCCGGCTTGAAGGCTTGCCTCATATGGTAGGCAATCACGTCGTTGTCCTTATGAGTTTTTCCGGTGCGGGCGGCGTATTGTCGCTTTGAAAACAGGAATTCCGCATCCACGATGGATGGGTTGCACTGGTAGGCGCTAATCCACTCACCATTGTCGGTCTTGTCCGGATTCTTCACATAGTCGGTTGACCGCTCCAACGCCTGGGCGATGCTGCGTCCTTTCCCGGCGTGGAGCGGCTTCAAAAACGTCGTTGCCATCGTTCACCTCCAAAAAGGCGGCGGCTCTGGGTGAGCCGCCGCCATAAATGACCTCATGGGTGAGGAAATAGTTGTGTTGGATTTATCAAGCCTCAAATCCTATCAAGAATTTTTGAGGAGTAGGCCTGTCAAAAATGAGCAGGCCTACTTTTTATCTCATGCGATCTTCGCCAGACTCTCCAGCACTTGCCCGAAAAGCTCCGTGCAGTTGTCCAGACGTTCCCGAACATCAAGCAAATCCTGCGGATAATACCCGCCGCCGGAGTTGAGCCGCCTGGCGATCTGGTTCAGGTTGTTCGACGCTGATTTCAGATACTTGCTGCAATCCGGTATCTGAGGGATGTCCAACCGGACGATCAGCCCATTCAGGCACATCTTGCGGATAAAGGCGCTCATGTTGGAGACCCCTGCTTCCTCCATCCGCTGCTTGATGAGCTGCCGCTCTTTGTCGGATATCTTGAAATAGATTCCATGAGTCTTTTCCTTCGCCACGCTTCGCATCACCGCCCCTTCCTCTGCCAGACGATCTCATAGCCCAGGGCGTCGGCCAACTCCACCGCCTCCAGATAGCGGAGGGAACCCCGGCTCAGCTTGCCGGAGAAGTTGGACACGCTGGAACTCCAGCCGTATTCATCCGCCAGCTTCTCCACAATCTCCTGCATGGTAAAGCCGGAGCGGATGATATTGGCCTTGATCTCGTTCTTAAACTGCCTGTTTTCCATCGACCTCGTCCTCCTTCCGTAGCGCAAAGCAGCTGCCCTGCCGGGACAGATAGCCGGCATGGGACAGCTCGCCCGTAACTTCATAAACATCCTCCATATTAAGCCGACAGGCGGCACACAGCTCATAGTCTGTCATACCGCCGTCCGAAAGGGCATACATCCTGCCCATCATCCCAACAGCCAGGAGTGACAGTTCACTGTCACGGAACGGCGCTGCCAGGATGGTCAAAAAGGTTTTGCTCTTGTCCAATATCGATCCTCCTCGAAAAACAAGAAGGAGCCTCAATTATATGAGACTCCAAGCTGTTGATTGCTTTCATAAAAGATGGCGGCTTATGCGATAAACCCATAAGCCGCCACTCTGACCGTGACCTTCGATTATTCTGCTGCGGCTTGCTCACTTGCAGCAGCCTGTGTTTGCTGCCTTGCTTTTTTACGATGATAGTAGTCACGCAACTGTTTCCGCCGCCGCTTCGCCTTTTCTTCTTCCTCCAATTCCTCCGGCGTCAGTTCCGGGGCAGGAATATCCACCTTCCCGATATACTTCAGGTAAATCTCCGCTTCCTGCACACGTTCCCCGTCGATCTTCTCCGGCTTGTGGACAAGCACCTTATCCACAAACTCATAGATCATAGGAGTGGTCAACTCCGTGAAGTCCGTGTACTTCTTTGCCAGCTCCAAAAACTTATCCGCCCTGGTGGTATCCTCATTGTAGGTGTCCAACTCCTGCTGCCCTGCGGCGATGGCCTCCTCCAGGTCCGTCTGCTCCTGTTCGTACTCTGCGGAAAGCGCTTCATACCGTTTCTCCGGCAATTTACCAAAGGCATAGGATTCATACAGCTTTTTGAGTAGCGTGTCCAACTCTTTGCAGCGCCTTTCGTCTTTCCTGAGCCTCCGCTTTAACTCCTTTGCGGCCTCCTCCTGGTGGATTTCCGAAGCCTCCCGTACCTTTTGGATGAAGGCGGTCTCATCGCTTAGCGCATACCGGCTGACGTGGCGGATAGCATCCAGGATCAGACTGCGAACCGCTTTTGTGCTGATGTGGTGTGAACAGCAGTGATGCTCCGCACGGTGCTTCTCGCTGGTGAAAGTTCCACACTCATAGGAATCCATCAGGTACCTGGTTCCTTTTGGAGTCGTATTCCAGTGACGATGATTATACATCCGATGCCCGCAGTCTGCGCAAAGCATCAGGCCGGTCAGAGGATTGGCCTCCCCAATGGTGTCTGTCCGATGAACCACCTTTGTTGCACGCTGGGCCAGCGCCCAGGTTTCCGGGTCAACAATGGCCTCATGGGTGTTCTCGAAAATGAGCCAGTCCTCCGGGGCATTTTTCACCCGCTTGTCCTTGTAGCTTTTTTTGCTGGTACGGAAGTTAACTGTGTGCCCCTTATACTCCGGTCTTGCAATGAGACGGCCGATTGTAGCTTGGTTCCAATCGTAGGTGTGTTTCTCATCACTACAAGAGTTGACCTTCCATCCATTCAGGCGGGCCAGATAATAGGCTGGTGTCTCTATCCTGTCATCCCGCAGCATCCGGGCGATCTCCACATACCCCTTACCACAGATCGCAAGCTGATAGATACGACGCACGACTGCGGCGGCCTCTTCGTCCACCAGCCAGTGGTCCTTGTCCTCCGGGTCTTTTACATAGCCGTAAATAGCATGATTGGTCGTCGGCTTCCCGGCTCGCCCCTTCGTCTGATAGGCTGTTTTGACCTTGCGGGAGCAGTCCCGTAAATACCATTCGCTCATGATATTAATAAACGGCGCAAACTCGCTGCTGTTCTGGTCATCGCTGTCGATATTGTTGGCAACGGCGATAAAATGAACTCCATGCTGCCGGAACATTACCTCAGTGTAGAAGCCGGTTTCCAGATAATTCCTGCCGATTCTACTCATGTCCTTCGCCAGGATCGTCGCTACCTTCCCTGCCTCTATATCCGCAACAAGCTGTTTCCATGCAGGGCGGTCAAAATTACCGCCGCTGTAGCCGTCATCAGTGTAATGGACGAGGTTCGTGTAGCCATGCTGCTCTGCGTAGCTGGTGAGATAACGTTTTTGGTTCACAATGGAATTTGAATCCCCAGCGATCTCGTCGTCGCGGGAAAGGCGCTCATAGAGCGCAGTGATTTTTTCTTCCGTCTGTTTGGCTCCCATTTTAGGCGCTCCTTCCAGACTGAAGGCTCGCTTGTGACAAGTCCAGTATACCACGATCCGCCTCCGGTTCCAACATCTCATTCTGCATCATGCGCAGAATTTTTTCCGCCATTGTCTCCTTGCCGTTCTCTGCTAAGACTATCTTCACCTTGTAGTTGGTTGACCCGATGTGCCGGGTCATGTGAAAGCTGTTGTTAATGCGATCAGCCCTCCTTCCCATCGTACAGCGCCTGGCGCTGCACTCGAACAAACATAATTCCTTCATTTGCTTCGTAGCCTCCTTCCTTGATATGTATGTTCTATGGTTATGTTCGGAATGGGGAAGGACTTCATCGTACGAATTTTGGTAGCCGCTACCAAAAATATTTTTTGACAAAAGGTACATGGCAGCCGGGCTCTAAGTTGCTGGTCAATTCTTCATTTTGAGGAAATGACCGCATATAGATAAAATAGCGAAATCAAGTTCTGCTCTTCATAACTTGATCCACAGCCGCTACCGAAATTGCTTCCATTGATTTAGCCGGTGGTGGTGGACAATTTGTCCACCACCTCATATTCCTGAATTTTCTGCTAAGTGGACATTTTGTCCAGTTACCTCTCCTTTGCCGTTTTTCCGCTCAGACTCTGGCAGGCAAGCCCTGCTCGGCCGCTGTGTCGTTTGATTTCTATCTTGGCAGGCTATCTCGTCGTCGCAAGCTCCATATCCCTCGCCCCGCCGCAAGCGGCAGGTCTCGCTCATTTCGCTGTTCCTCCTCATCCCAAAAAGTCTTACGACTTTTCGGGAGCCCTATTGTCATGGCCTACTTCCCCAATAGAAATATCTGTCGGACGATCATTCAGTTGTGAATTAAGCGTATTGGTTTAGCTGTTATGATTATACTACGCATTTCCGCTTAAGCCAAGCGGAGCCGAGAGAATATTTAAGCAGATTCATTTAATTCACGTTGACTTTCATAAACAAGTACGCTATACTAAGATCATCATAGAGGGGGGACGAGACAACAATGGCAATCGGAGAACGGATACACTTTTTCCGCAAGAAGCGGGGCATGAAGCTGAAACAGTTGGGGCAGGCAGTTGGCTTTTCGGAGAGCAATGCTGATGTACGCATGGCGCAGTATGAATCGGGCAGCAGAACGCCAAAGGCCGACATCACAAACCGGCTGGCAAAAGTGCTGGATGTCTCGCCTAAGGCATTGACCGTCCCAGACATTGACAGCTACACCGGCCTGATGCACACGCTGTTTACATTGGAAGATGTATACGGACTAAAGGTCACTGAACTGGACGGCCAAATCGTCCTCTGTGTCGATGTACGGCAGGGGAAGGACGCCGACGAGCTGCAACGGATGCTCTGTGCATGGCAGGAGCAGTCCGCAAAGCTGGAGACTGGGGAGATCACCAAAGAGGACTATGACCGCTGGCGATACCACTATCCCGAATTGGACACCACCCAAGTACGAGCCAGGGTGCTGCCGCAAGGATTGAGTGAAATGATGATGGATAATCTTCACAATGACGATTAAGCCTGTCGACTTTAGCAAAGAGACGAGGTAAGTCCTGAAAATCAGGACTTACCACCTCATGCAAATCAGGAATGAAATTGAGTCAGCTAACACCATAAACAGCAATGGAGCATAGTAGAGGCCGTCCGCAAGTTCCCCAAATGGGAACTTGCGGGGACAGACTTGTTGTTTCTGTTTTAGAAACAGCCAATATGATCAGCAAAAACTGCCTCAAGTTGTCAAAATGACAACTTGAGGCTTGATGAAAAATCTCACGGCATCGCCACAACATAGAATTTTTAGTCGTTATCATTTTGATGACGACTAAAAGCATCTTCCTGTATGGGCTTACATACTAACCAGAGGTATAATGTTTTTATATCAGCAGCCGATGCATCGAATAACGATGCACCGGCTGCTATTTTGCTATTATTTATTTTCGGTAGCGGCTACCGTAATTCTGGACAGGTGTTTTGCGCTATGGTATGATAGACATATACGGAGCGCTGATAGGGAGGGCGGTACAATGGATGATGAAAAAAGAGGCCGTGGCAGGCCGAAGATCGACGCAAGTGTTGCCAGTTCGCTTGTGTCCAGCCGGAGGGCGCAGCTAAATGCCAAGTATATGTTCAATGGCGTCTTTCTGCTTTCCAGAGCCGGGGATAAAATCCCTGACAGCGATCTGCTGTGGCATTCCGATGACGCCACTTATACGGCAGGCGGGCGACAAGGCATTTTGGAGCAGATCGGGCGGATGCTGGAGCAGGATCATATCGCAGAGGAAGATTGCATCTATGTGGCAAGCCTTTCAGCGCAAGCGGTAAAGGTCGGTCATACGACACGGGAGGTCGAGAAAGCGATCCGGGCTATTCGCAAGACCACAAAAGAGCTTTCCGCCGACCCGGAGAATGCAGCGTGTCGTCGCAAGGCGATTGCCGCTGTGGAGGAATTGGAGACGATGGCACAATAGTGCATCAGCATTCCTACACTTTAGCTATATTCAATACGGAAAACCACAATTTCAGTAGCCGCTACCGAAAATGAGCAGACCGTCTCACATTGCATGAGGTGGTCTGCTTATAATGTCCTGTATCCGCATGCAGGCGATTTTACCGGCAGTTGCTGATGCCCTCTACATATAACGGATGTTCCAGTTCGCTGATCTCAGAATTTTTGTTTTGATTCGTGTGATTGTACACCGAACAGCACAGCCAGAACGTAATACAGAGAATCGCTGACTGATGAATCCGCTGTCATTTACAGCAGGAAATTTCACCGTGCAGCAAAGGCTTCTCAAAAGGGGTGGTAAATCCCCTTTGGGGAGACTTACCACCCTACGTTGATAATCGCTCCTTTGATAGCAGAAAGATCGCCATAAATGCCAGCATCAAGAGGTCAAATCGACCTCTTGAAAAAGCGCAATCGAATACAGGCATGAGGAACAAAATCCGGCAGTAAATCTCCATTTTGAGGATTTACTAAGCTGTATCAATGAATACTTGCTCAATCAGAATAGACCAACTCAGCCAGAATGACCTCCTCAGCCCTGGCTTTGATGCTGTTCATACGACGCACCCATTCCATCTGATCAGTCCTTTTCAGAGCGGCGGTCACGCCCTCCTGTTCAGCCATAGCCGGGATCATGACTTCCAACCGATTATGGCAAGCTTCGTCGATCTCCGCCAGGTGGGGGAACAGCCTCTCCGTCAGCACCAGGTCACTGTACTGAATGGGACGGTGTTCCTTCAGAAATGTCCTTCTCATTCGGCCATACTTGCCGATGTGGTAGTGCGTGGTGTCAGAGAGTGTAATATTGGGGATGTAATAGTCCCCGCATTTTGCGTAAGTGATGTCCATAGTAAGCTCCCTTCATGTTGAAATTGGTTGCAGCTACGATAATTCCGGGATTATCACCCCTAATCTTCATAACTGCTGTCCATTTCGTCACAAACGAGCCTCAGTCATGATGTATTTTCGGTACTGTCGAAAAGTACCCTTCATAAAATACATCATGGTTCGAGAGCCTGTCGGTTTACGACAGGCTCAGCCCCGGCTGGTTTCAGCCGGGGTTTTTTTGACGTTATTCCGCCGGATTCACGTGGACCATGCAGTGCTTCACCTGGGGATAGGTCTGCTCGATCTGGTCGTGGACGGTCTGAGCGATGGCGTGAGCCTCCACCAGGGGCAGGTCGCCGTCGGCGGAGAACTCCACGTCCACATACAGCTTTGCCCCGAACTGCCGGGTCTTGAGCAGGTCCAGGGAGCGGACCCCCTCCTGCCGGAGCACCAGCGCTCCCATCTCCCGCTCCAGTCTGGGGGAGGCCGCCCGGTCGGTGAGCTTCTCCACCGCGTCCCGGAAGATGTCCAGGGCCGCCTTCAGGATGAACAGACAGATGACCAGACTGGCGATGGGGTCCAGGATGGGGAAGCCCAGCCTCGCCCCGGCCACGCCGATGAGACTGCCCACCGAGGAGAGGGCGTCGGACCGGTGGTGCCAGGCGTCCGCCATCAGGGCGGCGGAGCCGCACTTTCCGGCGGCCCATCTGGTGTACCAGAACATCCCCTCCTTGACGGCGATGGAGACTGCCGCTGCCCACAGGGCTATCGTTCCGGGAATCTCCAGGTCGGCGTATCCGGCGGAGGCGATGTCCCGGATGGCGGAGACGCCGATGGCCCCGCCGGTCAGGGCCAGCACCACCGCCAGCAGCACGGCGGCCACACACTCCAGCCGCTCATGGCCGTATTCATGGTCGCTGTCCGCCGCCCGGCCGGAGAGCTTCAGCCCGATCATGACGATGACGGTGGAGAATACGTCCGAGGCGGAGTGGACGGCGTCGGAGACCATGGCGGCGGAGTGGCCCACCAGGCCCGCCGCCAGCTTGCCTGCGGAGAGGAGAAGGTTGAGGACCATGGTCTGCCAGGAGACTCTCATGGCCAGGTCGAGGTGTTTGCTTTGCTCCATAGCGGCGCCCTCCCAAAACGGTTCGATGGTACGGTTCCTCAAAGGGAAAACCGAACTGCGCTGTCACCCTGTCCATAGGATAGATAAAGACATCCGTGGAACCATGTCGCTGTCCCACGGATGTCTCTTTTCCGCTGCCTTTCGGCCCGGCTCAATGCCTGTTCAGTCTGCCATTCATACGGGTGGTAGATTATTGCCTTACTGTAGCACGGAGGGGGCGGGATGGTCAAGGCTAACTTGGGGGGATTTGCGCCGGCCCTTCTACCTCCCCTGAAAGGGGCGGGGGACCGCCGTCAGGCGGTGGAGGGGTGCAGTATGCACCCACGGCAAGATAGGCACCCGGGCGAATTCGCGGTAGGTCGGTACGAATTCGCCGGAAGCTTTTAGGGTATCGCCAGCCCCTACTGCTCTCCCTCAGTCAGCTTCGCTGACAGCTCCCTCAGAGAGGGAGCCAAGGGGTTTATGCCTTTCCCCGGCTCTCTCTAAAATTCCCTCCCCCGAAATGCCCCATCTCCATCTGTTCCCATCCCGGAAACTGTGCTATAATAGGACCATTGAATCCACAAAAAGGAGCGGCCCCAATGAAACTGATGGTTCTGGACGGCAATTCGATCGTCAACCGGGCCTATTATGGCGTCCGTCTGCTGAGCACTCACGACGGGCTGTATACCAACGCCATCTACGGCTTTGTCAACATCCTGCAAAAGCTGGTGGACGAGGAGCAGCCGGAGGCCCTGTGCGTCACCTTCGACCTGAAAGCCCCCACCTTCCGCCACAAGGCGTATGAGGGCTACAAGGCCACCCGCCACGCCATGCCGGAGGAGCTGGCCATGCAGATGCCGGTGCTGAAAGAGGTGCTGGACGCTATGAACATCCCCCGCTACGAGCTGGAGGGCTGGGAGGCGGACGACCTGCTGGGCACCATCTCCCGGCGATGCGAGGCGGACGGCTGGGACTGCGTCATTGTCACCGGGGACAAGGACTCCCTCCAGCTCATCACGGAGCACACCAGGGTGAAGCTGGTGACCACCCGCATGGGCCAGACCACCACCAAGGACATGACCCCGGAGGCCTTCCGGGAGGTCTACGGCTTCGACCCCATCCACATAATCGACCTGAAAAGCCTGATGGGGGACAGCTCGGACAACATCCCCGGGGTCAAGGGCATCGGAGAAAAGACCGCCATGGGGCTGGTCCAGACCTACGGCTCGGTGGAAAACCTCTACGCCAACTTTGACCAGGCGGAGCTGAAGCCCGCCCAGCGGCGGAAGCTGGACGAGGGCCGGGAGATGGCGAAGCTGTCCTATGACCTGGCTACCATCCACTGCGACGCACCCATCGACTTCCGCCCGGAGGACGCCCTTCGCCGTCCGGTGGATAACGACGCCCTCTATGCCCTGTTTCTCCGGCTGGAGTTCTCCCGGCTCATTGAGCGGTTCGGCCTGACGCCCCCGGAGCAGACCGCCGCCCCGGACGCACAGGAGCCGGAGGTGCAGGTGGAGGTCATCGACCTGCTGACCCAGGCCCAGGCGGAGGCGGTCTACCCCCAGTGGGAGAGTGCGGCCCATGTCACCGTGCTGCCGCTGGCCAGTCTGGATGGGGTGACGGTCAGCGTGGCGGCGGGGGAGGGCCGGGAGACCCTCTACGACATCCGCCAGAGCCGCTATCAGGGGGACTATGACGCCCTGCTCCGGGAGCTGTTCTCCGGTAGGGTAAAAAAGGTGGCCCACGGGGTCAAGAGCCTGTGTGAGGCCCTGCTGGCGGAGGGACTGCCCACCGAGGGCTTTGTGTTCGACACCGAGCTGGCGGCCTATTTGTTAGACCCCACGGCGGGGAGCTACGAGCTGCCCAAGCTCGCCATGCACTACTTCCAGAAGGACATGGAGGCCAAGGCGATTTATCAGGCGGAGGACGCCTTCACCGCCCTCTCCGACAGCTTGAAGGCCCAGACTGCCTGGTATGAGGACACCGCCCTCATTGAGGCCCTCTATCAGGTGATGGAGCCGAAGCTCCGGGAGCTGGGGATGCTGGAGCTGCTGAACGAGGTGGAGCTGCCCCTGTGCCCGGTGCTGGCGGAGATGGAGCAGGCGGGCTTTCTGGTGGACCGGAAGGCCCTGGCGGACTTCGGGGAGATGCTGGCCGAAAACATCGACAGGGCCCAGCAGGAGATTTACCGGATGGCGGGCCGGGAGTTCAACATCAACTCCACCCAACAGCTGGGGGTGGTGCTGTTTGAGGACCTGGGCCTGCCCACCTTCAAAAAGACGAAGCGGGGCTACTCCACCAACGCCGACGTGCTGGAAAAGCTCAAGCCCTATCACCCCATCATTCAGCAGATTTTGGACTACCGGCAGCTGACCAAGCTGAAATCCACTTATGTGGACGGGCTGACGAAGGTGATCGGCCCGGACGGGCGCATCCACACCAGCTTCCAGAACACCGTCACCGCCACCGGGCGGCTGTCCTCGATGGAGCCGAATTTGCAGAATATCCCCGTCCGCACCCCTCTGGGGGCGGAGATGCGGAAGATGTTCATGGCGGCCCCGGGAAACGTGCTGGTGGACGCGGACTATTCCCAGATCGAGCTGCGCCTGCTGGCCCACATCGCCGGGGACGAGAGGATGCGGGAGGGCTTCCGCACCGGGGCGGACATCCACACCGCCACAGCCGCCCAGGTGTTCGGCGTGCCGGAGGAGGAGGTCACAAAGCAGATGCGCTCCTCCGCCAAGGCGGTGAACTTTGGCATCGTCTACGGCATCTCCGCCTTCTCCCTGGCCCAGGACATCGGCGTGGCCCAGTGGCAGGCCAAGGAGTATATGGAGCGGTACTTTGACAAGTATTCCGGCATCCGGGACTACCAGAAAAACATCGTGGCAAAGGCCAAAGAGGACGGCTATGTCTCCACGGGGATGGGCCGCCGCCGGTGGCTGCCGGAGCTGAAAAGCTCCAACTTCAACCTCCGCTCCTTCGGGGAGCGGGTGGCGCTGAATATGCCTATCCAGGGGACCGCTGCCGATATCATCAAGCTTGCCATGATCCGGGTGCAGGCCCGGCTCAAGTCAGAGGGTTATCAGGGCCGTCTGGTGCTCCAGGTACACGATGAGCTGATCGTGGAGTGCCCGGAGTCGGAGGGCGACGCCATCGCCCAGCTGCTGGAGGAGGAGATGGAGCGGGTGGTATCCCTGTCCGTCCCTCTGGTGGCCGAGGCCAAGGTGGGCAAATGCTGGGCGGACGCCCACTGAATCACACAGAAGGAGAATTTTTTCATGAGCGAATGGAAACCGGTGATGGCCTCCGTGCCCGAAAAGGCCCGGCAGCCCATCCCTTATCAGCTGGTCCCCATGGACCGGGAGCTGGTGCCCCAGATCGCCGCGCTGGAGCGGCAGATCTTCTCCATGCCCTGGACGGAGGAGATGCTCAATGACGAGCTGGACAGCCTGACCAGCTCCTGCATCGTGGCCGTCACAGGCGAGCGGGAGGTGCTGGGCTACGCCAGCCTGACGGTGGTGCTCGACGAGGGCTATATCAACAACATCGCCGTGAAGGAGGAGTACCGCCGCCAGAGATTGGCCAGCGACCTGCTGGGGGTGTTCCTCCGGTTTGCCCAGGCCCAGCATCTGTCCTTCCTCACCCTGGAGGTGCGGGAGAGCAACCACGCCGCCCGGGACCTTTACACCAGGTTCGGCTTTCAGGAGACGGGCCGCCGGAAGAACTACTATGACAAGCCCACGGAGGACGCCCTGCTCATGACCCGGTTCCTCCGGCAGGAGGAGGACGAGCAATGAACATCCTGGCCGTAGAGGCCTCCTGCGACGAGACCGCCGTGGCGGTGGTACGGGACGGGCGCACCGTCCTGTCCGACGCCATCGCCTCCCAGATCGATATGCACACCCTCTATGGCGGGGTGGTGCCGGAGATCGCCTCCCGGAAGCATCTGGAGGCGGTCTGCCTCATGGCGGACCAGGCCCTCTCTCAGGCGGGCATCAGCCGGGGAGAGATCGACGCCGTGGCCTGCACCTACGCCCCGGGGCTGATCGGGGCCGTGCTGGTGGGGGTGAACTTCGCCAAGAGCGTGGCCTGGGGGCTGAACGTCCCTCTCATCCCCGTCCACCACATCCGGGGCCACATCGCCGCCAACTATATCACCCACCCCGACCTGGAGCCGCCCTTTCTCTGTCTCTGCGTCTCCGGAGGCAACACCATGATCGTGGACGTCCGGGACTACACCGACATGGCCCTTCTGGGGGCCACCAGAGACGACGCGGCGGGGGAGTGCTTTGACAAGGTGGCCCGGGTGCTGGGCATCGGCTACCCGGGAGGCGGGCCCATGGACCGGCTGGCCGCCGGAGGAGATGCGAAAAAATACCCCCTGCCCCGGTCGAAGGTGGACGGCGCGCCGTTGGATATGTCCTTCTCCGGGCTGAAAACGGCGGCGCTGAATCTGATCCACAACGCCCAGCAGAAGGGGGAGGAGCTGGACCTGCCCTCCTTTGCCGCCTCCTTTGGTCAGGCGGTCAGCGACGAGCTGGTCCCCCGGGCGATGGAGGCTGCCCGAACGTTGGGCTACGGCAAGGTGGCCGCCGCAGGCGGTGTGGCCGCCAACAGCTGCATCCGGGCCGACCTGGCCGCTGCGTGTGAGCAAGAGGGCTGGCAGCTCTACCTGCCGGAATTGAAGCTCTGCGGGGACAACGGGGCCATGATCGGCTGTCAGGGGTACTACGAGTACCTGGCGGGCCATCAGGCCGACCTGACCCTGAACGGCTACGCCGGACGGGAGATCGGCTGTAACGACTGGAAAGCGGGCTGATTGTGATTATGTCAATCCGGATTTGACATAATACGACCCCATAATTTTTTCCGGAAGAGCCGGAAAAGAACGGAAAAATCCTTGTAACGACAGGCTTTTTCCATGTGGAAAACCCTGTGGAAAATGTGGATAACTCCCTGTAGAAACCGGTTGCGGAGGGGTTATCGAATGTCCGCCGCCGCCCGGATGTCAAGGGGGTCCGGGCAAATTTCTCCCTGTTCGGACGGGACAAATTCGACGAAATTTGAAGGCCGGATTTGTGAGAACCACCTATTGACAGCTTTCGGCAGAGGCAGCCGGGGAAACGGGAAATACAGACAGTATTTCCGCCTTTTCACCCCTCCTCCGGGCGGAGCGCAGGCCCCGCCTCAGGAAAAAGATTGCCAACGGTATCTGCGTATGATATAATCGAGATAACGTGTCGAAGCAAAATTTCCCGGGGACGGCAGTTCGCAGCCGCCCCGGCAGGATAGATCACCAGCAAAGGACGTGGAAATGATGGAACAAAAAGGCATTATGCTCTCCGGCATCCAGCCCAGCGGCGAGCTGACCCTCGGCTCCTATCTGGGGGCCATCAAGAACTGGGCCGAGCGGGCCGATCAGTTTGACTGCTATTATTTTATGGCGGATATGCACACCATCACGGTGCGCCAGAACCCCGCCGACCTCCGCCGCCGGACGGTGAGCCAGCTGGCGGCCTATATCGCCTGCGGCCTGGACCCGGAGCGGAACACCCTCTTTATCCAGAGCCACGTCCCTGCCCACGCCCAGCTGGGCTGGATTCTGGACTGCTTTACCATGTACGGGGAGCTGTCCCGGATGACCCAGTTCAAGTCCAAGAGCGCCGCCCACGCGGAGAACATCAACGCCGGACTGTTCACCTACCCCTGTCTCATGGCGGCGGACATCCTGCTCTATCAGGCGGACTACGTCCCCGTGGGGGAGGACCAGAAGCAGCACTGTGAGCTGACCCGGGACATCGCCGAGCGGTTCAACGCCATCTATGGCCCGGTGTTCAAGGTGCCGGAGCCGTATATCCCCAAGATGGGCGCCCGGGTCATGAGCCTGACCAGCCCGGAGAACAAGATGTCCAAGTCCGACCTGGACCCCAACGGCTGCGTCTACCTGCTGGAGGACCCGGCGGTCATCGCCAAGAAGTTCAAGCGGGCCGTCACCGACAGCGAGGACTGCGTCCGCTATGACCCGGCCAGCAAGCCGGGCATCTCCAACCTGATGCAGATCTACGCCGCCACCACCGGCAGGAGCCTGGAGGCCATCGAGACGGAGTTCGCCGGTCAGGGCTACGGGGCCTTTAAGACCGCCGTGGGCGACAGCGTGGTGGAGATGTGCCGCCCCATCCGGGAGGAGACGGAGCGTCTGCTCAGGGACAAGGCCTATCTGGAGTCCGTCTACCGGGCCGGTGCGGAGAAGGCCGGTTATATCGCCAACAAGACCCTGAGAAAGGTCTACAAGAAGGTCGGTTTCGTCGCTCCCTGATCGGGCACTGAGCCGAAAGGGAACGCGAAAGGAGGCTTTCCTCTCTTATGAAGGCTTTGAACTACCAGTCGCTGGCCATTGTGGTGGCAGCGCTGGTCGTGGCACTGGCGGTGACATTGGCAGCTGTCCCTCTGGTGCGCCGTCTCGCCATCCGCATGGGCGCCATCGATATGCCCGGGGTGAAGGGGACCGACAGCGAACGGCACCTCCACAAGGAGCCGACCCCCCGGATGGGCGGCCTGGCGATCTTTGTGGGCTTTCTGGTGGCCGTGCTGCTGTTTGTCCAGCTGAATACCAGGCTCACCGCCATGCTCCTGGGCGCGGTCATCATCGTCGTCCTGGGTATGGTGGACGACGTGCGGGGCCTGCCTGCGCTGTTGAAATTTGGCGTCCAGATCGTCGCCGCCCTGGTGGCGGTGGCCGGGGGCAACGTCATCAGCTATATCAGCGCGCCCACATGGATCGCCGAGAGCGGACACCTGAATCTGGGTATCCTCTCCGTCCCGGTGTCCGTTTTGTGGATCGTCCTCATCACCAACGCGGTGAACCTGATCGACGGACTGGACGGCCTGGCCGCCGGAGTGTCCGGCATCTCCTCCGTCTGTCTGCTCATCGTGGCTATGGGCTACTCCGATATCACGGTGGCGGTGCTGTGCGCCGCCCTGGCGGGGGGCTGCATCGGCTTTCTGCCCTACAATATCAGCCCCGCCCGCATCTTTATGGGGGATACCGGCTCCACCTTCATCGGCTTTATCCTGGCGGCGGCCTCCATTCAGGGCCTGTTCAAAATCTATGCCCTGATCTCCTTTGCCGTGCCCTTCTGTCTGCTGGGACTGCCCATCTTTGACGTGTGCTATGCTGTCATCGCCCGGGTGAGCCACGGGGAGAACCCCATGAAGGCGGACCGGAAGCACATTCATTATCGTCTGCTGGACATGGGCCTGACCCGGCAGCAGACGGTGGCTGTCCTCTACATCATCTCCGGCATCCTGGGGCTGATCGCCGTGCGGCTCAGCACCTCGGAGGGCGGACGGTGGATTCCACTGGTCATCGCCGTCATCATCGTGGGCGTGGTGGCCTATCAGCTCTTCCACCATCGCCGGGCGCTGCTGAAGGGGGAGGACCATCGGAAGCACTTCCCCAACACCGACGTCCGCCTGCCCCATCGTGAAAAGCGGGGCGGAGACGGGAAGAGAGAAGGCTGACAGGGTCGCAGCCCTTCTGCCGCCGCTTACGCCGGTCCCCCCTTCGGGGGGACACCCCTCCACCGGCTTGCGCCGGTCCCCCTCCCCTTTCAGGGGAGGTAGGGGTGCGCACTATTCTGGCACCCCTGAAAGGGCGTAAGTGCCGCAAAGCGGTAGAGGGGGACCGGCGTAAGCCGGTGGAGGGGTTCACCCCAGCCCCATCAGCAGCACCAGGGCGAGGATGATGAGCCATTCATCGTCCTCCGACTCCCGGAAGAGATAGATGAGGATGAGAATGAGGAGGATATCCCCCTTGTCCAGCCGGGTGATGCCCAGCCGCTCCAGCAGGCCGTCGATGCCGCCGCCCGGGCGGCTCCCGCCCAGGAGACTGGCCAGGGCGGAGAACAGGCTCCCTGACCCGGCGTTCCCTCCGGAGGCGGGACGGGGCGGCTCCCGCGGTGGGCTGTCCGGCTCCACCGGCTGATACCCGTTCGGAGGGCTGTAACGGTTATACATTCCCGCCCTCCCCAAACATGGCGAGCGCCGCCCGGATGACCCGGCTGATGCGGGTGATGTGGACGGCCCGGTCCAACCGCTCCTGACTGGTCTGCTTCAAAAAGGGCCTGAGAGCCTCCAGAAGCCGGGCTTTTTCGTCCCCCTGCTGCCGGTAGACGGACAGCAGGGAGGAGAGCTTCCCCAGGACCGCCGGTTCCAGGCCGCCCAGCAGCTCGCCTGCGGCGGGGGAGGGGGCGGCTTCGGAGCTGTCCCCCGACCCGGATGACTGACCGCCGGAGAGAGAGCTGGCCAGGGACATGATCTGCTCCATGGCCTGAGGCGAGGACAGGATCTCATTCAGTTTTTCCTCGAATTCCGCCACAGAGCAGACCTCCCTCCCAGGCTAACGCCGCTCCAGGCGGCCCTCCAAATCGTTCAGTGCCTCCCCGCCCTCCCGGCTCTGGCCGAGACGGCGGAGCATTTCCTGTAGAGCGGAGGCGTCTCCCGCCTTTGCCCGGTTTGCCGCCGACTGGAGGTCGCCCTGCTGTTGCAGGAGCGTGATGAGCCGTTTCGTCTCCGGCGACCGGAGAAGGGCGCTGAGTGCGGACGGGTCTTTCATCAGCTCCTTTGCCTGACGGGGCAGAGAGCCGGACGGATGGTCAGTTGCGGACTGTTTCATCAGGAAATCCCCCCTGTAAGCCCGGCGAGCCGGGCCAACTACCCCAGTATATGCCCCGACAAAGGAGATGTGCCCCCGTGAAGCTGCTGATCTTCTCAGACTCCCACGGCAACAGGACGAATATGAAACAGGTGCTGGAGCGGGAACGCCCCGGCATGGTGTTCCACCTGGGGGACGGACGGAGCGATATCCTGGCCGTCATGGCGGAGCACCCGGAGATCGAGCTGCACTCGGTGGCGGGCAACTGCGACTGGAGGAGCCGGTGGCGGACGGAGGAGCTGGTCACGGTCTGTGGCTTGCGCATCCTGCTGACCCACGGCCACGAGTACACCGTCAAGAGCGGCTACAGCCGGCTCATCGCTGCCGGTCAGCGCCAGAGGGCGGACATCGTCCTGGTGGGGCATACCCACGTCTCCTGCGTCCGGCAGGAGGGGGGACTCCTGCTCGTCAACCCCGGTTCCGTGGGCAACAGCCCCCACCCCTCCTATGCGGTGCTGGAGGCGGAGGACGGCATCCTCACCCACTGCGAGATTTGCAAGGTGCCCGACCCGGTGTATGAGTGGTGAGCGCGCCCTCTTTTCCTGAAAGTATGATTGTACTGCCTGCATTTGCCGGTATAATAGAGATAGAATAGAGCAGAGGGGACTCGCCCCTCACGACCGCGGCCCCGCCGGCCGAAGCGCAATTTCCGACGGGAGGAACAGAATGGACTCATTTGAGCGTCTGAAAAGAGAACTGAACCGGGCCTGTCCCGGGATTGAAATAAAAGAAAACGAACCCATGAGCGAGCACACCACCTTCCACATCGGGGGACCGGTGGCGGTCATGGCCCTGCCCCGGACGACTGAGGAGACGGTGAACGCCATCCGTGTGGCCCGGAGCCTGGATATCCACCCCTTTCTGGTGGGCCGGGGGAGCAATCTCCTGTGCGGAGACGGTCCCCTGGAGCACTTTGTCATCCTGACCCGTCCCGGTCTGAACCGGCTGGAGCGGGTGGGGGAGACGACCATCCGCTGCGGGGCGGGTGTGCCCATGCGGCAGGTGGCCTGCTTTGCCCAGCAGGAGGGCTTGACCGGGTTTGAGTTTGCCCACGGCATCCCCGGCTCCATGGGGGGCGGCGTGGTGATGAACGCCGGAGCCTACGGCGGAGAGCTACAGCACGTGGTCACCCAGACCACTGCCCTGGACGCGGAGGGCAACCTCCACGTGTTCCGGGGAGAGGAGCAGCGCTTCGGCTACCGCCACAGCGTCTTTATGGAGCAGGAGCTCATCGTCCTGGAGACTCTGGTGGAGCTGCAGCCCGGCGACCCGGTCGCCATCCAGGCCCGGATGGACGACCTGCTCCGCCGCCGGAAGCGGACCCAGCCGTTGGAGTGGGCCAGCGCAGGCTCCACCTTCAAGCGGCCCCGCGGGGCCTATGCCGCCGCCCTCATCGACCAGTGCGGGCTCAAGGGCTGCCAGGTGGGGGGCGCTCAGGTCTCCGAGAAGCACGCGGGCTTTGTGGTGAACAAAGGCGGGGCCACCTGCGCCGACGTGCTGGCCCTGACCGACCATGTGAAGGACGTGGTCTGGCAGCATACGGATTACCGGCTGGAGCTGGAAATTCAGCTGATGCTGTGACGACAAGATAAGAGAACGGATACGCACCCAGACAGACCTAGCGCAGACAACAGGAGGTAGGAAAAATGCAGTTTATCATTATTTCCGGTCTCTCCGGCGCCGGAAAGAGCAGAGCGGGAGAATTCCTGGAGGATGCGGGCTTCTACACCGTGGACAATATGCCTGCGGCGCTGATGCCCCGTTTCGCGGAGATGGCCCTGGACGGCACCAACAGCAGCTATGAGCGGGTGGCCATGGTCAGCGATGTCCGGGGGGGACACGACTTCACCCCCCTGTTCCGGGCCATGGACGAGATGGAGGCCATGGGCTGCGACTGCAAACTGCTGTTTCTGGAGGCCTCCACCCAGGCGGTCATTATGCGCTACAAGGAGACCCGGCGGTCCCACCCCCTGGCGGAGCCGGGGGAGAGTTTGGAGTCCGCCATCCGCCGGGAGAAGAAGCTGCTGGAGCCGGTCCGGGCCAGGGCGGACTACATCCTGGACTCCACCGATTTCAACACCACCGCCAAGCTGCGGGCGGCGCTGCTGGAGATGTTTGGGGAAGCTGCGGTCACCGAGCGGACGTTCCAGGTGACGGTGGAATCCTTCGGCTTCAAGTACGGCATCCCTCTGGACGCGGACTGGGTGATGGACGTGCGGTTCCTGCCCAATCCCTTCTACGTCCCGGAGCTGCGGCGCAGGACGGGACTGGATCAGGAGGTCACCGACTTCCTGGATGGGTACAAGGAGACCCACGAATTTGAACAGCGGATGGAGGATATGCTCTGCTTCCTGCTGCCTCTCTATGAGGAGGAGGGAAAGAGCAGTCTGGTCATCTGCATGGGCTGCACCGGCGGCCAGCACCGCTCCGTGGCCATGGCCCACGCCGTGGCACAGATGGTGGAGAAGCTGGGCTATACCGCCACCGAGCAGCATCGGGATATCAACCGGGAGCGGAAATAGATGAACACGGAACATTGGCGCATCTCGTCGGACGGCGGCCCCCATATCGTCGCCATCGGCGGCGGGACGGGGCTCTCCACTATGCTGCGGGGCCTGAAATACTATTCCAGAAATATCACCGCCGTGGTGACCATGGCGGACGACGGCGGCGGCTCCGGCATGCTGCGGCATGACCTGGGGATGCCCCCACCGGGGGACCTGCGCAACTGTCTCCAGGCCCTGGCCAATGTGGAGCCGGTGATGGAGGAGCTGCTGGGCTACCGGTTTCACGACGGGAGCCTGGCGGGGCAGAGCTTCGGCAACCTCCTCCTGGCCGCCCTGGACGGCATCTCCGACTCCTTCGAGGAGGCGGTGGAGCGGATGAACCAGCTCCTGGCCGTCACCGGGCAGGTGCTCCCCGTCACCAGCGAGAACGTGAACCTGGTGGCGGAGATGGAGAACGGCACCTCCGTCCGGGGGGAGAGCAAAATTTTCAGCTTCAAGCGGTCCCAGCACTGCCGTATCCAGCGGGTGCGCATGGAGCCGGAGGCCCCTCCCGTGCTGCCCAAGGTGATCGACGCCCTCCGGGAGGCGGACGTGATCGTCCTGGGCCCGGGGAGCCTGTATACCAGCATTATCCCCAACCTGCTGGTCCCCGGCGTGGCGGACGCCGTGGCGGAGTCCCAGGCTCTGCGCATTTACGTCGCCAACATTATGACCCAGGAGGGGGAGACGGAGGGGTACACCCTCTCCGAGCACCTCCAGGCCCTGTTTGACCACGGACGGCCGGACATGGTGGACCTGTGCCTGGCCAACTCCGCCGACATCCCGGAGGAGGTGCGCCGACTCTACCGGTCGGAAAACGCCCAGCCCCTGCTGGTGGACGGAGACGCCGTCCGGGCCATGGGGGTGGAGCTAATCTGCGAGCCCCTCTCCGACGAGACGAAGCGGTACAAGGCCAGACACGACTCCATGAAGTTGGCCCGGGCCGTTCTGGACGTGGTGGAGGATCGGTGCGTCCGCACCTGGACAGATCAGGGAGTGCGCTATGTCAGAGAACGATGACCGCTTCCCGGAGGGATTTCCGGAGAAGAGGGCCCCATGGGGGGACAACAAAACCTTTTCCAGCATGGCAAAGGAGGAGCTCTGCCGGGAACGGCTGACCCGCCCCTGCTGCACCCGGGCGGAGGCCTACGGGGTGCTGCTGTTCTGCAACGGCTTTTCCGGCGAAGAGATACGGGTCGTCACCACCTCTCCCGCCGTGGCTCAGCGGCTGCCACGGCTCTTTCGCCGCGCCTTTGGCGTCCGGTTCGACCGGCAGCCCGGGGAGAACGCCCGGGGAAAGCAGATCTTCGTCATGAACGACCCGGTCAAGCTGGGCCGTATCCTGGATACCTTCGGCTATGACCACGGCCAGGTGTCCCACCATATCAACTATGCCGTCCTGGAGGAGAGCTGCTGTCAGGCGGCTTTCTTCCGGGGAGCTTTTTTAGCCGCCGGTTCCATCATGGACCCCCGGCAGCGCTACCACCTGGAGCTGACCACCTCCCACTATGCCGTCTCCCGGGAGCTGGCTCCCCTGCTGGCGGAGATGGACTTCCACCCCAAGACCACCACCCGCCGGGGCAACTATGTGACCTACTTCAAGCAGAGCGAGGCCATCGCGGACTTTCTCACCGCCATCGGCGCGCCCCTGTCCGCCATGGAGCTGATGAACGCCAAGCTGGAGAAGAACATTATGAACGGGGTGAACCGCCGCTCCAACTGCGACATGGCCAACCTGGACAAGGCGGTGGCCGCCGCCCAGGGACAGATCGCCGCCATCCGCACCCTCCGGAGCAGTCCCCGGTGGGACGCCCTGCCGGAAAATCTGCGGGACACGGCCCAGCTGCGCACAGAGCACCCGGAGCTTTCCCTGAGCCAGCTGGCGGAGCTGGCGGGGGCGTCCAAGTCCTGCCTGAACCACCGCCTGCGCAAGCTGATGGAGCTGGCGGAGGAACAAAACAGCGAACCACGTCCATAGGAGGGAAATCATGTCCTTTGCCCATCTACACGTTCATACGGAATTTTCCCTCCTGGACGGCGCCTGCCGCATCCAGGAGCTGGTCCAACGGGTGAAGGCCCTGGGCCAGACCTCGGTGGCTATCACCGACCACGGCAATATGTACGGCGTGGTGGACTTCTACAAGGCGTGCCAAAAGGAGGGCGTCCATCCCGTCATCGGCTGTGAGGTGTATGTGGCCCCCAGGACCCGGTTCGACAAGAACCACGACCTGGACACGGGGGCCCGGCACCTCATTTTGCTCTGCCGGAACGAGACGGGCTACCGCAACCTCTCCTACCTGGTCACCCAGGCCAATTTGGAGGGGTTTTATATGCGCCCCCGCATCGACCTGGACCTGCTGCGGGAGCACCACGAGGGCCTCATCGCCCTGTCCGCCTGCCTGGCCGGGGAGATTCCCCGCCGCCTGCGCAACGGCGACTACGCCGGGGCGGCAGAGCACGCCCGGATGATGAAGGAGATGATGGGGGAGGGGAACTACTATATCGAGCTCCAGGACCACGGCCTGGCCGAGCAAAAGGAGATTTTGCCCCAGCTGGTCCGGCTGGCCCATGAGCTGGACATCCCCCTGGCAGCCACCAACGACGCCCACTATCTGACCCGGGAGGACGCCCAGGCCCAGGACGTGCTCATGTGCATCCAGACGGGCAAGACGCTGGACGACCCGGACCGGATGAAGTTCGGCAGCGAGGAGTTCTACATCAAGTCGGAGGAGGAGATGCGCGCCCTGTTCCCCGACTGCCCCGAGGCCATTGAAAATACGGAAAAGATCGCCCAACAGTGCCAGGTGGACTTCCAGTTCGGGGTCTACCACCTGCCGGAGTTCCGCTACCCGGAGGGCTACGACGGGGACAGCCTGATGGAAAAGCTGTGCCGGGAGGGCTACGCCCGGCGGTATCCCACTGACCCCTCCGGCTACCGGGAGCGGCTGGAGTATGAGATGAACATGATCCGCACCATGGGGTTTGTGGACTATTTCCTCATCGTGGCGGACTTCGTGGGCTACGCCAAAAGCCAGCAGATCCCGGTGGGGCCGGGGAGAGGCAGCGCCGCCGGTTCCATGGTGGCCTACTGCATGGGCATCACCGACGTGGATCCCATGAAGTACGACCTGTACTTCGAGCGGTTCCTCAACCCGGAGCGGGTCACCATGCCGGATATCGACATGGACTTCTGCTACCGCCGGAGAGAAGAGGTCATCGACTATGTAAAGCGCACCTACGGGGAGGACCATGTGGCCCAGATCGTCACCTTCGGCACCCTCCAGGCCAAGGGAGTGGTGCGGGACGTGGGCCGGGTCATGGGCATGAGCTACGGCGACGTGGACCAGATCGCCAAGCAGATTCCCAACGGCCTGCACATGACCCTGGACGACGCGTTAAAGCTCTCCAAGCCCCTCCGGGACCGGTACGAGAGCGACCCCCAGGTGCATCAGCTCATCGACACCTCCCGAAAGATCGAGGGCATGCCCCGCCACGCCTCCAAACACGCCGCCGGAGTGGTCATCACCCGGAAGCCGGTGCATGAGTATGTGCCTCTGGCGAAAAACGACGAGAGCGTGGTCACCCAGTATATCATGACCACCCTGGAGGAGCTGGGCCTGCTGAAAATGGACTTTCTGGGCCTGCGCAACCTGACCATTCTGGACGACGCCCAGAAAATGATACGGAAAAAGGACCCGGACTTCGACCTCCACAACATCCCGGAGGACGACCCGGAGACCTTCCGGATGCTCCAGGAGGGGCACACGGCGGGGGTGTTCCAGATGGAGTCCGCGGGCATGACCGGGGCGTGCGTCCAGATGAAGGCCTCCAGCATCGAGGACCTGACCGACATCGTGGCACTGTACCGTCCCGGCCCCATGGAGTCCATCCCCCGGTTTATCCAGTGCAAGCTGAATCCCAGCAAGGTCACCTACCGTCACCCTCTGCTGGAGCCGATTTTGTCCGTCACCTACGGCTGCATCGTCTACCAGGAGCAGGTGATGATGATCTTCCAGCAGCTGGCGGGATACTCCCTGGGCGGGGCGGACATGGTGCGCCGGGCCATCTCCAAGAAAAAGGCCAAGCAGATCGAGCAGGAGGAGCACGCCTTTATCTACGGCGACGCCGACCGGGGCATCCGTGGCTGTATCGCCAACGGCGTCCCCGAGGACACCGCCAGGGCCATCTACGGGGAGATCAAGGACTTCGCCAACTACGCCTTCAACAAGGCCCATGCGGTCTGCTACGCCATCGTGGCCTACCAGACGGCCTGGTTCAAATGCCACTATCCCCAGGAGTACATGGCGGCCCTGCTCACCAGTGTGCTGGACTCCAGCGACAAGGTGGCGGAGGATATCTCCGCCTGCAAGGACATGGGCATCCGTCTCCTGCCCCCGGACATCAACCGGTCCGGGGCGGACTTCACCGTCCAGGGGGAGGATATCCGCTTTGGCCTGGCCGCCATCAAGGGGGTGGGCCGCAGCGTGGTGGAGCACATCGTCGCCGAGCGGGAGGAGGGAGGCCCCTACACCTCCTTCCAGCAGTTCTGCGAGCGCACCTTCGACACCGACCTGAACCGGCGTGCCCTGGAGAATATGATCCGCTGCGGCGTCTTTGACAGCCTGGGCAACCGCCGGAGCCAGCTGGTCAGCGTCATGAACGTGGTGCTGGACGGCATTGCGGACACCCGGAAGCGGAACCTGGAGGGCCAGTTCGACCTGTTCGGCGGCTTCGGCGGGGGGGACTCCGCCGACATGGCCCAGGTTCAGCTGCCGGATATCCTGGAGTTCGAGCCCATGGAGAAGATGCGCATGGAGCGGGAGCTGACGGGGCTCTATCTCTCCGGCCACCCCATGGACCAGTACCGGGAGATCACCCGCCGGGCCGGGGCGGCCCCCATGGGCCGTATCCTGTCCGACTTCGCCCAGGAGGGAGGCCCCACCCAATTTGCCGACGAGCAGCGGGTCTGTCTTGCGGGCATCGTCCTCTCCTACCGGACCAGGACCACCAAGAACAACTCCCTCATGGCCTACGCCATGCTGGAGGACGATACCGGCAGCATGGAGCTCATCCTCTTTGCCAGGGCCATGGAGGAGTACGGCAGTCTGCTGGCGGCGGGCTACGGCGTCCTGGCGGAGGGCCGTATCTCTGTCCGGGACGAGAAGCAGCCCCAGCTCATCTGTGAGCGCCTCTTCCCCCTGGCGGAGGAGAGTCTGCCCCTGCTGGAGCAGCGGGGACGCTACGGGGCAAACCGGAACAGAACGCCCCAGACGGGCCAGTACCGCCCTCAGAACACGGCGGAGGACCAGATACCCGGCGTCGTCCCCGGGGCGAAGAAGCTCTATCTCCGCTTCGACCGGGAGGACGACCCACGGGTGCAAAAGGTGCGGCAAATGCTGGTCATGTTCCCCGGGACGGGGCAGATGGTGTTCTACTTCCAGGACAGCAAGCGCCGCTTCGGAATACCCTGTCTCATCCACACCTCCCTCGTCCGGGAGCTGAACCGGCTGCTAGGGGAGGAGAACGTGGTGGTGAAGTGAACGTCCACCCCCTGGACCGGCAGTAAGCCAGAAATGCCTCATCGTCCACGTCCGGTCTCTTTTTCTGAACCAAATCCAACTCCTGCCCTTTGATGGGGCGGTCGGCCTGGCGTGGGGCCGACGTGGTGGAGCCGCCCTTCTCTCCTGCGGCAGCAGGGAGAAGCCCGGCTTTGGTTTCGGCTTTGGTTTCGGCTTTGGTTTCGGCTTCGGCTTCGGCTTCGGTTTTGGTTTTGGTTTCGGCTTTGGTTTCGGTTTGGCCATTTTCCGCATCCGATGGCATGCCTTTGCTATCCGATGGTATACCGACGCTGTCCGGGGACAGAGCGCTGTCGTCCAACGTCCCGGACTTCCCCCAGCGGGCATTGGCCGCCTTTTTCCCGGCCTCGGAGCGTCTGCGCTGCTGCTCGTCAAAGCTCTCCTGAAACCGGTCCTCCCGGTTCATCACCCGGCGGGTGTAGAACCGCAGGTTCCCCTCCGGCTGGATGGGGACGCCCTCCATGCTGTACCGGAGCAGTCCCCGGCACAGTCTGCCGAACTCCTCGTCGTCCAGCTCCTCCATCTCCGCTAGGTATTCATAGGGCAGCGCCACATAGTTTCTGCTCATCTCTGCCCCTCCTTTCTCATCTTCTGTAGAAAGTATAGTACATTTGTTCGAATCCGTCAATGCAACTTCCCGATTTTGTGAGAAATCTGCCTGAAACAGAGAGGAGTGACCGCCATGTCCAAACAGCTTGTCGCCGTCGTCCCTCTGTGGGATGAGGAGAGGGACAGCATCTGGATGATACCGGGCTATCTGGACGGCATCCGGGAGGCCGGGGCCGTCCCGGTGATCCTGCCCCTCACCGACGACCGGGAGGCGCTGCTGACGGCGTTTGTCCGGGCCTGCGAACAGGGCTGAGCAGAGACAGAAAGAGCGCACCGTCCCCGCAGTATGGGGCGGTGCGCTCTGTTCTTTTGTGGTATCAGGCTCAGAACAGCCCGGTGATGACGCCGTTCTCGTCCACGTCGATACGCTCGGCGGCGGGGACCTTGGGCAGGCCGGGCATGGTCATGATGTCCCCCGTATAGGCCACCACGAACCCGGCTCCGGCGCAGACCTTGACATTCCGGACGGTGACGGTGAAGCCCTCCGGAGCACCCAGCAGGGCAGGGTCGTCGGAGAAGGAGTACTGGGTCTTTGCCATGCAGACCGGGAGCCGTCCGAAGCCCAGCTCCTCCAGCCGGGTCAGCTCCTTTTTGGCGGCGGGCAGGAAGTTCACCCCGTCCGCCCGGTAGACCTTCCGGGCCACAGCGGTGATCTTGTCCGCCAGGGGCATTTCATCCGGGTAGGCCATGGTGAAATGGTTCTCGCCTCTGTCAATGGCGGAGAGGACCTCCCGGGCCAGCTCCAGGCCGCCCTCGCCTCCCTTGCTCCAGACCTGGCTCAGGGCCACCTGAACGCCGTATTTGGCGCAGGCGGTGCGGATCAGCTCCAGCTCGGCGGGGGTGTCACAGTCGAACCGGTTGATGGCTACCACGGCGGGGAGACCGTAGACCTGGGTGATGTTCTCCACATGGCGGAGCAGATTGGGCAGGCCCCGCTCCAGAGCGGCCAGGTTCTCCTCCTTCAGCTCGTCCTTGGGGACGCCTCCATGGTATTTCAGCGCCCGCACCGTAGCCACGATGACCACCGAGTCCGGGGTCAGCCCGGCGGCCCGGCACTTGATGTCCAGAAACTTCTCCGCCCCCAGGTCGGCCCCAAAGCCCGCCTCGGTGACGACGTAATCCCCCAGCCGGAGGGCGGCGTCGGTGGCGGCCACGGAGTTGCAGCCGTGGGCGATGTTGGCAAAGGGCCCGCCGTGGATGAGGGCGGGGGTGTGCTCCAGAGTCTGGACCAGGTTGGGCCGGATGGCGTCCTTCAGCAGGGCGGTCATGGCCCCGGCGGCCTTCAGGTCCCCGGCGGTGACCGGGTCGCCCTTTCGGTTGTAGGCGACGATGATGCGGGAGAGCCGGGCCTTCAGGTCCATCAGGTCGCTGGCCAGACACAGGGCTGCCATGACCTCGCTGGCCACCGTGATGTCAAAGCCCTCCTCCCGGGGGACCCCCTGCATCCGGCCGCCCAGACCGCAGACGATGTTCCGCAGCTGCCGGTCGTTCATATCCACGCAGCGCTTCCAGGTGATGTTCTTCACGTCGATGTCCAGGGCGTTTCCCTGCTGGATGTGGTTGTCCAGCATGGCGGCCAGCAGGTTGTTGGCAGCCCCGATGGCGTGGAAGTCCCCGGTGAAGTGGAGGTTGATGTCCTCCATGGGCACCACCTGAGCATAGCCCCCTCCGGCGGCGCCTCCCTTGATGCCGAACACCGGCCCCAGAGACGGCTCCCGGAGGGCCAGCACCACCTGCTTGTCCAGCCGGTGCAAGGCGTCGGCCAGGCCCACGCTGGTGGTGGTCTTGCCCTCTCCGGCGGGGGTGGGGGAGATGGCGGTGACCAGGATGAGCTTCCCCTTCCGGGGCTGCTGTTTGACCTGTTTTAAGTCCAGCTTGGCCTTATACTTGCCGTAGAGCTCCAGGTCGTCCGCCGGAATGTGGAGGGACGCGCCAATGTCGGTGATGGGGAGCATCTCTGCGCTCTGAGCGATCTCGATATCTGTTTTCATAGGGTGAACCTCCCTTTTCACATTTGCCGGAGGAACAAAAAAACCGCACCTCCAGGCAGACAGCCCAGACGGTCGGCTTTTTCCCGCCATACTCCCTGTGGTTTGTTCCACTTCCGTCAGTCATATGGCTGATGCTAAGATAACACGCCGGGGGGCGATTGTCAAGCAAGTCTTTCGGGGGAATCGCCGGGGGCCGGTACGGATTCGCCGGAAGGTGAATGGCGTGTCGTGGGTGCGTGCTGCACCCACGATGATTGGAAGACTTCCGGCGAATTCGTACCAGTTCAAGGATGCTGTTTTCAGCAAAACCCGGAGATCGGAACTTCCGGTCTCCGGGTCAGGTGTTATAGATTTAGCCCACAAAGCTGATAGCGCAGGTGGTGGGGACGATGTTGATGTAGCTCTTGCCCACCCCCAGCTGGAGCTGCTCGCCGGACATGGTGGTGAACTGATACTGGCTGTCCTCGCTGGCTCGGCTCCAGTTGATGGGGATGTACTTGCCGCCGCAGGCGTAATAGCCGATACCGCTGCCGGTCATGGTGACGCTGATGCGGCCCTTGCTGTCGCCCTCGATGGTGGAGATGTTGGTCATGATGATGACGTTGGTGACGCTGACCTGCTCTCCGGTGGTCCCGTCCACATAGGCGGAGCCGTATTCCGAGACGAGGTATTTGCCGGAGGCGGCGTCATAGGTGAACTCGCCGGTCTTGTAGCCGGAGAAGGGGACCGTAATGACGGTGGCGGCGCTACCGTCAGAGGGGGTGCCGTCCTCCACAAAGGACTGCTGCATGGAAAAGCCCTCCTCGTGCTCCGTGCGGAGGCTGCTGCTGGCCAGATAGTCCGCGATGTCCGAGGCGGTGATATACATGGTGTGCTCGGTGGCGACCCCTGCGGCCAGACGGGTCTTGTCCCGCCAGAACAGGGTGGAGGCCCCGCCGCTCAAAGCGTCCAGGTCGGTGACACCCAGAGAGGAGATCTTCTCATAGGCGGCGTTGCTGCCTCCGGCGTGGACCAGGATGCCGTCAAGTCCGGCCACCAGATCCACATAGTAGGGCCGGGTGCTGCGGATGGTGCCCAGATTCCCCTCCACGGAGGAGATATCCTGATAGACCGCCAGCATACGGGTGATGCCACCCTCCTCCAGCATTTCATAGATGATGTCCGCCTGGCTGTTGCCCGACTGGGGCAGCGCCTGCTTCAGGTTGTTCAGCATGACCATGACGGGGCGGTTGGCGCTGACGTCCGTCTCCGTGGCCTCGCCGGTCAGGGGGTTCAGCCCCTCCCAGTCCGACATATCCACAGCGGCGTCTGTTTCGTCCGCTTCCTGCTCCTCATCGGAGGCTGCCGCCTCCGCAGCGGCGTTGTTCGCCGCCTCCTGCGCGTCGGCCTCCTCTGCGGAGACGATGTCGGTAGAGGTGTCGTCTGAGGTGTCAGTATCACTGCCGGCGCAGGCGGCCAGGCAGAAAAGAAGCGCCAGTGTCAGGAAAAATGCGATGGCTCTCTTCATGGAAAACCCTCCCTTTTCGTATTCTGTAGGTATTTTACCTTATCTCGTCGAAACAGTCAAGGAATATGTCCTTTTCAAATCCTTAAATAAAATGACAAAACGGTAAAAACGGCGATTTGCGCGGTCTGACGGCAAAGCGAGCATGAAAAAAGCCCCCGGCAGAAAACGTTGCCGGGGACAGATTCAATATTCGCTGATTTGGATGGAGCCGTCGTCGGACTGCTTTTCAATGGCCCGGATGGTCAGGGGATAGCTGTAGCTGTCGTTGACCCGGACGGTGACGGTGTCCCCCACCCGGTGGCCCAGCAGGGCCTTTCCCGCCGGGGAGACGTTGCTGATCCGGTTGCGCAGGGCGTCCTCCTTGACGGTGGTGACGATCTGAAACACGTCCTCCTCCTCGTCCTCGTCGAACCAGACTGTCACCTTGTCGAACAGTCCCACCTCGTCGGCGGCGGAACGGTCCTCGATGACATGGGCGGTCTCGATCATCCGCTCCAGGTAGCGGATACGGCTCTCGTTTTTGTTCTTGTCTCGCTTGGCGGCCTTGTACTCAAAGTTTTCGCTCAAATCGCCGAAGGCCCGGGCGGTCTTGACCTCCTCCAGAAGCTGGGGGCGCAGGGTGATGCGCCGGTAGTCCAGCTCCTTTCGCATCTGCTCCAGGTCGTTGGCGGTCAGTTGGTCGTGCATAAATCAGTACCTCCCTGTTTGGCGCGTGGTCATTGCGCTAACGCCGCCCCAGACGGCCCTTAAAATCATGATAGCCGAAGGAGACCAGCTCCTCCAGCCCGCCGTCCTCCCGGCGCACCCAGATGGCGGGGAGGGGCATCCCGTTGAAGGTGTTGTTCTTGCAGGTGGTGTAGATGGCCATATCCCCGAACAGGAGAGAATCCCCCTCCTCCAGCGGGGCGGAGAAGCTGAAATCCCCGATGACGTCCCCCGCCAGACAGGTGGGCCCGCCCAGCCGGTAGGTGTACGGCCCCTCTCCCGGTTCGCCGCCCCCCAGCAGGGGCGGGCGGTAGGGCATCTCCAGCACGTCCGGCATGTGACAGGCGGCGCTGGCGTCCAGAATGGCGATGTTCGTCTCCCCGTTTTGCAGCACGTCCAGCACCGTGGCCCGGAGATACCCGGCGTTCAGGGCCCAGGCCTCTCCCGGCTCCAGATAGACCTCCACCCCCCAGCGCTCCTGTGCGTGGCGGGTGCACCCCTCCAGCCGGGGCAGGTCGTAGCCGGGCCGGGTGATGTGGTGCCCGCCGCCGAAATTCAGCCAGGACATCCGGGGCAGCACGTCCCCGAACCGGGCCTCCACCGCCTGGAGGGTGGTCTCCAGGGCGTCGGAATCCTGCTCGCAGAGGGTGTGGAAGTGAAGCCCGTCCAGCAGGCCCACCAGCTCCGGGGTCATCTGGGCGTCCCACTGGCTCCGGGTGGTCCCCAGGCGGCTGCCGGGGGCGCAGGGGTCATAGATGGCGTGGCCCTCCTGGGTGGAGCACTCCGGGTTGACCCGGAGGCCCAGGCTCTTGCCCGCCGCCTTCGCCCGGGGGCCGAATCTGGCCAGCTGCCGGGGAGAGTTAAAGACGATGTGGTCGGCATAGTTCAGCAGCCGGTCAAACTCGTCCTCCCGGTAGGCCCCGCAAAAGACGTGGACCTCCTTACCGGGCATCTCCTCCCGGCCCAGCCGGGCCTCGTACAGACCGCTGGCCTCCGTCCCGGCCAGACAGGGGGCCAGGGTGGGGTACAGGTCGTAGTTGGAAAAGGCCTTCTGTGCCAGCAGCAGCTTGCACCCCGTCCGTTGGGCCAGCCGGGCCATGAGCTCGCCGTTTTGCCGGAGGGCCCCCTCATCCAGCAGATAGCAGGGGGAGGGGAGAGCCTGAAACAGCGCGCCCAGCTCCACCCCGGCCAGAGAGGCAAAGGGGGGACGTTCGTCCCGCACAGGGGTGGCCATCAGTCCACCAGCACCGGGCTGTGGCTCTCACTCCGGGGCAGACCGTACCGGTCCAGCGCGTCCAGGAAGGGATCGGGGTCGAACTCCTCCACAGTGTGGACGCCCACGGTGTTCCACTTGCCGGTAAGCAGCATGAGGGCCCCGCACATGGCGGGAACGCCGGTGGTGTAGCTCACCGCCTGGGAGCCCACCTCCCGATAGCATGCCTGATGGTCGCAGACGTTATAGATATAATAGGTCTTGTCCTGGCCGTTCTGCTTTCCGGTGAAGATGCAGCCGATGTTGGTCTTGCCGTGGGTCCGGGGGCCCAGGCTGGCCGGGTCGGGGAGCAGGGCCTTGAGGAACTTGATGGGGACGATCTCATGGCCCTCGAAGCTCACCGGCGTGGTGGACAGCATGCCAACGTCCTGGAGACAGCGCATATGGTCCAGATAGCTCTGGCCGAAGGTCATAAAGAACCGGATGCGTTTCGCCTCCGGCAGATTCTCCCCCAAAGACTCGATCTCCTCGTGGTGTAGCAGGTACATATCCTTGTGGCCCACCTGGTCAAAGTCGTACTCCCGCTTGTTGCTCATGGGCGGGATCTCCACCCAGTGGCCGTCCTCCCAGTAGCTGCCGGGGGCGGAGACCTCCCGGAGATTGACCTCCGGGTTGAAGTTGGTGGCGAAGGCGTAGCCGTGGTCGCCGCCGTTGCAGTCCAGAATGTCGATGGTGTCGATGGTGTCGAACTCGTGCTTTTTGGCGTAGGCGCAGTAGGCCTGACTGACGCCGGGGTCGAAGCCGCAGCCCAGCAGGGCGATGAGCCCCGCGTCCTCGAATTTCTTCCGGTAGGCCCACTGCCAGGAGTAGTCAAAGTAGGCGGAGAAGCCCTTCTCCTGACACCGCCGCTCGTAAATCTCCCGCCAGGCGGGGTCGTCGGTGTCCTCCGGCTCATAGTTGGCGGTGTCCATATAGTTCACCCCGCAGGCGAGGCAGGCGTCCATAATGGTCAGGTCCTGATAGGGGAGGGCGATGTTCATCACCAGATCGGGCTGATAGGAGCGAATGAGGGCGATGACCTGCTCCACATCGTCGGCGTCCACCTGGGCGGTGGTCAGCCTGGTGGCCGTTTTGGGGGCCAGCTCTGCGGCCAGACGGTCGCATTTGGCCTTGGTGCGGCTGGCGATGCACAGCTCGGTAAACACCTCGCTGACCTGGCAGCATTTGTGGATGGCGACGGAGGCCACGCCGCCGCAGCCGATGACTAACACTCTGCTCATAGGAAAGGCTCCTTTCTCTATTCAATCACTCAAAGCCAGCAGCAGCTCCCGCACCACCTTGCAGGCGGTGGCGGTGGAGGCTCCTGTGGGGTCCAGCATGGGGGCCAGCTCGTTCACGTCGGCGGCCACAATGCGACAGCCGGACAGGGCGGTGATGGCATTTAACAGCTGGGGGAAGAACACGCCCCCCGCCTCCGGGGTGCCTGTTCCGGGGAACACGCCGGGGTCGAGGCAATCCAGGTCGATGGTGAGATACACCGGCGTTTGCTGCGCCCGAAGCTGCTCGGCCAGCTCCGACACGCCGTCCAGAGAGAAGGGGTGGAGGTCGGTGTGCTGCCGGGCGAAGCGGAACTCCTCCCGGTCGCCGCTGCGGATGGCGAACTGGTGGATGCGCCCGTCTCCCGTCAGCTCCCAGCACCGGCGCATGACGCAGGCGTGGCTCAGCCGGACTCCCAGATAGTCGTCCCGAAGGTCGGCGTGGGCGTCGAGGTGGACGATGTGGAGGCCGGGATACCGCTCTGCCACCGCCCGGACGGCCCCCAGCGTCACCAGATGCTCGCCTCCCAGCAGCAGGGGCAGCTTGCCGTCGGAGAGGATGGTCTCCGTCCGGGCCTGGATGTCCGCAAGAGCGGCCTCCGGGGAGCCGAAGGGCAGCTCCAGGTCGCCGGAGTCAAAGACGGCGCAGTCGGTCAGGTCTTTGTCCTGATAGGGGCTGTAGGTCTCCAGGCCGAAGCTCTCGTGCCGGATGGCGGAGGGGCCGAACCGGGCCCCGGGGCGAAAGCTGGTGGTGGAGTCGAAGGGCGCGCCGAACAGGACGATACCTGCCCTGTCATAGTCGCTGTCGCAGGCCAGAAAGGTCTCTACGTTCCGTTCCAGCATGGCTCACGCCTCCACTTCCTGGAGCATCTCCTCCAGAAAGGCGGGGAGGCAGAAGGCCCCCACGTGGAGCCGGGTGGTGTAGTACCGGGTGCGGAGGTTCAGTGCGTTCCAGGCGGCGGCGTCCAGGTCGTCCACCGGGTGGTATTTCTTGCTGGCAAAGCCGAACAGCCAGTAGCCCGCCGCATAGGTGGGAATGTGGGCCTGATACACCCGGCTGATGGGGAAGGTGCTGACGATCCGCTTGTGGCTGCGCTGCATGGCCTCGGCGTCCTCGGCGTAGAAGGGGCTGCCCTGCTGGTTTACCATAATGCCGTCCTCCCGGAGAGCGGTGTAGCAGCTGCCGTAAAACTCCCGGGTGAAGAAGCCCTCGGAGGGGCCGAAGGGGTCGGTGAAGTCCACGATGATCAGGTCGTAGCTGGCCTCCCGGCGGCGGATGAATTTCAGGGCGTTGCCGAAGTGGATCTTCACCCGCCGGTCATCCATCCGGCAGGCGTTGCCCGGCAGGAACTCCCGGCAGGCCTCCACCACCTGGGGGTCCATCTCCACCAGGTCGATGCTCCTGACCCGGTCATACCGGGTCAGCTCCCGGACGACGCCGCCGTCTCCGGCCCCGATGACCAGAATGTCCCGGATGCCCTGGTGGACGGCCATGGGGACGTGGGTGATCATCTCGTCGTAGATGAACTCGTCCCGCTCGGTGAGCATGACGCTGCCGTCCAGGGTGAGCACCCGGCCATACTCCGGCGTTTCGAAGATGTCGATCTGCTGATAGCTGCTCCGCTTGGAGTAGAGATGACGATTGACCCGGATGCTGTGCTTCACGTCCGGGGTATGAAATTCGCTGAACCAGAGATCCATGACGGGAGGCTCCTTTCTTTGGTGGGATGGTTTCTGATACGCATTGATACCTCCCCTGAAAGGGGAGGGGGACCGGCGCAAGCCGGTGGAGGGGTGCGGTAGGGGCTAATATAATGTTGAAGCCTTCCGGCGAATTCGCCGCTAGAATAGAGCAGCAAAGCAGGTGCCTACTGCAACCCCTCAGTCAGCTTCGCTGACAGCTCCCCTTTCAGGGGAGCCAGGAAACGCGCTTCCAACCTCCCCTGAAAGGGGAGGGGGACCGGCGCAAGCCGGTGGAGGGGTGCGGTAGG
>JAJQFJ010000029.1:59736-66240 GCA_021201185.1 Clostridiales bacterium
TTCGCTGACAGCTCCCCTTTCAGGGGAGCCAGGAAACGCGCTTCCAACCTCCCCTTTCAGGGGAGGCAAAGGCACCCTCTCACTTCACCACATTCAGAAAGCTGATCTCCGGGTCCTCGGGGCCGGTCATGCTGCAACCCTTGCACTTAGCGTACTCGATATAATCCAGGATATCCCCGGTGATGCGCTCGCCGGGGGCCAGGATGGGGATGCCGGGGGGATAGCACATGACGAACTCGGAGCAGACCCGGCCCTCCGTCTCCCGGAGGGGAAGGCTCTCCTTGTCGGCGTAGAAGGCCTCCTGAGGGGTGATGACCACATCCGGGTCGATATACTCCTGGCTGAGCAGACCGGCGCCGTCGGTCTGGTAGCGGCGGCGGATCTCTGCCAGGGCGCTGACCAGCCGCTCCAGCTCCTGGGGCCGGTCGCCCATGGAGAGGTAGGCCAGGATGTTGCCGATGTCGCCGAATTCGATCTGGATGTCGTACTCGTCCCGGAGGATGTCGGATACCTCGATGCCTGCCAGACCGATGTCCAGGGTGTGGACGCTGAGCTTGGTGGTGTCGAAGTCGAAGATGGAGTTGCCGTTGATGAGCTCCTTGCCAAAGGCGTAGTACCCGCCGATGGCGTTGATCTCCTCCCGGGCGTACTCCGCCATATCCGCCACCTGATGAAAGACCTGCCGCCCCCGGAGGGCCAGGTTCCGGCGGCTGATGTCCAGGCTGGACATGAGCAGGTAGCTGCCGGAGGTGGTCTGGGTCAGGTTGATGATCTGCCGCACATAGCCGGCGTGGACGCCGGGGCCGGTGAGGAGAAAGCTGGACTGGGTCAGGCTGCCGCCGCTCTTGTGCATGGAGACAGCGGCCATATCCGCCCCCGCCGCCATGGCCGACACCGGAAGACCGCCGCCGAAATAGAAGTGGGTGCCGTGAGCCTCGTCGGCCAGACACAGCATCCCCGCCTCGTGGGCCATGCGGACGATGGCCCGGAGATCGGAGCAGACGCCGTAATAGGTGGGATTGTTCACCAGCACCGCCACCGCTTTGGGATGCTCCCGGATGGCCCGCTGGACCTGGTCCCGGCTCATGCCTAGGGAGATGCCCAGCCGCTGGTCTACCTCCGGGTTTACATAAACAGGAACCGCTCCGCAGAGCACCAGGGCGTTGATGACGCTCCGGTGGACGTTCCGGGGGAGGATGATCTCGTCCCCCTGCTTGCAGGCAGTGAGCACCATGCTCTGGACGGCGCTGGTGGTGCCGCCCACCATCAAAAAGGCGTGCTCTGCGCCGAAGGCGTCCGCCGCCAGGTCCTCCGCCTCCCGGATGACCGATACCGGGTGACACAGGTTGTCCAGGGGCTTCATGCTGTTCACATCCACCCCCATGCACTTCTCACCCAGAAAAGCGGTCAGCTCCGGGTTGCCCCGGCCCCGCTTGTGGCCCGGCACGTCAAAGGGCACCACCCGCATCTGACGGAAGCGCTCCAGCGCTTCATAGATGGGGGCCCGCTGCTGATCATAATGGTATCGTCTCGACTGCACCGCCAACACTCCCTCGTTATGCGAAAAAACCGCAGGACACGCTTTGGGCGCGTCTTGCGGTAAGTCAATACAGCGAAGCCCACTCTCCCCGGCATAAGAGGGGAGGGAAGGAACAACAATGCGTCAGACGGGGTGTTCAGAGTCTATATAGCAACAATCTGCTTTTACTGCTCTTATTGACCGTTTCACAAGCTTGCGCACCAGCGCCTCTTATAAAATTTGGGCATTACCACACAAATCGGCAAGAGCGGCTGGCGAGAAATTTTTCGTCAGAAAAAGGTGCAAAAGCGAAGGCGTACTGGATGTACGTCGAGCTTTTGCTAACGCATTTCTGGCGGAAAATAGCCGCTAGACGCCGCAGACGCATTTGTGCGGGGATGCCTTGAGCGCTCACACTCAATCAATAAGGCGGGAAAACCCGCCGCCCGGCAGTGGACCCGGCTGTCCGTATGGCCTTGACCCCCGAGGGAGTGGTCCGAATGATTGTTGAAAGAGACTGAAAACCGACGTTCTTTCAAACTGCGAACAGTATACCACAGAATGTCGGAATCTGTCAATCAGAGAAATCAGGGGCTTCGCCGCGCCGAACGGAACAGCGTCTGACGGGAAACAGCCGCCGGACGCCGGAGACGCATTTTCACAGTGAAGCAAAAAGGCGACCGCCCCAAACGGCGGGGCGGTCGCGCGCTGGTCTCACTGAATCAGAGGGAACACCGGCTTCAGAGCGGGATAGATCTTCCGATACTGCTGATACCGGGCCTCATACCGGGCGGCGATGGCCGGGTCAGGCTCCACGGTATCCACCACCTTCACCAGGGCGTCACAGCAGGCCTCCACCGAGGGATATTCCCCGCAGGCCACGGCGGCCAGCATGGCTCCGCCCATGCCAGGGCCCTGTTCGGAGGCCAGAATGTCCAGGCTGACATTGAGGACGTTGGCCACGATCTTCTTCCACAGGGGGCTCCTGGCCCCGCCGCCGCAGATCTTGCTGCGCCGGATGGTGATGCCCAGGCTCCTGGCCACCTCGAAGGAGTCCCGGATGGCGAAGGCGACCCCCTCCAGCATGGCCTGGGTCATGTCCGCCCGGGTGGTGTCCATGGTCATGCCCACAAAGGAGCCCCGGGCGTCGGTGTCGTTGATGGGGCTGCGCTCGCCCATGAGATAGGGGAGAAAATAGACGTGATTGTTGCCCAGCCTGTCATCGGTGATGGGGGCTTGGTTGGCGGCGTAGTCGCCGGTGCCGATGATATCCTCCATCCACCACTTGTTGCAGCTGGCGGCGGAGAGCATACAGCCCATCAGATGATAGTGCCCGTCGGCGTGAGCGAAGGAGTGGAGGCTGTTGAACTGGTCCACCCCGAACCGGTCCGAGGAGATAAAGATGGTGCCGGAGGTGCCCAGGGAGATGTTGCACTTGCCCTCTCCCACGGTGCCGGTGCCCACGGCGGCGGCGGCGTTGTCCCCGGCCCCGGCGGCCACCACCACATCGGGGGAGAGGCCCAGGATGGCGGCCATCTCCGCTGTCAGGGTGCCCACCGGCCGATAGCTCTCGAAGATTTGGGCCATCTGCTCCTCCCGGACGCCGCAGATGTCCAGCATCTCCCTGCTCCAGCACTTGTGCTCCACGTCAAAGAGCAGCGTTCCGGAGGCGTCGGACACGTCGGTGCAGTGGACGCCGGTGAGGCGATAGGCCAGGTAGTCCTTGGGCAGCATGATCTTGTCGATGCGGGCGAACCTCTCCGGCTCGTTACTGCGCATCCACAGCAGCTTGGGGGCGGTGAAGCCCGCAAAGGCGATATTGGCGGTGAGGGCGCTGAGCTTCTCCCTGCCGACGACGTTGTTGAGATAGCCTACCTCCTGGAAGGTCCGGCCGTCGTTCCACAGAATGGCGGGACGGATGACCTTGTCATTTTTGTCCAGCACCACCAGGCCGTGCATCTGCCCGCCGAAGCTGATACCTGCCACCTGGCTCCGGTCTATGTCCTGGACCAGGAGCTGAATCCCTGCAATGGTCTGGGCGATCCAGTCCTCCGGGTTTTGCTCCGACCAGCCGGGATGAGGAAAGGAAATCGGGTACTCCCGGGAGACAATGTTGACGATCTTGCCGTCCCCACGCATCAGCAGCAGCTTGACAGCAGAGGTCCCCAGATCGATGCCGATATAGTACATAAAACAGCGCCCCTTTGCATGAAATGGTTATCATAATTCTCAGTGTAGCGCAAACTGCGCAGAAGGGCAACGACAATTTTTCGATTTTTGAGTGATTTTGACGAGGCCGACAAGAAAAAATCTGTTCCAAACCCGAAAAAAAGGGTTGACAAACAGGGAAAGAGCCGCTATAATAACATCTGTTGTTCGGGACATCTGAACGACGGATGCGTGGGGGGTATAGCTTAGCTGGGAGCCCAGGCAAATCGGTTTCACACCCCTATCTCATTTAATTTCATATATACTGCGTCCCATCTGGGGGTATAGCTCAGCTGGGAGAGCGCTTGAATGGCATTCAAGAGGTCAGCGGTTCGATCCCGCTTATCTCCACCAAAGTTTGGACGCATTGTATATAAGCCGCCTTCTTCGGAAGGCGGCTTTTGTTATACTTGCATAAAAATCATCCGTTTTCCCGGGGGTGCCATTCAAGCACCTGCAAGCCTTTTTTATGCGGTTAGTTGCCCGTAGAGCGATTTCCTCGCTTCACCCCAAGCAAGCCATACCCCAACGCCGGAAATCAAGCAATTTCTTCCTTCGATTCGCTCAGAACTTCAAAGAATTCCCTGAAATCCTGTCGGAAGGTCAGTTCGATGTGATAGCCTCGGCCTACATCCACCCGCTCGATCATCTGGCTTACGATCATTTTCTTTGCCTCCAAGGAAGCTGCGTCGTACATTTCTGCCATGGATACGATCTTGCTATACTGCTGCTCCATCTGCCTCCGGGTCTCCTGGGACTGTTCAAGGGCTTGTTGGAGAGACTGCCAGCGCTGACGAAGCTGGTTGTTTCTGGCTTCCTCCTGCTCGACCAGTTCAGAAAGTATTTCCGTCGTAAAAGAGCTTTCGCCCCGGATCGCCTTCACGATCTCGGCTTTCAGGGGTGGCAAGGTCTTTTCACTTTCGCCGTCCGCCTGCCAGAACCGGATATAGTTCATCAGCTTGTCGGCGTGGCTGTCAAAACGCTGTTCGCCCTCCTGGGTGCTCCAAACCTGAATACCGTTCCTGACGAACCACTCCACCACAAAGGGCGTTTCATCTGCGATCCTGCCGATGCGGTCAAACATGAACACCAGGAGAATGTCAAACTCGCCGCGGGTAGCTGCTTCCTTGATGAGTTGAAGCTTATCTCTATTTGCGGCTCGTACTTTGTGTCCGGAGACGCCTTCCTCCTGTTCTTCCATGACGATTGTCCAGCCCTTTTCGGCGGCAAACTTCCGACATTCCTTTTCCTGTGTCTGGAAGCAGTGGCTTCCAGGAAGATAGGAGGATGGAACGGATCTGCTCCATCCCGGTTCGCGGCGGTTTATCACTGAATTTAATGTGAACAGTGGTTCCGTTGATGGTTTGGTCTAAGGGAATGCGATTATTTTGATCCATAGGCACTTCTCCTTTCATTAAAGTTCTATGTTCTGCCCACGGCGACGGGCAGGCTGCGTGTGTTCTTTGGTTTCTTTTGGTCTTGTCATGATGGCATTCAAAAAAGCCCGCACTCTCTCCGGTGCGAGCTTGATGGCATCTAAATATGGCTGAACCTGGTCGAGCATCTTTTCATACCGCCGTTTCCAGATACCGGCGTCCATCTGGGCACGAGCAACCTTTTCCTCCATCCGTGACAATCTGGAATCAGCAGTCACGCCATTCTTGGCGAGCTCCTTGAGTTCCCTGGCCTCGCCGGGTGCAAGGGCGATATTGCCGGTCAGCGTTTTCTTCCCCATTGAATCGATCTTCATGAAGGTCATAGACTGCGTGCGGAGCGCCCGTTCAGCCTGGGTCATTTTCTTTTCGGCGGCATCGGCGGCCTTCTCTGCCTTGCGGGTGCGGCTCTCATGTGCTGATAAAAGTCGTCTTGTAACACAGAGTAGGACTTCTTCAATACCGGCTTGCCGTTCTTCTGGAGGAGAGGGTTCCCGGCCTTGTCCAGCGCAGGCTTGGATAACCACTTCTTGCTGCTGCTGACCTGCATGATCGTCTCCTTGACGGTGCCGACCAGCGACTTGTCCTTGCACCGCTTCGACCATAGAATCTGCTTCTCAACAACGGGAATATAAACGACGTGGAGATGGTAGTGATACACGTCCTGTCCGAGCGCCTCAGACATGGCCCGGTTGCGCTCGTCAGCGTGCATGACAGCGGAGAGGATATACTGTTCACCGCCCACGATGTCCACGGCGGCTTGATAGGCGTCTGCGTAAAATTGCCTGGCGTATTCGTAGCCGCCGTGATTGTGAAAGTAGGCGGAATTGACATCGAAGATCAGCTCCCCAAAGAGGCAGGCGTCGGCTTTCAGCCCACGGGTGGAGATGGTCTTTTCCTCGACCATCGCATCGAAGATTTCCTGATAGGAGCCGGACGGTGTTTTGAAGTGGACGTTCAGCGGGGTGCGTTCCGGGACGATGTCCTGATTGACGTAGGATTCCTTTTCCCGTTCGTTGTGCCACTGGACGTTGCCAATTTGATTTTTTGTCAGGTTGGCATTCCTGACCGTGGTACGATGCACCCCATCATTTCTTGCGATAAATATCACCTTAACCTTTCGCAAATTTCATATTTGCGGCCACACGGGTGAACACTTCTGCGGAAGTGTAATAACCCACTAATAACACTTTCAGACCGGCGGTCTGCAAAGTGCCGTGGGCTCTCCGAGGGGGTACGGGGCTTTGCCCCACTATCTGCGGATAGTCCCCCAGCAGGGCTGCCCTTTGAAAAGGGCACCCTGCACCCCGCCTAAACTTTGACACTCACCGTTGGACAGGAGGA
>JAJQFJ010000052.1 GCA_021201185.1 Clostridiales bacterium
CTGTATGCCTGATGCTGTTTTTTCTCTACCCCAACTCTTGACAGAGAACCAAAAAATTTGCTCTGTCTCCCCAGGCACAGCAAGACCCGGAGGGCCGGACAGCCTCCCGGGTCTTCTTTATCCTGTTACAGCCCCAGCAGGGCCAGGGCCTCCCCGTGTACCCGCCCGTTGGTGGTGAGAAGGTCGGCGTTCTCCGTCACGGGGAGGGGGCCTCCCGTCAGGTCGGTGCACGTGCCCCCGGCCTCGCGGAGGATGAGCTGCCCTGCGGCGTAGTCCCAGGGCTTTAAATCAAACTCGAAGTACAGCTCCGCCCGGCCGGCGGCCACCTTGCACAGCTCCAGGGCGGCGCTGCCGCCCCGGCGGAGGTCCTCTGTGCGGAGATAGACCTCCTTCGCCTGCCGGAATACCTGGTCGGCCCGCTCCTTTTCATAGGGGGAGGTGCCGAAGATGGCCAGGCTGTGGGCCAGGTCGGGGCGGTCGCTGACCCGGATGGGCCGGCCGTTCCACCTTGCCCCCTGGCCCAGAGTGGCGGAGAAGGTCTCCTGCTGGAAGGGGTTGTATACCACCCCCATCACCGTCCGCCTCCCGTCCCACAGGGCCAGGGAGACGGCGCTCTCCCGGAAGCCGTGAATCAGGTTGTTGGTGCCGTCGATGGGGTCTAAGATCCACAGGGGCCGCTCCCGGTCCGCCGGGCGGGAGGCGTCCTCCTCCGCCAGAAAGCCGATTCCCGGCCAGCGGCGGCTCAGCTCCGCCCGGAGGGTTTCCTGTACCGCCAGGTCTGCCTGGGTCACAAAGTCGTCCAGACCCTTCTCCCGGACCTGGCCCACCCGGTCGCTGTCCCAAAAGAGAGGGCCTACCCGGTGGACCAGACGGATGAGGGTGGGTTCCTGTATGCTGTAGCGCATGACGATGCCTCCTCTGTGCCGGTCAGCGGCCGCTGACCAGCCAACCGGCCACCCGGTTCAACTCCCCCGCGCCTACGGTGAGCACCAGGTCCCCGGGCTGGGCCAGAGAGCGGAGGGCCTGCTCCGTCTCCTCCAGTGTGGCGCAGTAGACCGCCCCGGGGATGCGCTCTGCCAGGTCCCGGGAGGAGATGCCGGTGGCGTTGGTCTCCCGGGCGGGGAAAATTTCCATCAGCACCGTCCGGTCCGGCCGGGACAGCTCCTCCACGAAGCCGTCGAAAAAGGCCTCCGTCCGGGAGTAGGTGTGGGGCTGGAAGGCGCAGAGGATGCGATTGTGGGGCAGGGTCTCCGCCATGGAGAACAGGGTGTGCAGCTCCCCGGGGTGGTGGGCGTAGTCGTCGTAGACCTTTGCCCCGTTCACCTCGCCCCGGTACTCGAAGCGGCGCTCCGCCCCCCGGTAGGCGTTGAGCCCCGCGGCGATGGCCGCCCCGCTGACCCCCATGAACCAGCAGGCGGCGGCAGCGGCCAGGGCGTTCATGACGTTGTGCCGTCCGGGGACGGACAGCTCCACATGGCACAGGAAGGACCCGTCGCAGATGATGTCGAACTGGGGCAGGCCCGCCTCAAAGAGCAGGTTCCGGGCGGTGACCCGGGCGGGCTGCTCCAGACCGAAGGTGATGAGGTTCCGCTCCAGACCGTACAGGGTGGCCATGGTGGTGGGGTGGTCGGCGTTGGCCACCACGCAGCCGTCCTCCGGCACCAGCTCGGCGAAGGTGCGGAAGGAGGCCTGAATCTCCTCCAGACTGTGGAAGAAGTCCATGTGGTCCTCCTCCACGTTGAGGATGACCGCCACCGTGGGCCGGAAGGAGAGGAAGGAGTTGCAGTACTCGCAGGCCTCCAGGACGAAGGTGTCCCGTCCGCCGATGCGGTAGCCGCTGCCCAGCACTGGGAGATTGCCGCCGATCATGATGGAGGGGTTCAGTCGGGCCTCCAGGGCGATGTGGGCGCACATGGAGGTGGTGGTGGTCTTGCCATGGGTCCCGGCGACGCAGAGGGCGTGGTCATAGTCGCTCATCAGAGCGCCCAGAGCCTCCGCCCGCTCAAAGACGGGGATGCCCGCAGACCGGGCGGCGGCAATTTCCGGGTTGTCGTCGTGGACGGCGGCGGTGCGGATGACCAGGTCGGCCCCCTGCACCGACTGGGGCAGATGGCCGATGGTGACGGGGACCCCCTGGGCCCGGAGTTGGGCCACGTGGTCGGACTCCCTGGCGTCGGAGCCGGAGACGACGATGCCACGGTGCAGCAGCATCTCCGCCAGCGGGAGCATGGAAACGCCGCCCACGCCCACCAGATGGGCGCGGCAGCCGGGGCGCAGCATTGCTTTCAGCTGAGAAACAGACATAAAAAACCGGCCTCCCGGAACATTTGTGATGTAGGGCCGCAGAATACGGCGAAAGAGGGGAGAGACTGTCTCCCGGCCCCATTATAATACGCTTTTTCTCCCGTGACAAGCGGAAAAGCGGGGGCGGCAGGGGACAGCTCCAGTATGCCCGGTTTTCCCGGCGGGCAGACGGGGCGGTGGCGGATTCGCCGGGGGTGCTTTGCGTAGCTGAGGGTGCGTGCTGCACCCCTCAGTCGCCTTGCGGCGACAGCTCCGCCGACAAGCGGCACTTCCGCTTCGCTCCCTGCCCTTTCAGGGGAGCCAGAATAGTGCGTATACCCGAAAGGGGAGGGGGACCGGCGCAAGCCGGTGGAGGGGTGCAGCATGCACTATCGCCCGGCAGAAATCTCCCGGCGAATCCGCACCATCCCCGCCGCCCCCTCAATTCCCCCGTTGCCCGGGCGTTTCTTCCGTGGTATAATCGGGGGAAGAAACAAAAGTGAGGAGAAGAGACGTTATGAAGCAGCAGCGCCCCTATCCCGCCCTCCGGATTTCGGCGAAGGCGGAACGATCGGTGAAAAACGGCCATCCCTGGGTCTACGGGGAGGAGACAAAGCCCCTCCGGGGGACGCCGGAGGACGGCGGCCTGGTGGACATCTTCGCCGGGAACGCCTGGATGGGCACGGGCTTTTACAACAGCCGGTCCAAAATCGTCGTCCGCCTGCTCAGCCGGAACGCCAACGACGCCTTTGACCCGGCCTTCTGGGCACGACGGGTGGGGTACGCGGTGGACTACCGCCGGACAGTGATGCCCGGGGACGACTTCCTCTGCTGCCGCCTGGTCCACGGGGAGGCGGACCAGCTCCCCGGCCTGACGGTGAACCGGTACGGCGACCTGCTGTCGGTGCAGATCCTGTCCCTGGGAATGGAGCGGGTGCGGGACACGGTGCTCCTGGCTCTGGCGGAGCATCTGGCGGAGCTGGGCCAGCCGGTGCGGGGGGTGTACCTCCGGAACGACGTGGCCCTCCGGGAACGGGAGGGGATGGAGCAGGAAAAGGGCTGGTGGCCCGGCCTGCCCCACCCGGACTCCCCCGTCACCGAAATCACGGAAAACGGCATCCGCTATCTGGTGGACGTGGAAAACGGGCAAAAGACCGGCTTCTTTTTGGACCAGAAATACAACCGTCAGGCGGTGGCCCGGCTGGCGGCGGGGAAGCGGGTGCTGGACTGCTTTACCCACACCGGCTCCTTCGGCCTCAACGCAGCCCGGGGCGGGGCGGAGCGGGTGCTCAGCGTGGACATCTCCGACACCGCCATCCGGATGGCCCGGGAGAACGCCCGGCGCAACGGCCTGGACAATATCGAATTCCGGACCGCCGACGTGTTCCGGCTGCTCACCGACCTGTGCGCCGCCAAATGCCGGGACTTCGATTTTGTCATTCTGGACCCGCCTGCCTTCACCAAGTCCCGGGACACCATCGACCGGGCGGCGGCGGGGTATAAGGAGATCAACCTCCGGGCCATGAAGCTGCTCCCCCGGGGCGGGTATCTGGCCACCTGCTCCTGCTCCCATTTTATGAGCGAGGGGGACTTCCGGCACATGCTCCGGGAGGCCGCCCGGGACGCGGGGGTGGCCCTCCGGCAGATCGAGGCCCGGCAGCAGGGGCCGGACCACCCCATCCTGTGGAACGTGCCGGAGACGGCGTATCTGAAATTCTACCTGTTCCAGGTGGTGTGACGATGACGACAAAGCAGCCCATCCGTTTTCCTGCGGATGGGCTGTATTGTCTGTCAAAAAATCATTCTGCCAAAAGAGAGAAACAGCGCCCGGTTTGAGGAGCGGTCGTCAGAGGGCGCTACCCTACCGCTTGCGATCTTCCCATGCTATTTTATGCTTCGCCCACCATTCAGGGAACTTAGGGTCGTTGGGTGATAGGGTTGGATGAGGAGAGACAAAGGCAGCATCTTGAGTTTTCTTATTAAATGGAGAAACAATGCCTATTGCACGTCCTAAAAGCAAAAACTCCATTATAATCCCATTGTTTCTTGTCCAGACTTCGCCAGTATATTTTTGAGAGGATGATTTTGAGGTTATGGGGGGTGTTATCAAATCATTTTGGTGACTGGAAGCGATCTGGCCATATAAAAACAGGATCGATTTTTCATCTTTATCAAGTTTAACCTTGTCAAAGAACACAAATTTTTCGTCCTCTTTGCTGTATCCTAATGCTTGCGGGAAAAGAAATGTTCCCTCTTTTTCCGCCGTATTTGTATCCGCCAAACATCTTTCAAATATTTTCTGCACATTTCGGTCATTTAAGTCGATTGGTCTAAACCCATTATTATCCGCAATCAACTCTTTTTTTATTTTGAATCCCATGACAACAACCTCCCTTCACAAAGGCCGGTCACCCTGTCAAACGCCCTCTGAAACCTCCGCAGCCCATCCGTTTTCCTGGGGATGGGCTGCTCTGGTTTCTGGCAGATCAATAGATCAGGTTGTCCAGCTCCACGATGTACTCCGGCTCGGTGCAGACCTTTTCCTTGGCCTTGTTGGCAAACTGGTTCACGGCGGTCTGGCTCTTGCGGATGGGCTGCATGGTGCCGGCGCCGGCCACGCAGCCGCCGGGGCAGGCCATGCCCTCCAGCAGATAGCCGTTGTACTTCCCGGCCTTGGCCAGCATCATCATCTTCCGGCAGTCCCGCAGTCCCTCGGCGCTGGTGACCTTCACCTCTCTGTCCGGATACCGGGACTGGATGACGTTGACCACCGAGGCGGCCACGCCGCCGGAGACAGCGAAGTTCCGCCCGTCCCGGGTGGGCTCCAGGGTCTCGGAGGTGTCCTCCGGCATGGTCTCCGGGTCGATGCCCTTGGCGTCGAAGATGCCGTCCAGCTCCTCAAAGGTGAGGACAAAGTCCACCTCGCTGCGGACGGTGCGGCGCATGGCCTCCAGCTTCTTGGCGGCGCAGGGGCCGAAGAAGGCCACCTTTACCCCGGGCTTCTTGCTCTTGATGTAGCGGGCAGTCAGGGTCATGGGGGTCAGGGCCATGGAGATGCACTTGGCCTGCTGGGGGAACTGCTTCTTTGCCATGACGGACCAGGCGGGGCAGCAGGAGGTACCCATAAAGGGCAGCTCCTCCGGGACCTCCCGGATGAAGTCCTCCGCCTCCTGGACGGCGCACAGGTCCGCGCCGATGGCGACCTCCACCATGTCGGCAAAGCCCAGGTCCTTGAGCGCAGAGCGGAGCTTGCCCACGGTGGCCTTGGGGCCGAACTGTCCCACAAAGGCGGGGGCCACGGCGGCATAGACCTCCTCCCCGTTCCGGAGGGCACGGCCCAGCTGATAGATCTGGGACTTGTCGGAGATGGCGCCAAAGGGGCAGTTCACCAGGCACTGGCCGCAGGAGACGCACTTGTCGTAGTCGATGTCTGCCTTGCCGTTCTCATCCGAGCTGATGGCGTCCATGCCGCAGGCGGCGGCGCAGGGCCGCTCCTGGATGATGATGGCGTTGTAGGAGCAGGCCTCCACACAGCGTCCGCACTTGATGCACTTGTCCTGGTCGATGAACGAGCGGCCGTTGAACTTCTCCAGGTGGATGGCCTTCTTGGGGCAGACCTCCTCGCAGGGGTGGGACAGACAGCCCTGGCAGCCGTCGGTGACATAGACCCGCTTCTCCGGGCAGGCGTTGCAGGCAAACTTGATGACGTTGATCAGGGGAGGGGTGTAATAGGTCTCCGCCTTATCCGCCGCCTCAATGCCCTGGGACACGGGGGCATGGGCCGCCGCGCTCCGGCTGGGCATGCCCATGGCCAGGCGAAGCCGTTCGCCCACGATGGCCCGCTCCAGGAACACGTTGTTCCGGTAGGTCCCGGTCTCCCCGGGGATGATCTTGTAGGGCAGCTCCTCGATGATGTCGGAGGGGGCGTCGCCCTCGTATGCCATCCGCGCGACCTCGCGGAAGATCTGATGCCGGATGCTCTGAACCTTGGTCTCTACGCCTCTCATCAGCGGTTCCTCCTTGCAGTCTGAGCCGTCTCACCGGCCCGATATAGGTAGTTATCGCTAACTCTTTTGACGCATAAGCGGGAAAGACGCCTGATCTTCGGTTTCAATCCCCGGAAATCGGCCGCCTCTCGTCCTGCTTAAAGAATATCTCAGCGGGAGAGGATTGTCAACCGTTTTCCGGCGGTTTTGTGATTTTTTTCACAGACGATGTGGTGGGTTTGTGGGGGACAGGAAACGCAGTAGCCTTCCTTGGCTCCCCTGAAAGGGCGACGCACCCCCTTTGGCTCCCCTGAAAGGGGAGCTGGCTGGCCGTAAGGCCAGACTGAGGGGTTGCAGCACGCACTACCAACACGCTGGATGCTTACGGCGAATTCGTACCGACTCCCAGCGAATTCGCCCGAGTACCTTTCTTGTTGTAGGTGCCTACCGCACCCCTCCACCGGCTTGCGCCGGTCCCCCTCTACCGCTTTGCGGCACTTACGCCCTTTCAGGGGAGGTAAAGGGCGACGCACCCCCTTTGGCTCCCCTGAAAGGGCGACGCACCTCCTTTGGCTCCCCTGAAAGGGGAGCTGGCTGGCCGTAAGGCCAGACTGAGGGGTTGCAGCACGCACTACCAACACGCTGGATGCTTACGGCGAATTCGTACCGACTCCCAGCGAATTCGCCCGAGTGCCTTTCTTGTCGTAGGTGCCTGCTGCACCCCTCCACCGGCTTGCGCCGGTCCCCCTCCCCTTTCAGGGGAGGTAGTGGGCGGCGAGGCAGCCAAGGGGCCGCTGCGCACTCCGCTCCGCCCCGGAGACTTGACGCAGGCCCCCGGATGGAGTAGAATAGTGCCAATGCAGCGGGGGCAGCTCTGGGGCATCTTTTCTGACAGAATGGTTAGCGTTGACTAATGCCGGGCCGCCCTGCCCCCGGAAAAAGAAACAGGAGGAACCACAGATGGAAACCAACAGCAGCATCACTCTGGCGTCTCTGGAGCAGTTCGAGGCCCGGTTCGACGCCCAGCGGGCCAACCGGGTGGCCATGAACGCCGTCACCGAGAACGGCCTGACCAAATCCGCCAAGCGGCGGGAGGCCGCCCAGCGGGATGCCCATACCTTCTCTGTCTCCCTAAACCAGGGGGACATCACCAACCAGAAGCAGAGCGGCCGGTGCTGGATGTTCGCTGCCCTGAACACCATGCGCTTTGAGGTCATCCGGAAGTATAAGCTGAGCCGGGACTTTGAGCTGTCCCAGGCCTATCTGTTCTTCTACGACAAGCTGGAGAAGTCCAACTATTTCCTGGAGAACGTTCTGGAGACCCTGGACGAGCCCGCCAACGGGCGGCTGGTCTCCTTCCTGCTCCAGGCCCCGGTAGGGGACGGGGGACAGTGGGATATGCTGTGCAATCTGGTGCGCAAGTACGGTGTAGCGCCCAAGACCGCCTATCCCGAGTCCGTGGCCTCCTCCGGCAGCCGGGAGATGGACGCCTATCTCACCGAGAAGCTCCGGGAGGACGCCTGCATCCTGAGAAAGCACTACGCCGCCGGGGCGGACCTGGCTGACCTCCGGGGAGAGAAGGAGGGCATGCTGGAGGAGATCTACCGCCTGCTGTGCATCTGCCTGGGCAAGCCCCCCAAGAGCTTTGACTTCGAGTACCGGGACACGGACAATGTGTTCCACCGGGACGCCGGACTGACCCCCCAGAGCTTTTACGCCAAGTATGTGGGCCTGGTGCTGGACGACTATGTGAGCCTCATCAACGCCCCCACCGCCGACAAGCCCTTTGGGTGCAGCTACACCGTCCGCTTCCTGGGCAACGTGAAGGAGGGCAAGCCCGTCCGCTATCTGAATCTGGAGATCGGCGAGCTGAAAAAGGCGGCCATCGCCCAGCTGAAGGACGGGGAGCCGGTGTGGTTCGGCTGCGACGTGGGCAAGCGCTCCGAGCGGTCGGACGGCATCCTGGACCTGGATGTCTACGGCCTGGAGGACCTGCTGGACACCCAATTCACCATGACCAAGGCGGAGCGGCTGGATTACGGCCAGAGCCTGATGACCCACGCCATGGTGTTCCAGGGGGTCAACCTGGACGACAACGGCCAGCCTGACCGCTGGCGGGTGGAGAACAGCTGGGGCAAGGACTCGGGCAAGGGCGGCTACTACGTCATGACCGACCGGTGGTTCGACGAGTACATGTATCAGGTGGTGGTGAACAAAAAGTACCTCACCGACGAACAGCTCTCCGCCTACAACGCCGACCCCATCGAGCTGGAGCCATGGGACCCCATGGGGTCGCTGGCGGGGTGAGACGCCGTCCTTGCAAGGCACGGAACAGTAAAAAATTTGTCCGGCAGCGCTGCGCTGCCGGACATTTTCCGTCTTATTCCGTTTCTGCGGACACCGGTTGTCCTCCGTCGTCGCCGGAGAGACTGTCCTTGAGCATTTCGTCCATGGTGTGCCAGCCCAGGACGGCGCACTTGACACGGGCGGGCATGTGGGCCACGTCCTGGAGGGCGGCGGCCTCGTCCAGGTCCTCCAGCTCCTCCTCTGTGACCTTGCCCTTGATCATCCGCAGGAAGATGTCCGCCAGACGCCGGGCCTCCGTCTCCGTCTGTCCGATGACCAGGTCCAGCATCATGTCCGCCGAGGCCTGGGAGATGGCGCAGCCGCTGCCCACAAAGCCGCCGTCCTCCACCACGCCGTCGGCCACCTTCAGCTTGAGAATGATGTGGTCGCCGCAGCTGGGGTTCAGCCCCTCCAGCTCCAGATTGGCGTCGGGCACGTCATGCTTGTGGAGGGGCCGGAGGTTGTGACTGGTGAGGATCTCGTTGTAAAAGGTTCTATTCTCCATAGCCTATTCTCCTTCTCACGGTGCCCATGCTCTCCACAAAGGCCCGAACCTCCTCCTCGGTGTTGTAGAAGAAGAGGCTGGCCCGGGTGGTGGACCACACCCCCAGATATTGCATCAACGGCTGGGCGCAGTGGTGGCCCGCCCGGACGGCGATGCCGTCGCTGTCCAGCATGGCGCTGATGTCGTGGGGGTGCACCCCGTCCACGGTAAAGGTGATGATGCCGCAGTGCTCCTCCGGCCGCTCCGAGCCAAGAACATGGACAAAGGGATACTGCTTCAGCCCCTCCATGGCGAGACGGGTCAGGGCCAGCTCCCGGCGCTCCATGTTCTCAAAACCCACCTGCTGGATATACCGGATGGCGGCGGCCAGGCCCACGGCCCCGGCGGCGTTCACCGTCCCCGCCTCGAACTTGTGGGGCAGCTCGGCGTAGGTGGCCCCGGTGCGGGTGACGCTGTCGATCATCTCCCCGCCGGTGAGGAAGGGGGGCATCTCCTCCAGGAGGGCCTCCCTCCCGTAGAGGACGCCGATGCCCATGGGGCCCATGAGCTTGTGGCCCGAGAAGGCCAGAAAATCCACGTCCAACGCCTGCACGTCGATGGCCATGTGGGGCGCGCTCTGGGCGGCGTCCAGCACCACAACCGCCCCCCGTTGGTGGGCCATTTGGACGATCTCCTCCACCGGGGCGGTGCGGCCCAGGACGTTGGAGACGTGGCCGATGGCCACCAGACGGGTCCTGGGGGAGAAGCCCGCCTCCAGACGCTGGCGGGGCAGGCTGCCGTCCGGCTCGCACTCTAAGAATTTCAGCTCCGCCCCGGTCTGCCGGGCCACCATCTGCCAGGGGAGGAGATTGCTGTGGTGCTCCATAATGCTCACCAGAATCTCGTCCCCGGCCTTCAAATGGCTCAGCCCATAGCTGTAGGCCACCAGGTTCAGGCTCTCGGAGGTGTTCCGGGTAAAGATGATCTCCCGCTCGGAGGCGGCGTGGATAAAGTCCCGCACCGTCTCCCGGGACTGCTCGTAGCAGTCTGTGGCGGCGACGCTGAGGCCGTACAGTCCCCGGAGGGGGTTGGCGTTGCTGTGCTCGTAAAAATCCCGCTGGGCATCCAGGACGCAGGCGGGCCGCTGGGCGGAGGCCGCGTTGTCCAGATAGGCGGTGCTGTCCGACATCAGGAGGGGAAAGTCCGCCCGGATGCGCCGCTCCTCACTTGTCATTGGAATACCTCCTCCAGATAGTCGTGGAGCTGGCCCTCCGCAGCCTCGTCGCCGATCTGCTGGCAGATGGCCTCCACTCTGGCCCGGGCCACCATGTTCTCCACCGCCCCGGCAGACATGCCCCGGGACATGAGGTAGAACAGCAGGTCCTCGTCCAGCTGGCCGATGGTGGCCCCATGGTTGCCCTCCACGTCCTCCTCGGCGCAGAGGATCAGGGGGACGGTCTGGTTGACCACGCCCTCATTGAGCAGGAGGACCTCCTCCCGCTCGTCTCCCTCGGCCCCGGCGGCGCCCTTCTGGAAGTCGATGGTGCCCCGGAGGAGCTTCCGGGCGGCGTCCCGGAGCACGCCGCTGGCCCGAAGCTCGCTTTTGGAGCCTTTCCCCCGGTGAAGGGCCACGTAATTGAAGTCGATGTGCTGCCGGTTCCGGCCCAGATAGCCGGTATCCGCCTCCAGGGCGCTCTTTTTGCCGTCCAGTGCGGCGCAGCAGCCGGAGCAGGTCTCCGCCGCTCCCAGGAACAGCTGCACCAGCCGGAGCTTCGCCCCGTCGGCGCAGACCGCCCCCACATCGTTGAGGGCCAAATCATTGTCTCCCTGGAGCTGGAGCTGTACCAGCTTCACCTGAGCGTTTTCCTCCAGTACCAGCCGGGTCCGGACGGCCAGCATGCCGCCCTCGTCCTGGTCTGAGGTGTAATCCATCAGCAGGGTCAGGCGGCTGCCCGCCCGGGCCAGCACCTCCACCGGGAGGAGCTGGTTCTCCCCTGCGTTGCGGCGGAGGTGGATGCGGACGGTCCGCTCCTCTCCGGCGGGGACGTTCAGGCGGACAGGCTCCGCCCCGCTCTCCCGGACGAGCAGGTCCATATCCCGGCCCATGCCGGTCTGGATGGCGGCGAAGGGGCCCTCGTCCCAGCCCTCGGCCGGGGAGGTCTCTCCCTCCACCGACGGGCAAGCGGGGACGGGCACGTCTATCCCGGTCAGGGTATGGTCATTCATCCCCAGCCAGTGCCAGGTGGGGGCGCTGAGCTGGTTGACCGTTAAATCCAAAGCCATATGCGAACTCCTTTCGGCGGGATCACCCGATGCTGCCCTTCATCTCCAGCTGGATGAGGTTGTTCATCTCCACGGCGTATTCCAGAGGCAGCTCCTTGGAGACGATGTCCGCAAAGCCGCTGACGATCATGGCCCGGGCGTCCTCCTCGCTGATGCCCCGGGACATGAGGTAGAACACCGCGTCGTCGCTGATGCGGCCGATCTTGGCCTCGTGGCCCACGTCCACGTTGGCGGCCCGGATGTCCATGGCCGGGATGGTGTCCGACCGGGAGATGTCGTCCAGCATCAGGGACTGACAGGAGACGGAGGCCCGGCTGCCCCCGGCGTTCTTCGTCATGACCACCGAGCTGCGGAAGGTGCTGATTCCCCCGTCCTTGGAGATGGAGCGGGTGTTCATATAGGAGGCGGTGTCCGGGGCGGCGTGGACCACCTTGGCCCCGGTGTCCAGGTTCTGTCCCCGTCCGGCGAAGGTGATGCCGGTGAACTCCATCCGGGCCCCCCGGCCCTTCAAAATGCTCATGGGGTAGAGGTAGGAGACGTGGGAGCCGAAGGAGCCGGACACCCACTCGATGACGCCGCCCTCCTCCACCTGGGCCCGCTTGGTGTTCAGGTTGTACATATTCTTGGACCAGTTCTCAATGGTGGAGTAGCGCAGCCGGGCGTTTTTCGCCACGAACAGCTCCACGCATCCGGCGTGGAGGTTGGCCACGTTGTACTTGGGGGCGGAGCAGCCCTCGATAAAGTGGAGGTCCGCCCCCTCGTCCACCAGGATGAGGGTGTGCTCAAACTGGCCCGCGCCGGGGGCGTTGAGCCGGAAATAGGATTGCAGCGGGATCTCCACCTTGACCCCCTTGGGGACATAGACGAAGGAGCCGCCGGACCAGACCGCCCCGTGGAGGGCGGCAAACTTGTGGTCCCGGGGAGTGACCAGCTTCATAAAGTGGTCCTGGATCATCCCGGCGTATTCCCCGTGCAGGGCGCTCTCCAGGTCGGTGTAGATGACCCCCTGGGCGGCCACCTCCTCCCGGACGTTGTGATAGACCAGCTCGGAGTCGTACTGGGCCCCCACTCCGGCCAGGCTGGTGCGCTCGGCCTGGGGGATGCCCAGCCGCTCAAAGGTGTCCTTGATGTCCTCCGGCACCTCTTCCCAGCTGGCGGACATCTTGGTGTTGGGCCGGACATAGGTGGCGATGTTGCTCATGTCCAGCCCCTCGATGGAGGGGCCCCAGTCGGGGACGGGCATCTGCTCATAAATCTCCAGGGAGCGGAGCCGGAAGTCGTGCATCCATTCCGGGTCGTTCTTTTCCCGGGAAATCTGCTCCACCGTCTCCCGGGTCAGGCCGGACTGGAGGCGGAAGGTGTCCGCCCCCTCCTCGTTGCGAAAGTCGTAGAGGTTGCGGTCAATGTCCTGGACATAGGTTTTCTCTTTCACTGGGAGTCCTCCTCCGCCCCGGCGGTGAACCGCTCAAAGCCGTCCCGGTTGACCTCGTCCACCAGGGAGCCGTCCCCGGTGCAGACGATGCGGCCGTTGACCATGATGTGGGTGTAGTCCACGTGAAGGGCCTCCAAAATCCGGGTGCTGTGGGTGATGATGAGCAGGCCGCCGTCCATATCCTTCTGGTAGGCCTCCACCCCCTGGGACACCATGCGCACGGCGTCCACGTCCAGGCCGGAGTCCGTCTCGTCCAGAATGGCCAGGGCGGGCCGGAGCATGAGCATCTGGAGAATTTCCGCCTTCTTCTTCTCGCCGCCGGAGAAGCCCACGTTCAGGTCCCGGTTGCCATAGGCCCGGTCCATCTGGAGCAGGTCCATGTTGCGGTACAGCTCCCGGCGGAACTCGCTGTATTTCACCCGGCTGCCCCGCACCTGCTCCAGGGCGTTGCGGAGAAAGCCGCTGAGGGTCAGCCCCGGCACCTCCAGGGGATTCTGGAAGGAGAGGAACATCCCCGCCTTGGCCCGCTTGTCCACCGCCAGGCCGTCGATGCGCTCCCCCCGGAACAAGATCTCGCCGCTCTGCACATGATAGTTGGGGTTGCCCATCAGGGCGTAGCCCAGGGTGGATTTGCCCGCACCGTTGGGGCCCATGAGCACATGGGTCTCCCCCCGGCCGATGCTCAGGCTGACCCCGTGGAGAATGTCCTTCTCCTCCACATTGACCGAGAGGTCCTTGACCTCAAGCAATAAATCCGACATAATATCCTCCTTGACGGGGACGTGCCCCAGATGACCCATCGCTGCCCGTCCGCCGGGCGTTCTCAAAAAAAGAAGGGTGCTTTCGGCCCCTCTCTGCGGACAAGGGTATTGTACTCTGCAATTCCTACCTTGTCAATAGGATTTATGGGGTGGGGTGGACGATGTTTCGCGGGAATGACACGGTTGCAATTTGCACATAATTCTGCTATAATAATGTGCAAGCAGGAAAGGAGGCGTGTACCATGCCGCAGATCAGGCCAATCACTGACCTCAGAAATACGACGGAAATTTCCGAGCTTTGCCATGCAAGGCGTGAGCCGGTTTTCATTACGAAAAATGGCTACGGGGATTTGGTAGTCATGAGTATTGAAGCATACGAGGAAATGGTGGAGACTGCAAAGACAGACGCAGCGATCAGCGAGGCCGAGAAAGAATATGCTGCCGATGGCGTTTTGCTCGATGCAAGGGAAGCACTGTCCTCTTTACGGAGGAAGCATTTTGGATAAGTACACGGTAAAGCTTTACGCCCGTGCGTACCGGGACTTAGACGATATTTATACCTATATTGCGGAGCATCTTTTAGAGCCGGGTACAGCATTGAACATGGTCAATGAACTGGAAAACGCCATTTTCAGCCTGGAGGAGATGCCAGAGCGTGGCGCACTCCGCCGCACTGGGGCATATGCAAATGGAGACTACCGGCAGCTCTTTGTCAAAAACTATGTGATCGTCTACCGGGTACGGAAAGAAAACCGAGAGGTGCATGTCGTCACCGTGCGGTACTCGCCCGGTTGTTTTTAGTGCCGGACACACAGCCGGAAAAGAGAATACGAAGAAGGCCGGGACGGAATCGCGCCATGCGCTTCGTCCCGGCCCTTTTCTGCCACACCGGGAGGACCGACAAAATCCCGGGAAATCTTATGACTTTATGAATCTTATCGGGGGACAAATCAGCAGTTTGTGATAGAATGTTAGCGGAGAAAATTCTCCCCGTGCCGCCCCGCCCGGACACTGTATCATACCGGCGGGCCTGGCCCCGGAGGGAGGACGCCGGAAGGCAATAATGCTGCGGCGCAGGGAAGGGAATGTTGGTATAGAAACCGGCAGAGAGAGAATTACTGGAACAGCGGATCGCAGATGAATCCATCCCGGCGTCTGACATAGACCCGGCGCTGGTGACGGGGTATCGTGGCTTCTACAACCGGGTGGTAAAACGATGCCTGGACTTTGTCCTGGCGCTGTTTCTGCTGCTGATTTTATGGCCGATTTATCTGATCATCGCCCTGGCCATCGTGATAGACGACGGCTTTCCCGTGTTCTACCGGGCCAGGCGGGGCGGATACCATGGGCGGAGCTTCCGTATCTTCAAGTTCCGGACCATGGTGAAAAACGCAGATCAGATCGGCGGCGGCACCACGGCGTTTCATGACGCGAGGATCACAAGAGTCGGGGGCTTTCTGAGAAAAGTCAAGCTGGACGAATTTGCCAATCTGCTGTCTATTTTGAGCGGGCAGATGTCCTTTATCGGGCCGAGGCCGGAATCAGAACATTATGTAAACCGATACGCGGGGACAGAGCGCCTGATCAGCGAGGTGCGGCCGGGTATCACAGACTATAGCTCATTGGAGTTTATCAGCCTGGATGAGATCGTCGGCGGAGACAATGCGGATGAACAGTATGAAAAAATCGTCCTGCCCCGCAAAAACAAGCTCCGTGTGAAGTATGCGGCGACGGTGTCCTTTACGACTGACATAAAGCTTTTCTTTCTGACCGTCTGGGCGGTGCTGCGGAAGGCGAAAAACGTGATTTTTCGGAAGAAACCCGCAGAGAAAGAGGCCGTCGGGCAGACGGCAGACAAGTGAACGGAACGACAGATAGAATTTTAGGGGCGATTTTCAGGTGGAGTACATCACGATTCAAAAATCTGACCTGCGGGTGTCCCGCGTCTGTATGGGCGGATGCCCCATGGGACAGTACGGATGGGGTCAGGTAGAGGAGAAAAATCTCCTGGACGCTGTTTCAGCGGCCATCGACAACGGAATCAATTTTTTTGACACGGCGGACACCTATGGTTTGGGCACCTCTGAGCAGACTCTGGCGAGGGCGCTGGGCAGCAGACGCAAGGATGTGATTATTGCCGACAAATTTGGTGTTCGGGTGGAACATGGACATACCTTTTATGATAACAGTCCGGAGTGGATCGAGCATGCGCTGGAGGGAAGCCTCAAGCGACTGAACACCGATTACATCGACCTGTATCAGATTCATTACAGAGATGGGAAAACGCCGCTGGCAGAGGTGGTGGACAAGCTGGAGGAGCTGCGCCAAAAGGGATACATTCGCTACTATGGCCTGTCCAATATCCACGCCAATGATCTGGAAGAGCTGCAAGAACTGGGCGCAGACGGAGGCGGCTTCGTCTCCTTCCAGGACGAGTACAGCCTGGCCTGCCGGAAGAACGAGGCGGACATCCGCCGTATCCAGCAGACGCTGAACATCACGCCCTTCACCTGGGGCAGCCTGGGACAGGGGATTCTGACGGGGAAATACGACAGAAACAGCACCTTCGGCGCGGATGACCGCCGGAGCCGGGATGTCTATGTGAACTTCCATGGCGCAAAGCTGGAGCAGAATCTGCAAATCGTGGACGCCATGCGGCCGATCGCAGAGCGGCACAACAAGCCGCTCTCCGCCGTGGCCATCCGGTTTATTATGGATTATATCAGCGGGTCAGTGGTGCTCTGCGGGGCGAAAAATCCCGGCCAGATCGAGGGCAATGTGACATCCGTGGGCTGGCATCTGGAGCAGGACGAGATTGACCTGCTGGAATCCGTCTCCAGGGAAGGAAAGTGAAGGGAAATGCAGATGACGAGTGAACAGCTGGCGTGGAAGATACGCAGACACGGAATTGAGATGACCCACCTGTCCGGTGGCAGCCATATCGGTGCGGTTCTGTCTGTGGCGGACATCATCGCCGTTCTCTATGCAGACGTGTTACATTACCGGGTGGACGAGCCGGAGTGGTCGGAACGGGACCGGTTTGTGCTGAGCAAGGGTCATGCCGGAGCCGCGCTCTATGCGGCGCTGGCGGAGACGGGCTTTTTCCCGGTGGAGGAGCTGAAAACCCACTATGCCAACGGCAGCAGACTGTCTGGCCATGTGTCTCACCATCTGCCGGGCGTGGACTTTTCCACTGGCTCTTTGGGACACGGCTTGTCCGCCGCCGTGGGTATGGCGTATGCGGCAAAGAAGGACGGAAAGAGCTTCCGGGCGTTTGCGGTTCTGGGGGACGGCGAATGTGACGAAGGCTCCGTCTGGGAGGCGGCCATGTTCGCCAACCACTTCCGGCTGGACAACCTGGTGGCCATTGTGGACCACAACTATATGCAGTCGCTGGATTTCTGCGAAAATACGCTGGAGCTGGAGGACTTCGCCTCCCGCTGGAGGGCGTTCGGCTGGAACGTGGAGGAGGTCAACGGAAACGACCACGATGCGTTGCGGGCGGCGTTCGGGCGGATCGCAGCCCGTGACAACCACAAGCCGTCTGTCCTGATTGCCGACACAATCAAGGGCTGCGGCATCAGCTTTATGCAGAACGATATTCTCTGGCACTACCGCTTCCCCCATGACGGCTGGGAATATGACTGTGCGGTCAATGAGCTGCATCAGGTCAAGCCGGAGGGTGTGGAGGACCCCTATACGCCCAACGGGATCGAGCATCCGACGCTGCCTACAGAAACGGATGACATCGGAAACGATCATACCTACAGCCACACATGGGATACCGCCTATCCCGAACCCATGAGACGGGTCACGGCACAGCCGGGGACGGCGGAGCGAATCAAACCGGTATGAGGTGGATAAAGTGAGAGATACCTTTGTAAGAACGCTGATCGAGCTTGCGAAACAAGATAAGAATATTGAGCTGATCACCGGCGATTTGGGCTTTGGCGTTCTGAAGCCGTTTTGGGAGAGCTGCCCGAACCAGTTCACCAACGCCGGAATCGCAGAACAGAATATGACCACCGTGGCGGCAGGGATGGCGCTGGAGGGAAAGACGGTCTTTACCTACTCCATCGGCAACTTTCCCACCATTCGCTGTCTGGAGCAGATTCGGAACGACTGCGCCTATCACGGCGCAAACGTCAAAATCGTCTGTGTGGGCGGCGGGTTCGTCTACGGCTCCCTGGGCATGAGCCATCAGGCCACAGAGGATCTGGCTATTATGCGGGCGCTGCCGGGCGTGGTGGTCATGGCTCCCGGCGATTTGGTAGAAGCTGAGGAGGCGACGAAGGCAATCACGGCATATCCGGGAACCTGCTATCTGCGCCTGGGTCGCGGCGGCGAGAAGCGGATTCATGATCACATTGACAACTTCCAGATCGGAAAGGCCGTGCCGGTCAGAGAGGGCGAGCGAATCGCCATCTTCTCCACTGGTGCGATTTTCGAGGAGGTGGAGGGCGCATATGAGCTGCTGACCCAGCAGGGCTATCATCCCGCCGTCTATACCTTCCCGACGGTGAAGCCCATCGACGCTGACACCATCCGGTGTTGTGCGGAGGAGTGCGAGCTGATCGTCACCTGCGAGGAGCACAACATCGTGGGCGGCTTCGGCAGCGCCGTGGCGGAGGTCATGGCAGAACTGCCCGCAAAGCGGGCGACCCTGCTCCGCATCGGGATGAACGATGAGTACAGCATCCTCGTGGGCAATCAGAAGTACCTGCGGGAGCAGTACGGAATGTCGGCGGCCAGGATCGCGGAGCGGATTGTGGGGAAGATTGATGGGTAAGAAGCGGTTGGTTTACAGTACAAGGATTTAGAGGTGGGAGAATGGTTCGTGTATTGCAGGTCGTGACATATATGGGGCGCGGCGGACTGGAAACCATGCTCATGAATTATTATCGGCACATTGATCGCTCACAGCTGCAATTTGATTTTTTGGTGCACCGGAATTTTCGTTCGGATTATGATGATGAAATCGAGGCATTGGGCGGTAAGATATACAGACTGCCACGGCTGGTGCCGTGGAGCAGAACCTACTGGTCAGCGCTGGATCAGTTTTTCAAAGCACATCCGGAATATAAGGTCGTCCACGTGCATCAGGACTGTCTGAGCGCAGTCATTTTAAAAGCAGCAAAGCAGAACGGCGTCCCGGTGCGGATCGCACACAGCCACAACAGCAATCAGGATAAGGATTTGAAATATCCGATCAAACTGTATTATAAGAGGTTTATCCCCAAATACGCCACAAAGCTGTTTGCGTGCAGCGAGGAGGCTGGAAACTGGATGTTTTCCGGTGCTCAGTTTGATGTTTTGAATAACGCCATCGATGCAAGAAAGTATACGTTTGACACGGCAAAGCGGGAAAAGGTGCGCAAAGAGTGGGGGATTGATTCGTCTGCGTTTGTGGTCGGGCATGTGGGACGATTTATGCCGCAGAAAAATCACGGACAGCTTATTCAAATCTTTGAAGCGCTGCATCAAAGGGATGAAAATACCCGTCTGCTGTTGGTGGGAGATGGGGAGCTGCGAGCGCAGACAGAACAGGCAGTATCCAATTCCGGGCTGCAAGACAGCGTAATCTTTACAGGTGTGCGGGAAGATGTGGCAGACCTGTTGCAGGCCATGGATGTATTCGTGTTGCCCTCTTTTTATGAGGGGTTTGGAATCGTTGCGTTAGAGGCGCAGGCAGCTGGTCTGCCGTGTGTTCTTTCAGATCAAGTGCCCAAAGGATGCGCAGTCACGGGCAAGGTGGATTACATGGCGCTGTCTGAATCACCGTCAGCGTGGGCGGATAAGATCTGTAGCTATCGGGGAGCTGAACGTCAGGATACCTATCAGATGATCGTGGATGCAGGATATGATATTGAGGACAATGCACAAAGACTGCAGAAGTATTACATAGAACAGGGAACAGTTGAGAAAGCGTGAGAACAGGATGGAACCCATTTTTTTGTCCATTGTGACACCGACATATAACAGAGCGCCGCTGCTCCAAAATTGCTTTGACTCGCTGAAGCGTCAGACGGATCAGGATTTTGAGTGGATCATCGTGGATGATGGCAGTTCAGACGGAACAGAAGAAGCGGTTGGCAATATGCTCAAGGAAGAGGCTGGATTTCCAACTGTGTATGTAAAAAAGGAGAACGGCGGAAAGCATACGGCGCTAAACGCATCTCACCCGTATATTAACGGGAGATATGTGCTGATTCTGGACAGCGATGATACGCTGACGGAGGATGCTGTTGAAACAGTGCGAAAAGGCTGGGCGCATTATGATAAAGATGAAAATGTCGGAGTTTTAACTTTCTTGCGGGGCAAGACAAAAGCTCAGCCGTTGTGTATTTCATCATTTGAATACGAACCGGTTGATATTATGACCGCACCAAGGAAAATTGTGTTTTCGGCTGACTGCTGCGAGGTGATTCGCACAGAATTGTTTCTGAAATATCCCTTTCCTGTGTATGAGGGAGAAAGATTTATCTCAGAATGTGCGCTGTGGAATCGAGTGAGCTTTACGCATAAATGTGTGTATATCAACGAGGTCATCTATCTCTGTGAATATCTGGAGGGAGGGCTGACCAAATCAGGGAAACCCCTGAGGATTCGATGCCCGCGGGGTGGTATGTTTACTTCTGAACTCAGAATGGACAAAAAAAATCGCCTGACGCAGCGAATCAAGTACGGATTGCTTTACACCTGCTATGGGTGTTTTGCAGGTATGTCTCCGGGACAGATGGCGAAAAAATGCAGAGCACCGGGTCTGACTTGGATTTGTATGCCGTTTGGCTGGCTGATTTATCAGTACTGGAAACGAAAATACGCCGGTTGAATCTACACGGAACCCCTATGGGAATCGAGAAAGAAACCGAGGCTGAGAGGATAATATGAAAAAGCTGCTTCTCACATGTACCGACTCCATGATGATGCAATTTATGGTACCGCATGTGACTTATCTGACAGAACAGGGATTTCAGGTCGATTTGGCCTGCTCTGATGTCAGGAATAGGATGGACGAAGTGAGAAAGACCTTCCGTGATAATCCAGCTGTGACAGTACAATGCGTCGATTTATACAGAAACCCCTTCAAAATCGGCAATTTAAAGGGGCTGGGGCAGCTGAGGAAGATCGTGAAGAAAGGGAACTATGATATCGTATGGACAAATGAGCCTGTTATGGGGCTGATGACCCGTTTGGCAGCTGCCAGGAACCGAAGAAACGGACTGAAGGTCATGTATATGGCCCACGGGTTTCATTTTTTCAACGGAGCGCCAAAGAGAAACTGGTGTATCTATTATCCCGTTGAATGGTTCATGTCATGGTTCACAGATCTGCTGTTGGTAATCAACCGGGAGGATTGTGACTGCGCACAAAAGAGAATGAAGGCAAAAAAGGTGACATACCTCAAGGGAATCGGGATCGATACACAGAAATTCAGAAGCGTTTCTATCGACAGAAAAAAGTTCAGGGAATCCATTGGCATCCCGGAAGAAGATTTTATTTACCTGTCTGTCGGAGAACTGGAAGACAGGAAAAATCATGCTTTTACGATTCGGGCGTTTGCTCAAATGAACGCCCCGGATTCGCATCTGATTATTGCCGGAACCGGCAGTCAGGAAATGCAGTTGAAGGAGCTTGCATCTGAGCTGAATGTAGAGGACAGAGTCCATTTTCTAGGCTATCGGAGAGATATCGGAGCGCTGTGTAAAGCGTCTGATGTGTTCGTATTTTCGTCCAGACAGGAGGGGCTTCCGGTAGCGGTCATGGAGGCCATGGCATGCGGACTGCCTGTGGTCGCGACAAGAATACGAGGTACTGTCGATGAAATAGATGACGGGAAAGGCGGATTCCTAATTGAACAGGGAGATACAGAATCCCTTGTTAACAGGATGAAGCTATTACATGAGGACGGGGCGCTACGCCGGAAGCTGGGTACCTATAACCAGGAGAAGGCTTCTGAATTTGATATAAGCCTCATTCGGGAACAGCTTTATGAGGAGATACAGGAACTGACAGGAACTTTTGCCTGAGCGGAAATCAGACAGGAAGATGAAAAGATGGGAAAAACAAAGGTCTTAGTGATTACAGGCTCTATGCACATGGGCGGGTTGGAAAATCAGATGATGCACCTGTTGCGGAACGCGGATAAAGATGAGTTCCAAATCGATTTCACCTCCACAATGGAACAGCCTTATTACCGTGACGAAATCGAGCGGCTGGGCGGAAAATGCATCCAAATTCCGGATATGGACTGGAAAAAGCCGCAGGAATACTGCCGGGCGGTGTACCAGGTGATGAGGAACGGCGGCTATGACGTAGTGCACGCTAATGAGCTGTTTCACAGCGGCATTGTTTTGAAGCTGGCGTATCAGGCGGGAATCAAAAAGAGAATCGTCCATGCCCACAGCTGGTCGGACGGGGATGGAACGGGAAAAAAGAGAAGCCCTGTGAGAGCGTTGTATAATGCTGTGATGCGGTCGATGATTTTGAAGTATTCGACGGTGCAGGTGGCCTGCTCCACGCTGGCGGGAGAATTCCTGTATGGGAAGGAGACGCTGAAAAAAAGCTCCTATCACCTGGTGTTCAACTCCGTAGACACGACAAAGTTCATTGAACAGTACGACAGGCAGGAAACCGGAGAGTTTTGCGACGACGGATGGACCAATGTGCTCCACGTGGGCCGGGTCATTGTGCTCAAAAACCAACTCTTTTTGACAAAAATAGCGGCTGAACTCAAAGCCAGAGGGGATAAGATCAGAATCCTGTGCGCAGGCAACGGCGACAGGGAATACGTGGAGCAGGTTCAGAACGCCATCCGGGAGGGCGGCCTGTCTGACTACATGAAAATGCTGGGTGCAAGGGACGATGTTGATGTCCTGATGCGAAAATCGCAGGCGTTCGTCCTGCCGTCTCAGTACGAGGGAATGCCGCTGGTGAAGATCGAGGCTCAGGCGTCGGGGCTGCCCTGTGTTGCGGCAAACACTTTTTCCCATGAAGTGGATTATGAGATCGGCACCGTCAAATGGATGGAGCTGAGCGATGGCGCAGCTGCATGGGCGGACGCACTGGAAAGCGCAGTCAGGATGAAACGGGCGAAGAAGGAAGATGTCGTGCAGGCGATTGAGACGAAGCGGTTTGACTCCAGAATGTTTGCCGAGACGATTTGCAGCCTGTACAGATAAAAAACAATCAGGGTGAATGCACATATGATCAAAATACTGTTTTTCATCCCCAGCCTGTCTGGTGGCGGAGCGGAAAAGGTGCTGTGCAATCTGGTCAACCATATGGATCAGGATCAGTTTGACATCACGGTGCAGACAATTGAAGAAGGGCAGCCGGAGAAGTATCTGAATCAGGGGATTCGCTATCGCTCCATCAGCCATTGCCAGACGGGATTGGGAAAAAAGCTCTTTTCCTATTGGTTCCGTCTGCTCGCCGAGCTGAAGCTGATTTACCCGCTTTACATCAAAGACGATTATGACATCGAGGTGGCATATCTGGAATGTGACGCCACCAAGGTCATGGCGGCCTCAACGAACAAAAAGGCGCTGAAGCTGGCGTGGGTGCATTGCGATTTGAGCAAAAAGGAAGGAATCCCGGAATGTGCCGCGAAGATGAAAAAACAATATCAAAAATTTGATCAGGTGATTTGCGTTTCTGAGGATGCTAGGAGAGGCTACCTGTCCCTGTTTGGCTCGGAGCCGGAAGCCGTGGTTTTAGGTAACGTCATTGATGATGAGGAAATTCTGCAAAAAGCGGAGGAGCCGCTGCCCATCCGGAAAGAGGATGGGGTCAAATATTTCCTGGCTGTTGGCAGGCTGACATGGCAGAAGGGATTTGACCGGCTGATCAAGGTGTTCGCAAAGCTCCGGGACGAGAGCTATCCGGTTCATCTCTGGATTTTGGGAGAAGGTCCGGAACGGGAAAAGCTGGAGCAGCTGATCGAACAGCATCAGCTAAGGGACCGGATCGATCTGATGGGATTTCACGACAACCCGTATCCTTATATGAAGGCAGCCGACTGCGTTGTCTGCTCATCGAGATACGAAGGGATCAGCACCGTTGTTACAGAGGCGCTTATTCTGGGGAAGCCGGTGATTACGACTCCGTGTACTGGCATGGAGGAGCTGCTTGGTAAGTCAGAATATGGCATGATTGCTGAGGACTCCGAGGATGGGTTATATGACAGTATCTGTGCCTTCCTCTGCTCTGAGGAACTGGAAGGGCATTATATCCGCGCTGCTCAAAGCAGAGGGGAAGCCTTCTCCGCAGACAGAAGCGTTGGAGCCATTCAGGATTTTTTCATGAGGGAGTTCGAAAGAAAAACCGTGATATAGGAGAGATCAATGGAAATATATCTTTATATTGTTGCAGCGGTGATCATCCTTGGAATGATTATGCCGCAGCAGGGACGACAGAAAAAATACTATATCATTGCCATGGCAGTGCTACATGCCTTTGTGTGTGGATTCCGATATATGTACCTGACCGGCGATCTGCGAAAATACGCCGCTGGCTACTATAGTATCGTAGACAGCGGATGGTTGAGCGATGACGTGCTGCAAGAGGGAAGAAACACCGGCTTTTTCATGCTGACGAAGCTGTTTTCCGGCCTGACAAACGGTGATTTCCAGATTTTTTTGATTTTTCTCGCCATCGTGACAGAAGCTCTGGTCGCGGTAGCCATTTATAAGTACTCTCCGATTCCCTGGTGCAGCTATCTGGTGTGGAACTGCCTGGGCTTCTATGTGTCCGGGTTCAGCTCCATCAAGCAGGGCCTGGCTATGGCCATTCTCATGTGGGCGTTTTACTATATCGTTGAGGAGCGGCCGGCCAAATTTACCGCCGTGACGCTGCTGGCCGGGTTTATCCATATGCCGGCGCTGTGTTTCCTGCCGGCCTACTGGCTGGCAAAGCGTAAAATCACGTTTAATACCATCGTTGCTTATCTGCTGGCCGGGGCAGTCCTGTATCTGTTCCGAACGCAGGTGGTCAATTTTATCGCCACCTTCTACTATGAGGACGAGACGTTCGTTCTGCAGGAGAGCGGCCTGGGCGGACGCTTTTTCATGATCATAGCTATCCTGCTCTGCGGACTGGTTTTGAAAGGCTTTCAGGAGAAAAACTTCTCAAAGCTGTTCAACCTGCTGATCGTTGCCGCCATCTTCCAGATGCTCTCCGGTTTTGACAACATCTTTACCAGACTGGCAGACTATTATCTCCAGTTTTCCGTTCTGTACATCCCCATGCTGTTCAGCAACTATTCCTGCAACACGGAAATCGACCGGTCCCAGAGCAGAGCTATTCTCCCATTTAATGACCGAAGCCTGAAAATTATGCTTGCAGTGGTCGTTGTGGTTTTGATCTGGTTCTATTATAATTACAACATCGGCGTTGAGATCGAATACGCAGTCGACGATTACACAAATTTCCGCTTTATGTGGGATGTCACCAGTTGAACAGACGAAGGAAGAAAAGATATGAAATTGTGCAGCTTCATAATACCGGTTTACAACTGCGGCGGTTGTTTGGAAGGTTGCGTCGCCGGAATACAGTCGATGCAGCTGGAGCAGTACGAAATCATTCTGGTGGATGACGGCTCCGGAGACGATTCCGGCGTCATTTGTGACCGGTTGGCGGAGCGATATGATGAAATCAGGGTTTTCCATCAGGAGAACAAGGGCGTCTCGTCGGCCAGAAATCGTGGCATCGAGATGTCAGAGGGAGAACTGATTATTTTCCTGGATGCAGACGACACCATGGAACCGGAAAAGCTACGGCGGTTGATTCATACGATGGAGGATGATGATACCCTTGACCTGCTGATTTATGGTATATCCTTCGATTACTACTACCACGGCAAATGCTACCGCCGGGATGAGCTGGCCTATCCGGAGACGGAGCGGATGCTGCGAGAGGCGTGGACAAACGCACTGATTCAGCTATACCTTTGTAACTCTATTACCCCTGTCTGGAATAAAATCTTCAGGAGAAAAAGTATTCTTGACAACCAGATCAGGTTCAAAAGTGAAATGTTTTATTACGAGGATATGGAATTCTCCCTCCGTTATCTGGCTCATTGCAATACTATATACAATACTGAAGAGATCGTCTATCACTATCGCCAGCAGGAGGACGAGGGAAATGCAAAACGTCGTCTTCTGCGCATCGACCACCTGCCGGACTTAGTTTCTCAGCTTGAAGCGGCACTTCAAGATATGATCGCCCATCTAGGCTTGGGTGAGGATGCAGTGAACGCAGCAAACGAAATCTTGGTCCAATTTTATTTGATACAGGTACAAGAAAAAATCGCCACTTCAAATCGGCGGCAGATCGCCCAAATCTGCCGTGAGATTTCCGACTGGATAAAGGACAGGCCGGACGCCGCACTGGATAGTCTGTCCGATGAAAGCCGGGATTATCTGGAGGCGGTCATAAATGGGCGCATCAACTGGCTCCTGGCGAACAGACGGTATACGGCAATCAGACACAGGATAGCTGTGTTCGTCAAAAATACGCCACTGTATCAACGTCTGAAACAGAGCCGGTATGGTTAGAGCAGAAAGGGCAGGCAGATGGACATAGATTTTGTAATTCTTTGGGTTGACGGGAACGATCCGGCCTGGCAAAAGGAAAAAAGTCAATATCAGAAAAAGCAGACAGACGAGAGCAATTCCGCCAACCGCTATCGGGACTGGGGACTGCTGCCGTACTGGTTTCGGGCGGTGGAGCAGTTTGCGCCCTGGGTGCGCAAGGTGCATTTTGTCACTTGGGGACATCTGCCCCCGTTCCTGAATGTGAATGCGCCCAAGCTGCACATCGTGCGGCATGATGAGTTTATCCCCAAAGAATACCTGCCCACGTTCAGCTCCCACGTCATTGAGATGAACATCCACCGGATTCCGAACCTTGCAGAGCATTTCGTCTACTTCAACGACGATATGTTCCTTCTCCGGCCCTTTGCCCCGGAGGACTTTTTCAGGGACGGCCTGCCCTGCACCTATGGCGGCGAGGTTCCTCTGGAATTGAATGGGATCATCGGCATCTGGCAGCACGCTGCCGTCAACGACCTGGGTCTGGTGAACGCCCATTTCCCCAAACGGGAAGCTGTGGCGAAGCACGGCGGCAAGTACAGGGACAAGCGCTACCGCTGGAAGGACAACATCAGAACGCTGATGCTGGAAAAGCTGTATCCGGATTACTTCACGGGCTTCCAGAACCTTCATGCACCGGCGGCATATTTAAAGGAAACCTTCCGGGAAATCTGGGCGGCAGAGCCGGAAAAGCTCCATGGGACCTGCTGTGACCGATTCCGCACCAGCGATAACGTCAACCAGTGGGTGGCGCTGTGGTGGCAGATCGCCTCCGGAGCGTTTAGTCCGGCGGTGATCGACAACCTGGTCACAGGGATTGAGGACAGCACCATCGACGAGCTGTGCAGAACCATTGAAAACCAGGCCCACGATTACATCTGCCTGAACGACCCGGACGGGGAGATCGACTTCGAGCGCCTGTCGGGGAGACTGGTGCAGGCGTTTGAGAAGCTGTTGCCGGAAAAATCGGTATTCGAACAGTAAATGTAAGAGGATAAATTGAGGAGCTTATGAAATGACGGATGGGAAACGAAGCACAGAATTGGATATTTTGCGGCTTCTGGCAATGCTTGCGGTGATTTCGATTCATGTGAGCACCACAGCCATGTCCTGGACGGATACGCTGATTCGCAATATTGAATTCTCTGCTGTGACCTGGTGTGTGCCTGTCTATGTGATGATCTCAGGCAGACTGTTCCTGGCGAAGGAGAAACAACTTCCAATCAGCACTTATTTTAAAAAGTATATCGTCCGGATTGCAGTCGCCTTTGCCTTTTGGTCGGCAATTTATCAGGTGATGTACATTGCCATGGGAGCCTATGACGGTTTGAACTGGAAGGGTATTCTGGCTGAGTACCTTACCATATGTGGTTTCTCTGGATGATTTGCGGGCTTTATCTGGCGACTCCTGTCCTACGGAAGATTGCAGAGGATCTTCAAATCGCAAGGTATTTTGTGGCGCTGTTCGTGGTGTTCTCCTTCCTCGTCTCGTATGGGGAGGCATTGCCCTTTATCGGCTCTATCCTGACCTCAGTCCTTGACAGTGTGCAGCTGCAATTGTTCCTTGGATTTACAGGCTACTATGTGATGGCGCATGTCATTCACAACACGGAATTATCCAAAGGGAAAGAGCTTGCCATCTATGTCCTTGGCGCAGCTTCCCTTGTGTTCACCTGTGCGGCATCGACTGTTCTGGCAATCCAAAGTGGGGAGCCTACGGAATACTTTGAACAATACCAAAAGGTCAATGTAATTTTCACCGCAGCGGCGATCTTTACGTTTTTCGATAAGAGGGGCAGCCGGGTCAATTTTACAGAGCGGACAAGGAGGCTGTTTGCCAAAGGTGCGGAGCTTAGCTTTGGGATTTACCTGATTCATGCCTTGTTCAACGAATTGACCGCCTATATCGGACTGGGAAGCAACATACGGTGCTCTGTTATGGTGCCAATCCTCACCGTACTGATTTTTGTGGTGAGCGCCGTGGCAGTTGCACTGATTCGCAAAATCCCGGTCGTCGGGAAAAGGATTACGTGAGGGACAGAATGAAGAAAAAACTGATTTTTGTCAGTGAGGCATTGTGGGTCGGCGGCATCGAAACAGCCCTGGTCAACCTGCTGAACCGACTTGACTATGATAAATATGACGCGACCTGCCTGATTGTGCGGGACTATCAGGAGATGGCAAGCCGTATTACGCCAAAATGCCGCCTGTTGGTTGCGGACAGGCAGCATACGGTGGCTTTTAAAGAGCCATATCAGTACAGCCGCCTGTTTAATCTGATGGAGGAGCCACAGAATGCTTCCAGTACTCGACGCCTGATATGGAAGGCGCTGTGCCTGTTTTTGAAAGCGCCTGAAATGCGTATGTATTCCAAGTACATCCGTAAGCAGTTGGCAGGAGAGCATTTTGACCCCTGCATTATCTACAGTGACCGGACTGCTGAACTGGCTGTGCGGGGGATAGACGCAGACAAATATCTGATGTTCTATCATCATGGTAGCATGAAACGGGAGTATCACGATAGTTATGGGTACAAAAAGAGTGAGAAAATTATCGCCGTTTCTCAGGGCGTTGCCAACAACCTGAAAAAGGAGTTCCCGCAATTTCGGAACAAGATTACAGTGATTCATAACCTGACGGATATAGAAGGGATTCGTGAGAAGGCGAAGGAGATTCCCGATGACCTCTTTCCGGAGACGGGATTCAACATCGTCTCCTGTGGACGGCTGCATCATGTGAAAGGCTATGATCTGGCGATTCAGGCGTGTGACATACTCTTAAAGCGTGGATATGACCAGATACATTGGCATATTGTCGGCGGCGGCCCGGAGGAAGCAAATCTGCGCCAGCAGATCAAGGAGCTTCACCTTGAGGAGCATGTCCATCTGTATGGCATGAAATCGAATCCGTATCCCTACATCAAGGCAGCGGATTTATTCGCACAACCCAGTCGTTTTGAAGGATATAGCATGTCCATTATGGAGGGCCAGGTTCTCGGAATGCCAATTTTGGCCACCAGAGCGGCGGCAGGCAAGCAGATTGAAGACGGCATCAACGGTATCCTATGCGATACAACAGCAGATTCGATTGCAGAGCACATTCAGCAGTTGATAGACTCGCCGGATATGGGGGAGAGGATCAGAATGTACCTGGGCAAATATGATTTTGAGCGGTTAAACTGCGATATTCTGGCCAATTTTTGCAGTATGCTGTAAACAGAGCGAGGTATTTTTATGGAAGAAAAATTTCAAACAACAATTGTCCCCAAAACCGGTTGGTTCGACCTGAAACTGAAAGAGGTTTTTGCTTACAGAGACTTGATTTTCCTCTTTGTAAAGCGGAACTTCGTCTCCAAGTACAAGCAAACCATCCTTGGCCCTGCGTGGGCGGTTATCCAGCCGCTGCTTACCACGGTGGTCTTCACCCTTGTGTTCGGCAATATCGCCGGTCTTGCACCGGATGGAGTGCCCTCTTTTGTGTTTTACCTCTCCGGCACGATCCTTTGGACCTATTTCAGCAACTGCTTGACGACTACGGCAAACACATTCGTTGCCAACAGTGCAACGATGGGAAAAGTCTATTTTCCGCGGTTGGTCATGCCGATTTCAACGGTGATCTCCGAGCTGATCAGTCTGGCGATTCAGTACGCGTTCCTGCTGATTTTCATGGCCTATTACCTGATTACGGAGGACAGTCTGGCTCCGAACTGGTTCGTGCTGATGACGCCGCTGCTTGTGATTCAGCTGGCGCTGCTGAGCCTGGGATGCGGAATCATTATCTCCGCATTGACAACCAAGTACCGTGACCTGGCCATGTTGGTCGGTTTCGGAACTCAGCTTTGGATGTATGCCTCCCCGATCGCCTATGATATGTTCAGCATGGGCGCATTTGCCATCGGCGGGAAATGGCACACCCTCTATATGTGCAACCCGGTGACATCTATCGTGAATGTATTTCGCTATGGCTATCTGGGGATAGGCACCATCGAGTGGAACTATTACTTCATCGGCTGGGTGACGACGCTGGTCTTTTTGTTCCTCGGCATCATCCTGTTCAGCCGGGTGGAAAAGACATTTATGGATACAGTGTGAGGGCAGAAAAAATGGAAAAGACGGCAATTAAAATAGACCATGTTTATAAGGAGTATCGTCTGGGTGCCATCGGTGGCGGCACACTGCGGGGCGATTTGCAGTCATGGATGGCCAGAATCCGAGGCAAGGAGGACCCGAACAGCAAAATCGGGACGGATGCCAGCATGCACAACGGCGACAGATTCCTTGCCCTGGATGACGTGTCCTTTTCAGTAAAGCAGGGGGAAGCAGTCGGCATCATCGGACATAATGGAGCCGGAAAATCGACCCTTTTGAAGCTGCGCTCCCGGGTGACGGCTCCCACAAAGGGCACCATATCCTATAACGGACGCATTGCCTCCATGCTGGAGGTGGGCACCGGTTTTCATCCGGAGCTGACCGGACGGGAAAATGTCTACATGAACGGCGCTATCCTGGGCATGACAAAGGCAGAAATTGATAAGAAGTTTGACCAGATCGTGGAATTTGCGGAGATGGAGGAATTCATCGACACTCCTGTCAAACGCTATTCCTCCGGTATGTATGTCAAGCTGGCCTTTTCCGTGGCGGCCCATCTGGACAGTGAGATTATGGTCATGGACGAAGTGCTTGCGGTGGGAGACATGAAGTTCCAACAGAAATGCCTGGGACGCATGGGAGACGCTGCAAATAGTGAGGGCAGAACGGTTCTGTATGTCAGTCACAACATGAACACGATTCGTCAGCTCTGCACACGCTGCATCGTGCTCGATCATGGGCATTTGATCTTCGATGGGGAGACGGAAAAGGCTATCGAAATTTATATGGATCGCAGCAGAGATTTAAGTTGTAAAAAATCATATGTAGACTATGTGCGTCCTTCCTGGCTGACTCGGGACGAAGTGCGTATCATTTCTGCGGAGTATGTGCAGAAGGGTAATTGTACATTCAATAAAACTGAGCGGATAAGAATTAAATTTGAGGTCGTATATCAGAAAAAAGTTGATAATCTTGGACTGCGATTTGAAATATTAAATGCTGTGGATACGCCTGTTGCCACATCCATTACGATGCTTCCGCTCAATGTAAGTGATGAAACGCAAACATTTGAAATTGAGTACAGTATTGAAAACCTTGTTGAGGGTGAATATAAGAGCTTCTATACCTTTTTCTGCAAAAATGAATTTGGTAATAATCGGGATGTTGACAATGTTCCAGGATTACAAATAGTCGTTGATGACAATGACACAAGAGATCATATAGACTGGAAGTCCACTCATTGGGGAAATGTGAGATTGCCAGCGGGAGTATTATTGGAGGAAAACGATGTCTAAAATTTCAATCATCGTTCCGGTATACAATGTAGACTCTTTCCTGAATCGTTGCGTTGACAGCCTTGTCGCTCAGACATTCTCTGATTTCAAATTGCTCCTCGTCGATGACGGGTCAACTGATAGGTGTCCTCAAATCTGTGAGGAATATGCAAAAAAGGACAGTCGTATTTCTGTAATTCATCAGTGCAACAGTGGCGTATCGGTGGCGCGCAATACTGGAATAGAATGGGCGCTCGCCAATAACGATAGTGAGTGGATAGGCTTTGTAGATAGCGATGATTGGGTGCATCCTCAATATTTGGAAAGATTACTTGGCTGTGCGGAAAGCCAGAAGGTAAATTTAATTTCCTGTAATTATTTGAGAACAGAGAATTTTGAAGAAGATGTGATTACATATAAGGGAAAACCCTTTCCTGAGTTGTGGGATGGCAGTAAATGTATCATTAAAAACGATGTGATAGGAACAGCCCCGTGGAGAAGACTATTCAGGGCAGAACTGTTGAAGGAACTCAGGTTTCCAGAAGGCAGATACTACGAAGACGAATATTTTACCTATAAAGCGCTCTATAAAGCGCATAAAACAGCATGGTTGGATGAAAAACTATATTTTTATTATATGCGAGAAGGCTCAGCCATGCATTCCGATTTCAGCATAAAACGTTTTGTCGATCTTGTGGATGCATTGATCGAGCGGGAACAGTTTTTCAAAATAAATGGAGAGGAAGAGTTATACAATATAACGTGTGATCTTTGTGCCCTGACAAACGCAAAATGTGTGATACGGGCGATTCACGCAGGATTAAAAGAAGAAATACCCGACAAATATTACATGAGTGAACGGGAAGCGTATAAAATAATATATAAAATGTCCCCAAATGATAACTTTTGCTGGTTTCTCTCTCTGCTCCATCCAAAATGGGAAAAGCCGCACATGTATATCCGAAAGATAAAAAAGCTGATCGGAATCAAATGTAATTGACTTAATCTATCAAGGGAAAGAATTTAACTATGAAAATAGCAGTCAACACCTGGTACCACTATAGGAATTACGGAACGGCGCTTCAGGCGGCGGCACTATGTGAAAAGCTGCGTCTGCTTGGACATGATGCGGACATGATTCAGTATATTCCGGTCGGTTATGTTCGGACAATTCCCGATTATAGTCTTCAAAAGATTGCCTCGCGTGTTGTGAGACGGCTTGCGGGGACGGGCTCCGACAGCCCATCCGGAAGCCATTTCTGTAGTGATGAAAAGGAGAAAAAATTTGACGACTTTTTGCACAGCCATATTTCTTTTACAGGGGAGTGCAGGACGCTGTCCGACCTTGAAAATCTGAATAGCAGCTATGATGCCTTCCTCTGCGGAAGCGACCAGATTTGGTCTCCTTTGAATTTTAACCCTCATTATTTTCTTGATTTTGTTCACGATGAATATAAAATGGTGGCATACGCTCCAAGTATGGGTACTGATCGGGTAGAGGATCGGTATATTCGTGAGCAAATGCCTGAGCTGATTAGACGATTCCATCATTTGTCCGTCAGAGAAACCGAGGGGCAGGAGTTGATTCGGAAGCTGACCGGGAAAAAAGCAGAATGTGTGCTCGACCCCACATTGTTGCTCAGTGTTAGAGAATGGGCAGAACTCGTCCCGCCTCAGCCTGTGGAGGGTTCTTATCTGCTGGTTTATTTCCTGGGACAAAGCGCTGATCACTGGGATTTGCTTTACAAGCTTGCTACCCAGTTGCATCTGTCCATAAAAATCATTCCGGTTTATGACTTAGACCTGGAGCGGGATGGATGTATTCGGGAAAGCGTTGGGCCAGAGGAGTTTGTGAATTTGTTCCGCAATGCCTCTTATGTATGTACGGACTCCTTCCACGGAGCTGTTTTTTCAATTTTGTTCCATCGTCAGTTCACCCTTCTGGAGCGGTTCAAAAAACAGGATGCGAACAACCAGAACTCCCGCATATATACATTGATGAACTGTTTGTCGCTGAACGGTCGACTTTTAACAGCGTCCTCCGGGATCGTATCGCAGGTGGAGGAACGGATCGACTTTGAAAACGTGGACGGAAAGCTGTCTGCTTTGGTGAAAAAATCGGTAGACTATCTTATTTCTGCGCTGGGTGAAGTAGAAGAACACTTGCGTGAGACGACAAAAGTAAATTCCCGTTCCGTAACGCATCTGAACTCTCTTTGCTGTGGATGCGGTGCCTGTGCAGAAGCTTGCCCCCAAAATGCAGTGTCCATCCAGATGAATAAAGATGGGTTCCTTCATGCGGTCGTAAACGAAAGTGCGTGCATAGACTGTGGGAAATGTGCCAGGGTATGCCCTTTTATTGGGGAAATAGCAGCTGCTATGCCTGCCGATGGCAAGCTTTATTCCTATAAAGATCATGACGATTCCGTGCTCGGAACGTCTACGAGCGGGGGCTTTGCATTTCGACTTTCCTCACTTCTCTTGGAAAGAGGATATGCTGTTGTTGGTTGCGCGTTTGACAGAGAAGAGCAAAGAGCAAAGCATATTTTAGTGACTCAAAAGTCTGAGCTTTCCAAATTGCAGGGGTCTAAATATATCCAGAGCGATTTCAGTGCAGTACACAGTGTAGTAAAATCCTGTTCCAAGCCCATTGTTTTTTTGGGCACGCCATGTCAGATCGCTGCTGCCCGCAGGTTATACAAAAATCGAACCGATTATATATATATTGATTTGGTCTGCCACGGAGTTCCAAGCGATCACTTGTATCGGAAATACCGGCAGCTGTTATCCGAGCGGTACGGTTTAAGTGACGACCAGGAGACAATTTTCCGGTATCAGCCAAAAGGCTGGCGAAGCATACACCTGTATACTTCCGATGGAGAACGTGATTGTTGCCTGAGCAGCAGAGACGACCCGTTCTTCAGAATGTTTGATGTTGGAAACTGCTACAATGAGGCCTGCTATGAGTGCCGATGGCGCGACAGGACAGAAGCGGACATCCGTATTGGGGATTACTGGGGACCGAAATTTGAAAGCGACCATACCGGTGTCAGTATGGTGCTCTGCGCTACGGAAACTGGGGAAAGACTTTTGGATATGCTGAATCTTACCGGGGGCGGGGATGTCAAGCGTCAGCCTACAGAGGATTACCTTAATTATCAGCAGCAAAAGAATCTTCCTAAACCTACCTTCTATTCAACCTTGTTAAAGGAACTGAAACGTTCAACGAGTAATCTGGAAGATCTCGTTGAGAGATATGCTGTCCCTCTGGAAAACAGAGAACTGACAAAGAGAGAGAGAATATTGCATTTTTTGAAGTGCATAAGATAGTTTATGAGGAGGTGCAGGCTGTGATACCAAAGACAATACACTATTGCTGGTTTGGTGGGAATCCCTTGCCGAAATCTGCGGTGAAGTACATAAAAAGCTGGAAGAAATTCTGCCCTGATTATCAAATTATCGAGTGGAATGAAAGCAACTTCGATGTCAACTGTAACCAATACTGTAGTTATATGTATAACCATCGGAAATGGGCTTTTTTAACAGATTATGTGCGTCTCCGGGTTGTCTATGAAAACGGCGGCATCTACCTGGATACAGATGTCCAAATGTTGAAATCATTTGACAATTTACTGAGTCAAAAAGCATTTATGGGGCTTGAAACGTCGAAGAAAGTTGCTACCGGTCTGGGGTTTGGAGCGGAAGCAGGTCATCCGTTTATTCAGGAAAATATGATGGCATATGAAACGCTCACCTCCTTTGAAAATACCCCTGCCTGCCCTGAGATTACGACAAAACTTCTGAGACGCTATAGTGAAAGTCCTGACGTTACACAAATATCTGTCATAGCAGATGTAACCATCTATCCGGAAGAATATTTTTGCCCAATGGATTCTCACACCGGGCTGCTTCATAAAACGGCAAACAGCTATTCTATCCATCACTTTGATGCATCGTGGAATCCGGCAGAAAAAAAGAAAATGGAAGACAGATGGAAATATTATAAAATGCAGGACAGAAAGCAACTGCCGAAGGTGCTGGTCAGGAAAATATTTGGCGATGAAGCAATTGAACGTGTGAAGTCGTTCCTGAAAAGAGAATCTTAATATAGAAATTGGGGAAAAGGCCTGTTTTAAAAGGAAAAATGAATGATTCCATGCATAAACTATTAAAACACATCTTAATAGCCGTCACCTCACTCCTGCTGCTCCTGGCGCTGATCATCGTCTCCAGCGCCATCATCTGCAGCTTTGCCATCACGACCAATGAATACGAGGTGACGATAGACGGCCTAAGCTCCTCCGTCAGGATTGCCTGCATCGCAGATCTGCACGGAAAAGAATTCGGGGAGGGCAACAGCCGCCTGATTTCCAAAATCGAGGCCCAGGAGCCGGACGCCATCTTTGTTGTGGGTGACATGGTCGGGCCGGATGCGACGGAGGAGGAGGCCGAGCGGTTTGTCGAGCTTGTCAGCGCGCTTCAGGAGATCGCACCTGTATTTGTCTCCAACGGCAACCATGAGCAGGAGTACATAGAGACGACGGGAGATGATCTGTTCGGTCGCATTGCAGACCTGGGCGTCACTGTTGTGGACGACAGCTTTGTCGACGTGGAGTTGGCGGGCAGCACATTGCGTATCGGAGGGACGCTGGACTACCTTTGCGGCTATGGCCTGGCAGAGGGGGAATCCTCGCCCCTTCTTGATATGATGGACGACTTCAACGACACAGACCTCCCCAAAATACTTCTGGCGCACATGCCCTTCAGTGCGCTCCTGAATGGGGGATATACCAATTGGGACATCGACCTGGTGGTCAGCGGTCACACCCACGGCGGACTGATTCGGATTCCTTTCGTAGGCGGCCTTTATGCACCGCCATGGGAGGAATGGTGGCCTACGTATGACATGGGCTACTTTGAGCTGGAGAACGACACCCAAATGGTCATCACATCCGGACTGTCAGGTTACAAATATGTTCCGCGCATTTTCAATTTGCCGGAGGTTTGTGTGATTACGTTACTACCTTCGTAGGAAAGGAAATTAAACAATGTTTTCGTTGGCCATATTACTGGCGTTATTGCTAATCGAAAAAATTGAATGGAAAACTGAATCCGACCAGATGTCTGGAAATGAATATCTCGGTCGGAATTATACCAACCAGTTGCGTGGATTTTTCGCAGTTGTAGTAGTCTATTACCATTTGGCACTTGGTATCCACCCGGACGGTATTTTTGATATATTTTCCAACCTTGGAAATTATTCGGTCGGAGTATTCTTCTTCCTGTCCGGCTATGGCCTGCTGGTGCAGTACCAGAAGAAGGGCAGAGATTACTTAAAGGGCTTCCTCTGGCACCGGGTGATCGTGTCGCTGGTGATTCCCTATCTGATTTTCAACGTCATCTATTATGTGGCGTATGTTTGCCTGGGGAGACAGACCACACCGTTGGACATGCTGGCGTCGTGGATCAATGGTCACCCGCTGGTGTCGAATTCCTGGTACATTATCGCAATTTTCTATTTTTACCTTGTGTTCTTCGTCTCTGCGCTGTTGTCCGGGAAAAGATTGTGGCTGACCACAGGGCTGTGCTTCGTGGGGAGCCTGGCCTGGATGGTGATCTGCCATGAGATGGGCTACGGAGACTGGTGGTTCTACTCCTGCTTTACATTGAATGCAGGGATGCTCTGGGTGCTGGTGCATGAGAGAGTGGAGGACTGGTTCCAAAAACAGTTCTGGCTCAAAGAGGCGGGAGCGCTGGTCACCTGTATCGTGCTGTACTACGCTGCAACGATCTTGCCCCAGTATATCGGGATGCAAACCCTGATTTATCTGGGATGTATGCAACTGTCCGCCATTATGTTCTGCGTGTTTGTCATAGCGCTGGGGATGCGGATTCGCTTCAACGGCAGATGCCTGGCTCTGCTGGGCGAGTGCTCGCTGGAATTGTACCTCATCCACGGCCTGTTTATGACAATATTCCGCAGTGATAAGCTGTATCTGGAGAGCGACATACTCTACTCACTGGCCGTTTTGCTGGCGGCGGTTCTGGCGGCATTTTTGTTGCACAAGCTCATTGCAGCGATAAAAAATAAACTAAAATAATCAGAGAGAAATGATAAAGAGGAGAAATCAGCCATGAAGCCATTGGTATCCGTAGTTATCCCGGTCTACAATTGCGAACAATATGTGGAGCAAGCAATTAAATCCATTATTTTACAATCGGGGGGTAAACAGGTAGAGATCATTGTCGTCGATGACGGCTCGACCGATCAGAGCGGAATGATATGCGACGAAATGGCGAAGGCGCATGAGAATATTGTCGTCTATCACAAAGAAAATGGCGGCGTCAGTTCTGCCCGCAATTTAGGGATAAACGCCGCACAGGGGAAATATATTGCGTTTCTGGACAGCGACGACTGGTGGGAACCGGATTTTTTGGATGATGCGCTGATTGCAGAGCTTTCTTCAGACGCGTCAGCGGATGTCTATCAATTCAGCTACCGTGAGGTAAATGCGTATTACTCACTGGAAAAGGTGAATGCCGTCACGCCGGGAAAAACTACCTACTCAGAGCCCTGCTTTGGAAAATATGACTGGCATCCTCATTGTTCTTTTCTGTTTTTGGCTGAGTCGCTCAGAAAAAACAAAATTCCATATCCGTCCGCAAAAATCGGTGAAGATGGCGCATTTGTCGAAATGGCCATGTATAATATCAGATCGCTCACAAAAATCGACAAATCAATTTTTGTGTACTATGAACACTTGGCGTCAGCTGTGCATACCACCAAAAAACTACGAGATGTTCGTGAAATGCGCAAGGCGACGCTTGTGGAGGAAGCATATTTTCATTCCATAGATGTGAAATATGATGCGGATGAAGGTTTTGTCTGGCAGGCGGCAGCAAATCTCAAAAAAATCTGTGCAGAGGAAAGCTATGCGACAGTATCAGATTTCATGGAGCGTGAAATTTCCCCGATTTTGAATGTGCGGCCGGAAATCCATTTTTCAAAAGAGCGCTGGAGCACAATCGAAGCCTGGCAGACACACCCGCGACGCTTTTGGCTGCAATGTAAAATAATCGTAGGAATTCCATTGGCAGTGAAAAAATGGACTATGAGGATTCCTGGAGTACGGAGAGGGACAAATTACATATTCAGTCGCTTCCATAGAGGCTTTCAGAAAATAAAAAAAGAGCAGAGACAGCACCTCTGCACCTGAAAACAACAGATGTAATGGACAGAAGGGGTCACATGGACAAGGAAAAACAATACCTGATCGACATCCTCAAAGCCTTTATCAACCAGGAACCGGTTGAGCGGCAGGAGGACATCGACTGGATGAAAATAAAATACTTGGCGGACATCCACTCCGTCACGGGGATCGTCGGCTACGTGGCAAAGCAGAGCCAGCTTCTCAGCCAGGAGCAGGGACTCCCGCTGTTCTGGAACGCCTGCATGAGCAGCATCTATCTGTTCACCCAGAGAGCCGAGCGGATGCGGGACTTAAGCCGCAAAATGCAGGAGGCTCAAATCGACCACATTCTGTTCAAGGGCTATGTGGTCAAGGACTATTACCCAGTCCCTGAGCTACGGAGCTACGGCGACATTGACCTTGTGATTCATCTGGAGGATCGCCCCCGAAGCCATGAGCTGATGCTGCAAAACGGGTATCAGGTGAAGTCGGACTGGGAGGCCGTGTTCAGCTATTACAAAGACATCGAATACTATGAGATCCACAGCGACATCATGGAGATCGATGTGACCGACAAGGCGGACTACCGTGGCTTCTTCCAGCACATGTGGGAACACACGGTTCGGGTAGATGACTACGTGTGGGAATTCACGCCAGCGTTTCACTTTATCTACCTGCTAACCCACATCGCAAAGCACATTTACGGCTCCGGCGCAGGGGTGCGGATGTATTTAGACCTGGCCGCATTTATCCTGCACTTCGAAGATCAGATTGACTGGAACTGGGTCAGGACAGAATTGGAAGCCATTCAACTGTACGATTTTTGCTGCGTGGCATTGACGGCGGTCAAAAACTGGTTCGGCGTGGATAGCCCGATGGAGCTGCACCCCGTCCCTGGTGATGTGATGGAGACATTCCTGGACTTTACGCTGGACGGCGGCGTGTTCGGCCATGTGAACCGGGAAAGTGGCGTCAATGCGCTCAAGCACGCCGAAAGCGACGGAAAATCGGCGTCACGGGTAAAAGTCCTGCTGAAACGGCTGTTCCCGCCTGCAGCGGAAATCGAGTCCCGTTACACCTATTTGCAGAATAAGCACTGGCTGCTCCCGGTGGCGTGGGTTCACCGGGTCATCAAGACCAGAGGTGAGATCGGCCAGCACACCCATGAGGCCAATGTGATACTGTCCGCCGATACGGATGAGGTGCAACGGCTGAAAAAGCTCAGCGAGGCGATTGGTCTGTAGGCAAGACGCAAAGCAGCGCCCGGAGACGCAGAAGCCGTCTCCGGGCGCTGATACAGTTTGGGGTGAAAGATCCGGCTCACACCCGGTAGACGTAACCGTCCTTCCGGGGCTTGGGCTGGGGAGCGGGGCCGTCGGCATAGCCCAGGATGCAGTGACCGATGCCCTCATAGTCCCCCTGGATGCCCAGAGAGGCCAGGATGGCCTTGCCCTCGTCCGTCTCGAACTCCTCCTTGGCCCGGTGAATCCAGCAGCTGGACAGGCCCACGGCGTGGGCGGCCTCCATCAGGTTGCCCATGACAAGGCTGCCGTCGTAGACGTGGGTGGGGACGTTCTTGTCCGCCAGCACCACCAGCACCACGGGAGCACCGTAGAAGGGGTCGATGCCCGGGTTGCCCATAACGGCGGCGTTCATGGCGGAGAGCTTGTCCCGGAGGGCCTTGTCGGTGACGGCGATGATGATGGGGGACTGCCGCCCCATGCCGGTGGCGGCGTAGGTGCCCGCCTCCAGCACCTGGTTCAGCAGCTCCTCCGGCACCGGGTCGGACTTGTAGCTGCGGACGCTCCGGCGGGAGAGAATGGATTCCAATACCTGATTGCTCATTGCAGTAGACCTCCTCTGGTCGAGTCATGTGTGGATTTTATGCCATTATTATAGGGCGTTTTCCCCTGAAATGCAAGCTGTCAGACGCGCCAATCGCAGGCGGCCTCGATCAGCCGGGCGCACGCCTCCAGACCCGCCCGGTCGGCGGGGGAGAACCGCCCGAGACGGGGGCTGTCCACATCCAGCACTCCCGCCAGACTGCCGTCCGGCCGGTGGAGGGGCACCACGATCTCCGAGCGGGAGGCCCCGTCACAGGCAATGTGGGTGGGAAACCGGTGAACGTCCGGGACGACGATCGTCTCCCCCCGCTCCGCCGCCGTGCCGCAGACCCCGCGGCCCAGGGGGATACGGATGCAGGCGGGCTTCCCCTGAAAGGGGCCCAGCACCAGCACGCCCTCCCGCAGCAGGTAAAAGCCCACCCAGTTCAGCCCCTCCAGGGCGTCCATGAGCAGGGCGGAGGCGTTGGAGAGATCGGCGATCGTGTCCCGCTCCCCCTCCAGCAGGGCGGCGAGCCGGGGGACCAGGGTATCATAGGGAGCTTCCAAAACAGCGGACATAGGCGCACCTCACTTGCGGTAAGATAAAAGGATTCTGACTGTATCGTATTTTAGCACGGCGGGCGTTCCCCGTCAACGGCGGGGCACACGCTCCGCACCGTTGGACAAAACCCGCTCCGTGGGGAAAAATGGGACAGGGGGGATTTTTGTCCTATGCAAAACCTGGCCCCGTCTGGTATGATAACACTGTCAGGCGGGAGCGTTTCCCGCCCCGGACATTCACCGGACTCCCTGACAGAAGGAGGTACCTCTCATGACATTTCACAGCACCACCCGGGAGCAGGCGCTGGAGCAGCTCCATTCGGACCGGGAAAACGGTCTGACCGGACAGCAGGCGGCGGAGCGGCTGTCGGAGCACGGGGAGAACCGGCTCCGGGAAAAGCCGAAAAAGACCAACCTCCAGCGGTTCATCGACCAGTTCAAGGACGCCATGATCCTCATCCTGCTGGCTGCAGCGGCGGTGTCCTTCGCCATCGCCTGCGTCCAGGGCGACCCCCAGGAGTTTTTTGAGCCTGCACTGATTTTGCTCATCGTCATCGTCAACGCCGTCATCGGCGTCATGCAGGAGAGCCAGGCGGAGAAAGCGCTGGACGCCCTGAAAAATATGTCAGCTCCCCACGCCCGGGTCATCCGGGACGGGGCGGAGCAGGTCATTGAGGCGGCCCGGCTGGTCCCCGGCGACATCATCCGTCTGGAGGCGGGGGACTTTGTCCCGGCGGACAGCCGCCTGCTCCACAGCGTCAGCCTGAAAAGCGAGGAGTCCGCCCTCACCGGCGAGTCGGTGCCCTCGGAGAAGGACGCTGAGGCGGTGGTGGCGGAGGACGCCCCTCTGGGCGACCGGACCAATATGGTGTTCTCCGGGTGCAGCATCACCTACGGCACCGCCACGGCTCTGGTGACCGTCACCGGCATGGACACCGAGATGGGCAAGATCGCCAACCTCCTGGAAGGGGAGGAGGAGGGGCAGACCCCCCTCCAGCAGAAGCTGGGCCAGCTGGGCAAGTATCTGGGTATCGTGGCGATCGCCGCCTGCGCCATTATCTTCGTCATCGGTCTGGCCAACGGGCTGGAGCCTTTAAGCATCTTTATGACGGCGGTCTCCCTGGCGGTCTCCGCCATTCCGGAGGGACTGCCCGCCATCGTGACGGTGGTGCTGTCCATCGGCGTCCAGCGGATGGTGAAGAAAAACGCCATCATCCGCCGCCTCCCCGCCGTGGAGACGCTTGGCAGCGCCTCAGTCATCTGCTCGGACAAGACGGGCACCCTGACCCAGAACCGCATGACCCTGGTCAAGACGTATCTGGACGGGGCGGACGGCCCGGAGGACGTGTCCGACCACTGCTCCCCGGAGGTATGCCGCCTGCTCCAATACGGGACCCTGTGCAGCGACGGAACGGTGGTGTTCCACGACGACGGAGCGGTCCAGCACATCGGCGACCCCACCGAGACGGCCATCGTCCTGGCGGCCCACAACAACGGCATGCCCAAAGAGCAGCTCAACCGGGACTGCCCCCGGCTGGCGGAGCTGCCCTTTGACTCCGGCCGGAAGCGGATGACCACGGTGAACCGGGTGGACGGCAAAATCGTCGCCATCGTCAAGGGCGCCTTTGACGGCATCGCTCCCCTCTGCGTCCGTGGAGACGTGACGACCGCCCACCGGGTAAACCAGGAGATAAGCGCCTCCGCCCTCCGGGTGCTGGCGGTGGCCTATAAGGAGCTGGACCAGGTCCCGGCTCAGCCCACAGAGATGGCACTGGAGAACGACCTGACCTTCCTGGGACTGGTGGGAATGATCGACCCGCCCCGTCCCGAGGTCCGGGAGGCGGTGAAAACCTGCCGTCGGGCGGGCATCCGCCCGGTGATGATCACCGGCGACCATGTGGTTACCGCCTCCGCCATCGCCAAAGACCTGGGCATCCTGGAGGAGGGCGATCTGGCCATCACCGGCGCGCAGCTGGATGCCATGACCGACTCCCAGCTGGACCGCCAGGTGGAGCGCACCGCCGTCTATGCCCGGGTCTCCCCGGAGAACAAAATTCGTATCGTCAAGGCCTGGCAGCGGAAGGGCCAGGTGGTGGCCATGACCGGCGACGGGGTGAACGACGCCCCCGCCCTGAAGGCGGCGGACATCGGCTGCGCCATGGGCATCACCGGCACCGACGTGGCCAAGGGAGCTGCCGACATGACCCTCACCGACGACAACTTCACCACCATCGTGGACGCCGTCCGGGAGGGGAGAGGCATCTACGCCAACATCAAAAAGGTGGTGGGCTACCTCCTGGGCACCAACATCGGCGAGGTGATCTGCGTCTTTCTGGCCATGGTGCTGTGGCACAAGTCCCTGTTCCAGTCCATGCAGCTGTTGTGGGTCAACCTGGTCACCGACAGCCTCCCCGCCATCGCCCTGGGCATGGAGGCGGTGGAGCCGGACGTCATGGACCACAAGCCCAAGCCCCGGGACGAGGGCCTGTTCGCCAACGGCTTCGGGGTGCAGATCGTCCTTCAGGGCCTGATGTTCGGCCTGCTGACTCTGGCGGCCTTCCTGGTGGGGACCTCCGTCACCGGCAGCGACGAGGGAGGGCAGACCCTGGCCTTCCTGGTGCTGGCTCTGTCCCAGGTGGTGCAGTCGTTCAATATGCGCTCGGAGCGCTCCCTGTTCCGCATCGGCCCCTTCTCCAACGGCAGGCTGAACCAGGCGGCTCTGGTCTCTGTGGTACTGATGGCGGTCGTGCTGTTCACCCCGCTGACCACGGTGTTCGGCCTGACCACCCTGCCCTGGTATCTGTACCTGGCAGGGGTGGGCCTCACCCTGGTCCCCCTTCTGGTCATGGAGCTCTGCAAGGCCTGCGGCCTGATCGGGGGAAGAAAGTAAGCGGCCACGAAAACAGAGAAGGCAAACCCATCGAGGCGATTCGCCCCGGTGGGTTTCGTCTGTCAAAAAACTTCCCAAAAACGCCCGTATGGTGTATAATGCAGAGGACAGGGCGGGGCAGAGAGACAACGCCCCGTACAGCAACATTCTATCATACAGGGAGGGAATCTCTATGGCACAGTGGGACAGTCAGATCGGGCAGCTCCAGCAGTGGCTGGACGAGAGCCGCTATGTGGTCTTTTTCGGCGGGGCGGGGGTCTCCACCGAGAGCGGCGTACCCGACTTCCGGAGCGTGGACGGGCTGTATCATCAGCACTACAGCGAGCCGCCGGAGACGATTTTGAGCCACACCTATTTCCAGCGCAGGCCGGAGGACTTTTTCCGCTTCTACCGGGACAAAATGCTCCCTCTGGAGGCCCAGCCCAACGACGCCCATAAAAAGCTGGCCGAGCTGGAGCAGGCGGGCAAGCTGAAGGCGGTGGTCACCCAGAACATCGACGGCCTCCACCAGAAGGCGGGGAGCCGGGAGGTGCTGGAGCTCCACGGCTCCGTCCTGCGCAACTACTGTGAGCGCTGCGGCAAATTCTACGGTGTGGAGGCGGTGGCCGGGAGCCAGGGGGTCCCCCGGTGCAGCTGCGGCGGCATCATCAAGCCGGACGTGGTGCTCTACGAGGAGGCCCTGGACGACACGGTGATGTACCGCTCCATCGAGCACATCCGCAAGGCGGACATGCTCATCGTCGGGGGCACCTCTCTGGTGGTCTACCCGGCGGCGGGGCTCATCAATTACTACCGGGGCAAGCGGCTGGTGCTCATCAATCTCCAGCCCACCCCCTATGACCGGTACGCCAATCTGACCATCAACGAGAAGATCGGCCAGGTGTTCCGGCAGATCCAGGTGCGGTGACGGCCGGGGCAGGGGCGTGCAAACCTCTTGACAGTCCCGCAGACCTTGGATTAAAATAAACTGCTAATGTTGCCAATACTGCAATTCCCTGCCCATCGGCGGCGGGATACGGAGGAGAAGAGACTATGGCTAAGAATCAGAAACAGGTGAAGGCGATTACCTCCATGAGCGAGGACTTCGCCCAGTGGTATACCGACATCAGCCTGAAGGCGGAGCTGGTGGACTACGCCAGCGTCAAGGGCTTTATGATCCTGCGGCCCTACGGCTACGCCATCTGGGAGAACATCACCCGCATTCTGGACGGAAAGTTCAAGGAGACGGGACATGAGAACGTGGCTATGCCGGTGCTCATCCCGGAGAGCCTGCTGAAAAAGGAGGGCGAGCTGGTGGAGGGCTTCGCCCCGGAGGCCGCCTGGGTCACCATGGGCGGCAGCGACCAGCTGGAGGAGCGGATGGCCATCCGTCCCACCTCCGAGACCATGTTCTGCGATCACTGGGCCCACACCCTCCACTCCTGGCGGGAGCTGCCCATGAAGTATAACCAGTGGTGCTCCGTGGTGCGCTGGGAGAAGAGCACCCGGCCCTTCCTCCGCTCCCGGGAGTTCTGGTGGCAGGAGGGCCACACCATCCATGAGACGGCGGAGGAGGCCCAGGCGGAGACGGAGCAGCAGCTCAACTGCTATGCCGACTTCTGCCGGGATGCCCTGGCTATGCCGGTGCTCAAGGGCCGCAAGACGGACAAGGAGAAGTTCGCCGGGGCGGAGGCCACCTACACCATCGAGGCCATGATGAAGGACGGCAAGGCCCTCCAGTCCGGCACCAGCCATTACTTTGGGGACAAGTTCTCCCGGGCCTATGACGTGACCTTTGCCGGACGGGACAACACCCTGCAATATCCCTTCCAGACCTCCTGGGGGGCTTCCACCCGGCTCATCGGGGCGATCATCATGACCCACGGTGACGACAACGGCCTGGTGCTGCCCCCCGCCGTCGCCCCCATCCAGGTCATCGTCATCCCGGTGGCCCAGCACAAGCCCGGCGTGCTGGACGCCGCCTACGCGCTGGAGCAGCGCATCAAGGCCCTGGGCCTGCGGGCCAAGACCGACGACTCCGACCAGTCCAACGGCTGGAAGTACGCCGAGTATGAGATGAAGGGCGTCCCCCTCCGGGTGGAGATCGGCCCCAAGGATATGGAGAAGAACCAGTGCGTCATTGCCCGCCGGGACACCGGGGAGAAGTACTTCGTCCCCCTGGAGCAGCTGGAGGAAAAGGTGCAGTCTCTGCTCACCGAGGTCCACGACAACCTCTACGAGTCCGCCAAACAGCGGATGGAGAGCAATACCTTCGCCTTCACCAAGGTGGAGGACGTAAAGGCCGCCATGGAGCAGCACACCTGCTTTGCCAAGACCATGTGGTGCGGCGACGAGGCCTGCGAGATCGCCATGAAGGAGCTGGCCGGGGTCTCCAGCCGGTGCATCCCCTTCGAGCAGGAACATTTGAGCGACGTCTGCCCCGTCTGCGGCAAGCCCGCCAAGAAGATGGTGGTCTGGGGCGTGGCCTACTGAGCCGCGGCTCCCCTTTTGAGGAGGGATACCCATGACCCTGGAGACGCCCCGGCTCCTCCTGCGCTACTGGGAGGAGAGCGACGCTCCCGTCCTGTTCCGCTACGCCAGCGACCCGGAGATCGGCCGCTGGACAGGCTTTCCGCCCCATACCGGGGTGGCCGACAGCCGGGACACCATCCGCAAGGCGCTCTCCGGCCCCCTGTGCTTTGCCATCGTCCCCAAAGAGGTGGCCGGACCTGTGGGCTGCATCGAGCTGATGCCTTATTCCGGCAGCGGCTCCGCCCCCAGCCTTCGGGACGCGGAGCTGGGCTACTGGGTGGGCGTGCCCTTCTGGGGCAGAGGCTATATCCCCGAGGCGGCGGAGGCCCTGCTCCGCTATGGCTTAGTCCGGAAGGGGCTGAAAACCGTCTGGTGCGGCTATTTTGAGGGAAACGAGCGCTCCCGCCGGGTGCAGGAGAAGCTGGGCTTTCGCCCCCACCACACCGAGCCGCCCACCGGGCGGCAGCCTCGCCTCACCCACGTCAGCCGCCTGACGGCGGAGGAGTGGCGGCAGCGCCACGGCGGGAGCGACGGCCCGACCGAATAACCGCAAAACGAACCGCCCCCGGCACGGTACGACCGCCCGCCGGGGGCGTCGCCGTTTTCCCTCCGGACCGGCAGGGGCAGAAAATGCAAAAAAGATTCAAAAAAGGACAAGAACATTTTGACATTTGGGAATACGCTGTCTATAATAAAACCATACATACCCATCACCTGTGCCAGGAGGGGGAGAGAGCTTGATACAGATCGCAATCGTCGAGGATGACCAGGAGAGCGCGGAGACCCTGCGTCGTTTTCTGGAGCAGTATCAGGCCGAGCGGGGCTGCGAGTTAAGGGTCATCGTATTCCAGGACGGAGAGGAGATCATCCAGAACTACCGCCCGGAGTATGACATCATCCTCATGGATGTGCAGATGGACCGTCTGGACGGCATGACGGCGGCGGAAATCATCCGCCAGCAGGACCCGGAAGTCATCCTCATCTTTATCACCAATATGCCCCAGTACGCCATCCGGGGCTATGCGGTGGAGGCGCTGGACTATGTGCTCAAGCCGGTATCCTATTTTGCCTTCTCCCAGCGGATGGACCGCGCCCTCAGCCGCATCGACCGGAACCGGACCCACTATATCGTCCTGCCGGTGAAGGGAGGCGCCCAGAAGGTGGACGTGGCCCAAATCCGCTATGTGGAGAGCCGGGGGCATACCCTGCTGTTTCATATGCGCCAGGGGGAGATCGTCTCCAGCGGCACCATGACCGAGACGGAGAAGGAGCTGGAGCCCTACGGCTTCTCCCGGTGCAACAAGGGCTATCTTCTCAACCTGGACGAGGTGGACGCCATTCAGGACGGCTGCGCCGTGGTGGGGGCGGACAGGCTCCTCATCAGCCGCGGCCGGAAGAGCGCCTTTATGGAGGCCCTGGCCAACCGGATGGGCGGGCGGACCAAATGAGCGCCATTGCCGTCATCGACTTCTCCACCATTCCCCGGTACTATACCGCCCTGGCGGAGTGGCTGAGCTGCATGCTCCTGACCGTGACCTTTCACAACCAGCGACGGCTCCACGGCTGGCGTCTGGTGGGGGCCGCTGCCGTCGGCCTGGCGGCACTGGAGCTGGAGCTGATTTTGACGGAGAACCTGCCGGTGTACCTCTGGTCGGTGGGCATGGCCGGGTCAGCGGCCATCATGCTGGCCCTGCTGCTGGCCTGCCTGGACCTGCGCTCGGTGGAGGGAGGCTATGTCCTCACCAGCGCCTTTATGCTGGCGGAGTTCGCCGCCTCCCTGAGCTGGCAGCTCTACTATTATTACGCCGCTTACATCATCGGCGAGGAGCAGCCTGTGGCCGCCCTGGTGACGGTGCTGCTCACCTACGCCCTGGTGTTTACCGTATACGGCGTGCTGTCCTGGCGGAGTTGCCCAAGCGGGCGGTGCATCGCCGTGGGGCGGCGGGAGATGCTGACGGCGATGGTGGTGGCGGTACTGTTCTTCATCATCAGCAATCTCAGCTTTATCTTCCCGGACACCCCCTTTACCAGCCACTACGCTGCGGAGATCTTCAACATCCGCACTCTGGTGGACCTGGGGGCGCTGGCGGTGCTGTTCGCAGCAGCAGGAGCTCCACGCCCGGTACGAGCTGGATGCCATCCAGACCGGCCTGGAGACCCAATATGTCCAGTACCGCCAGTCCCGGGAGAGCATCGACCTCATCAACCGGAAATATCATGACCTGAAGCACCAGATCGCTGCCCTCCGGGCGGAGCCGGACCCCCAGCGCCGGAGCAACTGGCTGGACGCCATGGAGAGCGACATCAAGGTCTACGAGGCCCAGAACAAGACGGGCAACTCCATTCTGGACACGGTGCTCACCAGCAAGAGCCTCTACTGCCAGAAGATCAGCCTGACCACCGTGGCGGACGGCGCCCTGCTGGACTTCATGGACGCCATGGACATCTGCACTATCTTCGGCAACGCCCTGGACAACGCGGTGGAGTCCGTGCTGAAGATCGAGGATAAGGAGAAGCGGCTCATCCACCTGTCCGTCTCCGGGGAGCGGGACTTCGTCCTCATCCGGGTGGAGAACTATTTTGAGGGGGAGCTGACCTTCCAGGAGGGCCTGCCCCGGAGCACCAAGGGAGACGACCGGTTCCACGGCTTCGGCGTCAAGAGCATCCGCTACTCCGCCCAGCGCTACGGCGGAACGGTGACGGTCACGGCCGAGCGGAACTGGTTCGATCTGAAGGTTCTGATCCCGAAAAATTCCGGTAAAAAGTGAATAGGCTTCCATCAATTGCCAACATTCCCGGGGGATGAACTTTTCCACAAATTCCCCCGGGAATTTTTGTGCAATTTGGAGAGGCTTGTGTGCAGTTTACGCAAAAAATCGGGCAGTTTGTGAAAAAAGTCTTTGCAAATCTGTGAACATATGCTATAATCGTAACCGCTTAGGGAAGCAACTTTATTCAAAAAGGAGGAAAATCAACTATGCTAGCCATTAACTGGGATGACGTCGTAAGTGTCGTAAGTCTGATTACCTCACATCTGATTGCCATCGCTGTGGCCCTGATCATTGCGATCATCGTGATTGTTGCCGTCAAGGGGCTTGCCAAGAGGGTCAAGCGCCTCATCCGGGGCGAGGCCTGCATCGCCGTGGTTCTGGTGATCCTGATCGCCGCCAACATGATGTGCACCGGGCCTCTGTCCACCCTGCTGACCTCTGTGGCAGGCACCCCTGTCAGCAAGATTAGCGATGAGACCACTGCCGAGGCCACCAGCCTGGTCACCGAGATCTGCGAGGAGGGCATCACCCTTCTGGAGAACGATGACGACATCCTGCCTCTGTCCACCACCAAGGTCAACGTCTTTGGCTGGTCCGCCACCAATCCCTGCTACGGCGGCACCGGTTCCGGCGCTCTGAACGACGCCTATGAGACTGTCACCTTCCTTCAGGGCCTGACCGATGCGGGCATCGAGTACAACACCGAGCTGATCGACTTCTACACGTCCTATCACGACACCTCCCTGCCCAACGTGGGCATGTGGGCCCAGGACTGGACTCTGCCCCAGCCCTATGCCGCTGATTACGACGACAGCCTGATCTCCAACGCTGTTGACTACTCCGACACCGCCATCATCTTCATCTCCCGCGTCGGCGGCGAGGGTGCTGACCTTCCCACCGATATGCAGGCTGTTATGGACGGCTCCTGGGCCACCCAGAACGGCGGCTCCATCTACTTCGCCGGCACCTATGACGACACCGTGAACAACGGCTCCGACTGGGACGAGGGCGACCACTACCTTCAGCTGACCAACCCCGAGGAGGAGATGGTCGAGCTGGTCTGCTCCAACTTCGACAACGTCATCGTCATCTACAACGGCGCCAACGCCTTCGAGCTGGGCTGGGTCGAGGACTATGACTCCATCAAGGGCGTGCTGTGGTGCGCTGGCACCGGTCAGAGCGGCTTCGACGCTCTGGGCGAGATCCTGGCCGGCACCGTCAACCCCTCTGGCCGTATGGTCGATACCTATGTGTATGACCTGACCGCCACCCCCACCTGGAACAACGCCGGTAACTTCGAGTATGACAACATGGACGAGTTCCTCGAGGCCAACGACTACTACAGCTCCTACACCAACGTCACCTTCGTGAACTATGTGGAGAGCATCTATGTGGGGTACAAGTTCTACACCACCGCCGCTGCCGAGGGCCTGATCAACTATGACGATGTGGTCCAGTACTCCTTCGGCTATGGCCTGAGCTACACCACCTTCACCCAGGAGATCAGCAACTTCTCCAACGACGGCACCAACATCACCTTCGACGTCACCGTCACCAACACCGGCTCCGTGGCCGGCAAGGACGTGGTGGAGATCTACTTCAACCCGCCCTACACCAACGGCGGCATCGAGAAGGCTACCGCCAACCTGCTGGACTTCGAGAAGACCGACGAGCTGGGCGCTGGCGAGTCCCAGACCATCAGCTTCTCCATCCCCATCGAGCAGATGGCCTCCTATGACGACACCGGTTATGGCTGCTACGTCCTGGAGCAGGGAGACTACATCATCTCCATCAACTCCGACGCCAACACCGTCATCGACTCCGTGACCTACACCCAGGACTCCACCATCGTCTATGACGAGGACAACGCTCGTGACAGCGACAACACCGCCGCCGTCAACCAGTTCGACTATGCCCGCGGCGATGTGACCTATCTGTCCCGCGCCGACGGCTTTGCCAACTACGCTGAGGCCACTGCCGCTCCCACCAGCTACAGCATGAGCGACGAGGCCAAGGCCACCTTCTACAACGTCGGCAACTACCTCACCGCCGAGGCCACTGCCGCCGATGAGGACGCCGACGCCGAGTATCCCACCTGGGGCGCCGACAATGGCCTGTCCCTGGTCGATCTCCGCGGTCTGGACTACGACGATGAGACCTGGGATTCCCTGCTGGATCAGCTGACTATCGACGAGGCTGTCAGCCTGGTGGCCCTGGGCGGCTATCAGACTCTGGCGATCGAGTCCATCGACAAGTATCGCACCAACGACTGCGACGGCCCTGCCTCCATCAACAACAACTTCACCGGTCAGGGCTCCGTGGGCTTCCCCGCTGCCGTCATGATCGCCGCCACCTGGAGCGATGACATCGCCTATGCCTTCGGCGATTCCATCGGCGAGATGGCCGACGAGATGGACACCTCCGGCTGGTATGGCCCCGCCATGAACACCCACCGCACCGCGTTCGCCGGCCGTAACTTCGAGTATTACTCCGAGGACGGCGTCCTGTCCGGCTCCATCGCCGCCAACGCCATCCAGGGCGCTCAGGCGCACGGCGTCTACGCCTACATGAAGCACTTCGCCCTGAACGATCAGGAAGCCAACCGTTGCTCCATGCTCTGCACCTGGACCACCGAGCAGGCCATGCGTGAGATCTATCTGCGTCCCTTCGAGATCTCCGTCAAGGAAGGCGGCTCCCTGGCTGTCATGTCCTCCTTCAACTACATCGGCAACCGCTGGGCCGGCGGCACCTCTGAGCTGTGCCAGACCGTCCTCCGGGACGAGTGGGGCTTCGAGGGCTTCGTTGAGACCGACTACTTCGGCGTCTATGGCTACATGAGCGCCGACCAGGCCGTCCGTAATGGCACCGACCTGATGCTGGTCAACTATGCCACCACCACCAGTGAGATGCAGTTCACCGAGACCGCAGGCGCCCAGCAGGCTCTGCGTCAGGCTGCTCATCGCATCCTGTACGTCACGGTCAACAGCCGTACCTACAGCGACGAGGGCATCGAGCTGGCTACGCAGGACAACCTGTGGGAGACCATCCTCACCGGCGTCAACATCGGCGTGGGTGTCGTCCTGGTCCTCTGGGAGTGCCTGCTGATCTACAACTTCGTGAAGCGGTCCAAGAAGGGCGAGTAATTTCCCCGACTTGACCTGTAAGCGATGACCTAAGTTGCTTTCCCGACCCTCCCGCCCCCCGGCTTGCCGGGGGGCGGGTTCCCAAGGGTTTCCCTTTGGGGGCCTGTCGAAGCGGTTTCTGCTGGGGCAATGCAGAAACAGTTTCGACAGACTGAAATTCATTTCAGCTGTTGGCAAACCACGAACACGCGCAAAAGGGAGGAAATTATGCTGAAACATCAAGACATCATTTCAAAAATGTCCCTGGAGGAGAAGTGCTATTACCTCTCCGGCAAGGACTTCTGGTCATCCCGGACGGTGGAGCATGCCGGCGTTCCCAGCATGACCCTGTCTGACGGCCCCCACGGCCTGCGGAAGCAGGAGGGCGCCGGTGACCAGCTGGGCCTGAACGGCTCTGTTCCCGCCACCTGCTTCCCCACGGCGGCCACCATGGCCAACAGCTGGGACCCTGCTCTGGGCGAGGAGATGGGCCAGTACCTGGGGGAAGAGGCCGCCGTCCAGGACGTGTGTGTCCTGCTTGGCCCCGGCATGAACATGAAGCGCTCCCCTCTGTGCGGGCGTAACTTCGAGTACTTCTCCGAGGACCCCTATCTGGCGGGCAAGATGGCCGCCGGTTATGTCCGGGGCATCCAGTCCAAGGGCGTCTCCGCCTGCCCGAAGCACTTCGCCGCCAACAACACCGAGCTGCGCCGTCAGGCCTCCGACTCCGTGGTGGACGAGCGTACCCTTCGGGAGATCTACCTCACCGCCTTTGAGATTGCCGTCAAGGAGGCTGACCCAAAGAGCATCATGTCCTCCTACAACATGATCAACGAGGTCTATGCCAACGAGAACGAGCATCTGCTCCAGGAGATCCTCCGGGATGAGTGGGGCTTCTCCGGCTTCGTCGTCTCCGACTGGGGCGCCTGCAACGACTATGTAGAGGGCGTCCGGGCCGGTTCCCATCTGGAGATGCCCACCACCGGCGGCGACTCCGGCAACCAGCTGGTCAAGGCCGTCCAGGAGGGCCGCATCTCTGAGGAGATGGTGGACCGCCGCGTGGACGAGCTGCTGGAGGTCGTTCTCCCCACCCGGGCCGCCTGCGACGCTGCCAAGGGCAGCAAGTTCGACGTGGAGGCCCATCACGCCATGGCCCAGAAGGCCAGCGAGCAGTCCATCGTCCTGCTGAAGAACGAGGACAACATCCTGCCTCTGGCCAAGGGCTCCAAGGTGGCCATCATCGGCGACTTCGCCGAGACCCCCCGTTATCAGGGCGCAGGCTCCTCCGTGGTCAACCCCACCAAGCTGGACTCCACCGTGGGCGAGAAGGGCGTCATCGGCAACTTCAATCTGAACGTCATCGGCTTTGAGAAGGGCTATCCCCGTGTGGGCCCGGCGGACGCCGAGCTCCAGGCCAAGGCAGTGGAGCTGGCCAAGAAGGTGGACTACGTCCTCCTGTACCTGGGCCTGGACGAGATCTCCGAGTCCGAGGGCCTGGACCGCTCCCATATGCGCCTGCCCCAGAGCCAGGTGGAGCTGCTCAACGCCGTCAGCGCCGTCAACGAGAACGTCATCGTGGTCATGTCCGCCGGCTCCGCCATCGAGATGCCCTGGCTGGACAAGTGCAAGGCTCTCATCCACGGCTACCTCTGCGGCCAGGCCGGCGCCTCCGCCATGCTCAAGACCATCCTGGGCGACGTGAACCCCTCCGGCAAGCTGTCCGAGACCTATCCCTACAGCTATGACGACGTGCCCTCCGCCCCCTACTTCCCCGCCAAGGAGCGCACCGTGGAGTATCGTGAGGGCCTGTACATCGGCTATCGTTATTACGAGACCGCCAAGGTCCCCGTCCTGTTCCCCTTCGGCTACGGACTGAGCTATACCACCTTCGCCTACAGCAACCTGTCCGTCTCCGACAAGGAGGCCACCTTCACTCTGACCAACACCGGCAAGGTGGACGGCGCAGAGGTGGCACAGCTCTATGTCAGCGCCAAGGTCAACGGCGTCTATCGTCCCGTGAAGGAGCTGAAGGGCTTCCAGAAGGTGTTCCTCAAGGCGGGCGAGAGCAAGACTGTCACCATCCCCCTGGACGACAAGGCCTTCCGGTATTTCAACGTCAAGACCAACAAGTTCGAGATCGAGGGCGGCGACTATGACATCCTCATCGGCGCCAGCGTGGAGGACATCAAGCTCTCCGGCACCGTCACCGTCAAGGGCACCGGCGCGGAGCTGCCCTACGACATGTCCAAGCTCCCCAGCTACGCCGTGGCGGACATCAAGAACGTCTCTGACGAGGAGTTCACCGAGCTGCTGGGCCATCCCATCCCCGACGGACACTGGAGCGGCACCTTGGAGATGAACGACGCCATCTGCCAGCTCTACTACGCCAAGAGCCTGAAGGCCCGGCTGGTGTACAAGCTGCTCACCTACCTGCTCAACAAGAGCATCGAGAAGGGCACCCCCGACCTGAATATCACCTTTATCTACAACATGCCCTTCCGGGCCATCGGCAAGATGGCAGGCGGCATGTGCTCTCAGGAGATGTGCGAGGGCATCCTGACCATCTGCAACGGCCACGCTATCGCCTTCTTCAAGGGCCTGGGCAAGATCATCGCCGGGTTCGTCCGTCAGCAGAAGATCATCAAAAAGGCCAATTCCATGACCTGATTTCCTTTGTCCCTGCTAACCGGCACAGCGCAGTGCACTTGCGCTGTGTCGGTGGGAAATATCCTACCTCTGATGAATGAAAGGAGATAATGTATGGAAGGTATCAAAAACTGGTGGATGAAGATCTGGAACGGCTTTGCAGAGAAGCATCCCAAGGGCGCCGAGTGGCTGCGCAAGGGAGGATTGTTCGTCATTTTCAGCTACGTGGTCACCTTTATCAAGATGCTGTTGCTGATGTTCCTGCCGTCTTTCTTCGAAGGCGTTGTGGGCGACGCCGAGTGGCTGTGGCCCAACATCCCGCTAACCGTGTTCGGTGTAGACTTCAACCTGGCTATCATTGGCAACTCCCTGGCCAGTGGCGGTCTGGCCTATACTCTGGCCAACCTGACCACTATCTTCCTGGGCGAGTGCGTCAACTTCCCCCTCCAGCGCAATGTGACCTTTAAGAGCCACGGCCCCCTGGCGCCTCAGATCGGGCTGCATCTGCTGGCTACCATCGCTGTCTTCCTGGTGATGAACCTGTTCACCTGCGTCTGGAACCCCATCTGCATCGCTCTGATCGAGAATGACGCCCTGCGCAACACCATCCAGAGCATCGTCACCACCATCGTCACTGGCGGCGTCGCCATGGTCATCATCTTCGCTGTGGACAACACCATCTTCGCACCCGGCTGGGGCGAAGGCAAGAAACAGTAATTCTCCCGATTCAAGCCAAACCTCCTGTAACAACGCCCCCGCCGCGGTCCTGCGGCGGGGGTATTTTTTGCCCTGACCGGCGGGGAAAATTCAAATTCTCCTTGCATTTTGAGCGGCATTATGATATAAGTAATAGAGTTGAACAGCGATGAAGGAGAAAATAGCGGGACCCACCCTTTCAGAGAGCCTGTGCCACCGGCTGAGAGCAGAGGCAGACGTTCCCCCGCTTGGTTCGCTCCGGAGCTGCCCGGGGGAAAGACCGGGCCGGGCCGCCGCCGTTACCGGGCGTCAGAGCGCACCGGGGCCCCGTCTCCGGTGAATTTCGGGTGGTACCGCGGAAGAACGTCTTTCGTCCCGTTTTCGGGAGGGGAGGCGCTTTTTTGTCGCCAAATTCACCCTTTCCCTGATAGTTCATAATTCCATTCCAAACAAGGAGTTGTCGCACACATGAAAGAACAACTGGCAAAAATCCGGGAGGAGGCGCTGGAGGCCATCCGCAACACGGACGTGGACTCCGCCCTGGACGCCGTCCGGGTCAAGTACCTGGGCAAGAAGGGCGAGCTGACCGCCCTGCTGAAGCAGACCGGCAAGCTCCCCGCCGAGGAGCGCCCGGTGGTGGGTCAGATGGCAAACGAGGTGCGCACCGCCCTCACCGAGGCCATCACCACCCAGAAGAAGACCCTGGCCGCCTCCGCCATGGAGATGCGGCTTGCCGCTGAGACGGTGGACGTGACCATCCCCGGCGACCGCACCGAGCTGGGCCACATCCACCCCCTGACCAAGGTAGTGGACGAGATCACCGACGTATTCACCGGCATGGGCTTCGAGGTGGCCGACGGCCCGGAGATCGAGCTGGCCGCCTACAACTTCACCCGGCTGAACACCGAGGAGGGCCACCCCGGCCGTGAGTGGACGGACACCTTCTATATCACCGAGGGCCACGACGACCCCAAGAACGACGCCGTCCTCCTCCGCTCCCAGACCTCTCCCATGCAGATTCGGGTGATGGAGCAGAAGCAGCCTCCCATCCGCATGATTGCCCCCGGCCGGGTTTTCCGGAAGGACGAGGCGGACGCCACTCACTCCCCCATGTTCCACCAGATCGAGGGCATGGTGGTGGACAAGGGCATCACCATGGCCGACCTGAAGGGCACCCTCAACGAGGTGGTCAAGGCCCTGTACGGTCCCGACGCCGTCACCCGCTTCCGTCCTCACCACTTCCCCTTCACCGAGCCCTCCTGCGAGGTGGATATGCAGTGCTTTGAGTGCAAAGGCAAGGGCTGCTCTGTCTGCAAGGGCGAGGGCTGGATCGAGCTGCTGGGGGCCGGTATGATCCACCCCAAGGTGCTGGAGGGCTGCGGCATCGACACCGACGTCTACTCCGGCTGGGCCTTTGGCATGGGCGTGGAGCGCCTGGCTATGCGCCGCTTCGGCATCAAGGACCTGCGGCTGGTGTATGAGAACGATGTGCGATTCCTGAAGCAGTTCTGATTGCCACACGGAGAGAGCCTGAACAGAGAGGCTCCCGAAATAAAACGATAGGAGCATGAATATATATGAGACTTTCCCGCAAATGGCTGAACGAGTTCGTGGACTGCGGCTCTGTCAGCGACAAGGCGTTTGCCGAGGCCATGACCATCTCCGGCTCCAAGGTGGAGACGGTGGAGGACCACGGCGCTGAATTTAAAAATGTGGTGGTGGGCCGCATCCTCTCCATGAAGCGGCATCCCAACTCTGACCATATGTGGGTCACCCAGATCGACGTGGGCCAGGCGGAGCCCATTCAGATCTGCACCGGGGCCTGGAACGTCCATGAGGGCGACCTGGTCCCCGTGGCCAAGCACAACTCCCTCCTCCCGGGGGGCCACAAAATCACCAAGGGCAAGCTCCGCGGGGTGCTGTCCAACGGTATGCTCTGCTCCCTGACGGAGCTGGGCCTGGACACCCGGGACTTCCCCTATGGCACCGTCAAGCCCGCCGCCATTCTGGGGGACTACCACGTCCTCCCCGGAGAAAAGCCCTCCATCCCGGAGGATATCCAGCCCGGGCACCGCATCTACGGCAAGATCGTGGCCGCAAGGGTGCTCTCCTGCCGGACGGTGGCCTACGGCTCCTATGCCCTGACGGTCGATGCCGGTAAGGGCGAGGTGGAGGTCACCACCGACTGCCAGAACATCCACGCCGGAGACATGATCTGCTACCACACCGGGGACGGGACGGTGCTCACTCCGGCGGACATCCACGCCCAGCAGAAGGAGTTCCCCAACTGCATCGAGGACGGCATTTTCATCCTCAACGAGGACTGCCAGTCGGGAGACGACATCCCCGCCGTGCTGGGCCTGGACGACCACATGGTGGAGTTTGAGATCACTCCCAACCGCCCGGACTGCCTGGGCGTTATCGGACTGGCCCGGGAGGCCGCCGTCACCTTCGGCAAGGAGCTGAAGCTCCACGAGCCGGTGGTGAAGGGCTGCGGCGATACCATCGTGGACTACGCCGACGTGGACATCCTGGACCCGGACCTGTGCCCCCGGTACTGCGGCCGTCTGGTGCGCAACGTGAAGATCGGCCCCTCCCCCAAGTGGATGCGGGAGCGGCTCCGCGCCTCCGGCGTCCGGCCCATCAACAACATCGTGGACATCACCAACTATGTCATGATCGAGTACGGCCAGCCCATGCACTCCTTTGACTTTGCCTGCGTGGAGGGCCACCATATCAACGTCCGCCGGGCCTATCCCGGGGAGGATATGACCACCCTGGACGGCAAGGCCCGGAAGCTGAAGGACACCATGCTGGTCATCGCCGACGAGAAGAAGCCCATCTGCATCGCCGGCGTCATGGGCGGCGAGAACTCCGAGATTACCGACAAGACCACCTCCGTCTTCTTCGAGTCCGCCAACTTCAACGGCGTCTCCATCCGCAAGACCGCCACCGCCCTGGGTATGCGCACCGAGGCCTCCGGCCGGTACGAGAAGGGGCTGGACCCCATGAACACCCTCCCCGCCGTGGAGCGGGCCTGTGAGCTGGTGGAGCTGCTGGGCTGCGGCGAGGTGCTGGACGGGGTCATCGACGTGGTGGCCCAGGACTTCACCCCCACCTCCCTGAAGCTGGAGCCGGATAAGGTCAACGGTCTGCTGGGCACCGACATCCCGGAGGAGGAGATGCGCAAGACCCTCCTGGCCCTGGGCTTCACCCTGGACGGGGACACCATCTATGTTCCCTCCTGGCGGGGCGACGTGTCCCACTACTCCGACATCGCCGAGGAGGTGGCCCGGTTCTACGGCTACAACAACCTGCCCACCACCCTTATGCACGGGGAGACCACCGGGGGCGGCCTGAACCGGGCCCAGAAGGCCTCCAACTATGTGGGCCAGATCTGCCGGGGCCTGGGCTACAGCGAGATTTTGACCTACTCCTTCATCTCCCCCAGCTACTACAATAAAATCCGCATGGCGGAGGACGACCCCCGGCGCAAATCCATCACCATCCTCAACCCCCTGGGGGAGGACACCTCCATTATGCGCACCACCGCCATCCCCTCTCTGCTGGAGACCCTGGCCCGGAACTACAGCCACCGGAACCCCACCGCCCGGCTCTATGAGCTGGCCCGCATTTACCTCCCCCAGGAGGGACAGGAGCTGGCCAACGAGCGGAAGATGCTCTGCCTCGGCGGCTACGGCGGCAATCTGGACTTCTTCTCCTTCAAGGGAGCCGTAGAGACAGTGCTGGAGTCCCTGGGCATTGAGAACGCCCGGTTCGCCGCAGAGCGCAACGACCCCACCTTCCACCCCGGCCGCTGCGCCACCCTGACGGTGAACGGCAAGCTGGTGGGCATTCTGGGTCAGGTCCATCCCCTGGTGAACGAGAACTATGGCGTGGAGCCCCCCATGTTCGCCGCACAGCTGGACTTCGCCCTGCTGCTGGAGGCCCAGAAGCAGGAGATTACCTATCTGCCTCTGCCCAAGTTCCCCGCCGTGGAGCGGGATATCGCCGTGGTCTGCGACACTGATGTGCCCGTGGCCAGTCTGACGGACAGCATTTCCAAGGGCGGCAAGGGCCTGGTGAAAGAGGTCAAGCTGTTCGACATCTACACCGGCAAGCCCATCCCCGAGGGCAAGAAGTCCGTGGCCTTCTCCCTGCGTCTCCGGGCGGAGGACCACACCCTCACCGATGCAGAGGCGGACGCCGACATCCAGTCCGTCCTGGCCCAGCTGGAGCAGGACTGCGGTGCTGTGCTGCGGTAAGCTCCTCCCAAGACAACAAAACGCCCCGCCGGAACGGTCATGGAACCGTCTCGGCGGGGCGTCTGATCTCTGTCTGGTCTGTGTCCCGGGTCGCTGTCGTCAGATCTCTCTCCGGCCCTCCAGCGCCCGGGCCAGGGTGGCGTCGTCCGCGTACTCCAGGTGGCTCCCCACCGGGACGCCATAGGCCAGCCGGGTGATCTTCACCCCAAAGGGCTTGAGCAGACGGCTGATATACATGGCGGTGGTCTCTCCCTCCGTGTCCGGATTGGTGGCCATAATGACCTCCTGCACCTCGCCGGAGGCCACCCGCTGCACCAGCTGGCTGATGCGCAGGTCGTCGGGGCCCACATGGTTCATGGGGGACAACACCCCGTGGAGGACGTGGTACAGGCCGTTATACTCCCCGGAGCGCTCCATGGCGATGACGTCCTTGGGGTCGGCCACCACGCAGACGATGCTGTGGTCCCGCTTGAAGCTGGAGCAGAGGGCGCAGGGGCCGTCTCCCTCCGTCAGATTCTGGCACACCGGGCAGCAGGTGATGGAGCGCTTGGCCTCCAGAATGGCCTGAGCAAAGGACTCCGCCTCCTCATCCGGCAGGTCGAGGACATAAAAGGCCAGCCGCTGGGCGGACTTGGCCCCGATGCCGGGCAGACGGTTGAAATGCTCCACCAGCTGCTCCAGGGCAGGGGGAAGATACTGCATGGTCAGACGCTCCTTCTCAGCTTGAAAACGGTCCCGGGCTTCACAAAAAAGTCACAGGACATTGGTGATTTAGCCATATTCCGGCCATATTTTCCTGATATCGTCATAGACAGGAACAGCAAGCGGCGGGGCGGCACAGGAAGTGACGCGGCCTTCGGCCCCGGAAAATGCCAGGCTGTCCCACCGCCGCTTTCGATAGATGCCCCGGCAGCGCTCCCTCTTACCCCCGAAGCGCTGTCGGGGTCTGCTTTGTGCTGCGATTCCTGTCGTCACCCGTCATAGACAGACGAGGTATTGCACTCCACTGCATCGTAGCCGTCCGCCTGGAGCGCGTCCAGGATGGCCCGCTTGTGGGTGGCGCCGAAGGCCTCCAGCGTCACCTTCAGCTCCACGCCGTGCTGACGGTTGATGTTGACGAACTGGTTGTGCTCCAGCTTGATGATGTTGCCGCTCTGCTTGGCCACCAGCTCCGCCACCCGGAGCAGCTCCCCGGGACGGTCGGGGAGATGCACCGAGAAGGTGAACACCCGGCTGCGGTTGATCAGCCCGTGCTGAATGATGGAGGCCATGGTGATCACGTCCATATTGCCACCCGTCAGGATGGAGACCACGTTCTTGCCCTTGCAGTCCAAATGCTGGAGGGCGGCGGCGGTGAGCAGACCGGCGTTTTCCACGATCATCTTGTGCTTCTCGGTCATGTCCAGGAAGCAGTTCACCAGCTCCTCGTCCTTGACGGTGATGATGCCGTCCAGGTACTTCTGAATGTAGGGCAACACCTTGTCTCCCGGGGTCTTGACCGCCACGCCGTCGGCGATGGTCTCCACCGTGGGGAGCGTCACCACATGGCCCGCCTCCAGGCTGGCCTTCATGGAGGCGGCCCCCTCCGGCTCCACGCCGATGACCTTCACATGGGGGTTGAGCAGCTTGGAGAGGGTGGCCACGCCTGCGGCCAGCCCGCCGCCGCCGATGGGGACCAGGATCACGTCCACATCCGGCAGGTCGGAGAAGATCTCGTAGGCGATGGTGCCCTGGCCGGTGGCGATGCGCAGGTCGTTAAAGGGATGGATATAGGTCAGGCCCTCGCTCTCGGACAGCTCCGCGGCCTTGTCGGCGGCGTCGTCAAAGCTGCTCCCGTGGAGCACCACCCGGGCGCCGTAGCTCTTGGTGTTCTCCACCTTGATGAGGGGAGTGGTGGTGGGCATGACCACAGTGGCGGGGACCCCCGCCTTCTGGGCGGCATAGGCCACCCCCTGGGCGTGGTTCCCGGCGGAGGCGGTGATCAGCCCCCGCTCCCGCTCCTCCTTGCCCAGCGTGGAGATGGTATAGTAAGCGCCCCGGATTTTGTAGGCGCCGGTGATCTGCATATTTTCCGGCTTGAAATAGACCTGATTGCCGCAGCAACGGGAAAAATAGGCGGAGTGAATGAGGTGAGTGTCCCTCAAAACGCCCTGCAACGCCCGGCGGGCCTCTCTGAACTCTTCCAATGTCATCATAGCGGGTGGATTCCTTCCTTCTGATATTCAGTACACACACAAATGTATGTGACACGCACTCCTGCTATTGTAGCCGTCTCCCGCCAAATTGTCAACAAAGGACGCCGGTTTTCTTCCCTTTCGGCCAGGCGCTCCATTTTCCCAGGCCGTATCCCAGAACAGACGCTCAGCGTCACCCGGTTCGGCAGAACTGGATATACCTTTCAGGCATAGTCAGCCATAGCGAGAAAGCATTTGCTATTTTCACCTTGTTCCTCTAAAATATAGGAAAACGGAGGAGGTGATCATCGGTGCCGGACGGGAACAACGAGGCCCAGCGCTTCTATCAAAACCTGGTGGATATTGGTTTTGAGGAGGAGACGATCTCCCGGTGCGTTCTGCTGAGGGAGAAGGGGAACAGCAAGGAGCTGCTGCGCACACTGCAAAGCGGCCGCCGGGATCTGCTGAATCATATCCACGCAGAGCAAAAAAGGCTGGACTGGCTGGATTACCTGGTCTATCAGCTCAACCGGGAGGAGGAGTAGGGTGAGGCGGCTTATCGCATTGTTTCTCTCGGCCTGCATGACGATCCTGCTGACAGCCTGCGGCGCTGGAAATACAGGTGCTTTGTCTGAGGCGGAAAACAGCGCAGTTCCGGTGGCGGAAGACCAACCGGAAACGGAGAGCGAAACCGAACAGCAGGAAGCGGAGGCTCTGACAGAGGAAGTCGCCGATGAGACGGTGGATTCTGGCAGCCATATCCTGGTCGCCTATTTTTCCTGCACCGGCACAACAGAGCAGATCGCCCAGTGGATCGTCGGCGAAACCGGAGCCGACAGCTATCAAATCGTACCGGAAACGCCCTATACAGAGGAGGACTTAAACTACAACGATTCCTCCAGCCGAACCACCCAGGAACAGGCGGACGATTCCGCACGGCCTGCTATTTCCGGCGGCGTAGAGAACATGGCGCAGTACGATGTGATTTTTCTCGGCTATCCCATCTGGTACGGGCAGGCACCGAGGATCATCAGCACCTTTTTGGAGAGCTATGCGTTCTCCGGCGTGACAATCATCCCTTTCTGCACCTCTCACAGCAGCGGTATCGGCTCCAGTGCCGAAAATCTGCATGTGCTCTGCTCTGATACCGTCACCTGGCTGGACGGGCAGCGGTTCTCCGGGGATGCAACGGAAAGTGACGTAGCTGAATGGGTGGGCAGCCTTGCGCTGCCGAACGAAAATGCGGAGGTGAAGCCTGTGAAAATGAAGGTTCAGATCGGCGACAGCGTGTTCACCGCCACACTGGAGGAAAACGATGCGGTCAATGCCCTGGTTGCCGTGATGGAGGAAGCCCCTGTCGTGGTGGAGATGAGCGATTATTCCGGATTTGAAAAGGTCGGCTCTCTTGGAGCCAGCCTGCCCACCGGCGACAGCCAGACGACGACCCGGGCGGGGGACATCGTCCTCTACAACGGCAGCCAAATCGTGATCTTCTACGGCTCCAACTCCTGGAGCTACACCCGGCTGGGCCGCATCGATGACCTGACCGGATGGGAGGAGGCCCTGGGCGACGGCGACGTGACCGTAACCTTTTCACTGGACAGATAGGATATCATTCTAAATCGTCAGAAAGCGAGGCAGTCATCATGGAAGAAAAACTGAATTTGACAAAGGAATGAGACAAGACCTTCCCCAAAAGCGACAGGGTGAACCACCGAAAGGTGACCTTCCACAACCGCTATGGCATTACGCTGGCGGCAGATCTGTATGAGCCAAAGGATGCGCAGGGCAGACTCCCGGCCATCGCCGTCTGCGGCCCCTTTGGAGCCGTAAAGGAGCAGGACTCCGGCCTGTATGCCCAGACCATGGCGGAGCGGGGCTTTCTGACCATCGCTTTCGACCCGTCCTACACCGGCGAGAGCGGCGGTACGCCCCGGTATATGGCCTCCCCTGACATCAATACCGAGGACTTCATGGCGGCGGTGGACTTCCTCTCCGTGCAGGACAACGTGGACCCGGAGCGCATCGGCATCATCGGCATCTGCGGCTGGGGCGGCATGGCGCTGAACGCGGCGGCGCTGGACACCCGCATCAAGGCCACCGTAGCCTCCACCATGTATGACATGACCCGGGTGAACGCCAACGGCTACTTCGACAGCGAGGACAGCGAGGAGGCCCGGTACGAAAAGCGCAAAGCCCTCTGCGCCCAGCGCATTGCCGATTACAAGAGCGGGACCTATGCCCTGGGCGGCGGCGTGGTGGACCCCCTGCCGGAGGACGCGCCCTTCTTCGTGAAGGACTACTATGACTACTACAAGACCCCGCGGGGCTACCATCCCCGCAGCCTGAACTCCAACGGCGGGTGGAATGTAACGGGCTGCCAGTCCTTCCTGAATATGCCCATTTTGCAGTACAGCCAGGAGATCCGGAACGCTGTCCTCATCGTCCACGGAGAAAAGGCCCACTCCTGCTATTTCAGCCGGGACGCCTTTGCAAAGCTCACCGGCGACAACAAGGAGCTGATGATCATCCCCGGGGCTGTCCACACGGACCTGTACGACCGGACGGATATCATCCCCTTTGATAAGCTGGAATCCTTCTTTGAAACCTATCTGCACTGAAAACAGGCATGGAAAGGAGAGTTGCCACATGTCTAAAACATTAGTAGCTTATTTCTCGGCCAGCGGCGTCACCGCAGGCGTGGCAGGGAAGCTGGCGCAGGCGGCGGAGGGAGATCTGTATGAGATCAGGCCTCTGGAGCCGTATACCGACGCCGACCTAGACTGGACAAATAAAAAGTCCCGCAGCTCCATAGAGATGCAGGACCTCTCCAGCCGCCCCGCACTGGCAGACCGGAACGCCAACATCGCCGGATACGACACGATCTTTCTGGGCTTTCCCATCTGGTGGGGCGTTGCGCCCACCATCGTCAACACGTTTCTGGAGAGCTATGATTTCTCCGGGAAGAAAATCGTCCTCTTTGTCACCTCTGGCGGCAGCGGGTTCGGACGGACCGGGGAGGTCCTGAAGGCGTCCGTGTCCGCAGAGACGGAGCTTATCACCGGAAAGCTCCTCAACAGGAGACAGACCGTCGCCGATCTGAAGAAATGGGTTGAGTCCATTTAAAAGTCATCAAACTCATCTGAAGGCGCCACTGTGTCAAGCGGGTTGGGGCGTCTGGCGAAGCGTGATCGCCAGGTGCCGCAGACAGGCTTGTCCGGTGGCGCCTGGCGTCGGGCAGAATGGGGACCGGAAAGGACGATCACCCAAGCCCGCCCGAAAAAACCTGAAAAAACCCGCAAAAAGGGGGTTGACAATCGGGGGAGCACCGGA
>JAJQFJ010000017.1 GCA_021201185.1 Clostridiales bacterium
GCTCCGTTTCCGAAGCACAGGAAGCGGGCATAGATTTGAACCTGTTGGCTCTGGACACCCTTCCGCCCCACGTCCATCTTGCACTCAGAGGTGACGATGGATTTAATGTGGTTCGTCTTAGGCAGAGCGTTCATGTCCATATCATCGTCCACCATCAGCAGCTTGCTCTCCAGGTCGGCACGGGCGAAACGGTTCGTCTCCACCTTCTGGATACTGGTTGTGTTCATGCTGGTTCCGAAGATGGCGTTCATCACCAGACCGATACGGCTCTTGCCCTCGCCGCCCTTGCCGATAAGCATGAGCATCTTCTGCCCCTTGGTGGTGGGCAGCAGGCAGTAGCCCAAGTACTCCTGCACGGTGGGAATGTCCTCCTCGTACAGAAGCTCGGACATGAATTGCAGCCACCTTGTGGGCGCTGGGGCATCCGGTACATACCCGACAGCCAACCGGTTCATGCAGAACTCCTTGTCCTCGGTAAACGTGCCATCCATGTGATAGGTGCCGTTAGCCACATGGATACGGTCTGTTTGCAGGGGCATCGGCTCCGAGTACGCCGCCATTTTCAGAGCGTTGAACAGGTGATCTACCTTCCGTGCGACTCCGGTATCCAGGTACTCGTTGATCTCATAGAAGATGTCCCGCTTGATACGGCTCTCATCTGTCACCAGGCCATCCACTCTGTCTGTTCCTGGAATCCTTCCGGGATGAACGGGAACGGCTCGAAACCTATTGGTCTGACAGAGCGCAGTATGACGAATGGCTCGATCATCAGTTGGCCTACTATGCGCCCATCCCGCTGGCTGACAGAGAGCTGGAGACATTGACGCCAGAAGAACGGATTCGCCGCAGGGATACGCTTGTGGCCCAACAGGTAGAGCAGGCAAAACAAAAAGCTGCCGGTTTGGAAACCGACAGCAAAAATTAGAACTGGGAGAAAGGAAGTTTGATAGTTTTTGAAATTACCCAACGGATATGGAAGCGTAAAGAAAATGTCCGGAAAGCGCAGAAAACCCTATATGGTTCGCAAGACCGCAGGCTGGAGATACGATGAGGCCAAGGATAAAATGGTGCAGGAGTATGTCATCATCGGCTATGCCGCAACCAAGGCAGAAGGCTTACAGATGCTGGCAGAGTTCAACCAGAATCCCTTTGATGTTAAAGCCTCGAAAGTCACTTTCCAGGAGGTTTACGAGCTGTGGTCGAAGTCCAAATATCCGACCATATCCAAATCCAACGTTCACGGTTACGAAGCCTCTTACCGGGTGTGCGGAACCCTTTACAACAAGATCTTCAAGGAGATCAGGCTTGCAGATTTGCAGTTTGTTGTGGACACCTGCGGGAAAAACTACCCGACCCTCAAGAAGCTGAAAGGGCTGTTCAATCAGCTATACAGCTATGCGATGAAAAATGACATCTGCAACAAGGATTATTCCGAGTATGTAGACATCCTTCGCTACAAGGATAAGAACCCCGACAAGCGTGACCGCAGCAAGTTCACGAAGCAGGAGATCGACCGGCTGTGGACGCTGAAAGACGACCCCTACTACCAGATCGTGCTGATGCTGATCTACAGCGGCTGCCGTATCTCCGAGCTGCTTGATTTGAAGAAGGCGGATGTTCACCTGGAGGAGCAGTACTTCGACGTTATCAGCAGTAAGACAGAAAACGGTATCCGTAAGGTACCCATCGCAGACAAGGCGCTTCCATTTTACCAGGCTTGGTATGAGAACTCTACTTGCGAGTACCTCCTGCACACGCCGGAACAGAAGTACTTTGCGTATCGCAACTATTATGACAGCTATTGGACCCCGCTGATGGAGCAGCTTGGGTTTGCGCATAAGCCGCACGACACCCGGCATACCTGTATCTCCATGCTGGCGGAGGCCCATGTAGACCAGACCATGATCAAGAAGATCGTGGGCCACTCAGGAGCCATGACACTGGCTGAGCGGGTCTACACCCATCTGGACATCCGGGCGCTGGTTGACGCAATCAACCAAATCTGATTCAGAATGGAACAGGCAAGAAGAAATGCGCCAAATAGAAAACAGGAGATGTTCTCCTGATGGAAAACATCTCCTGTCTGATTGGCTTTTGGAGGCTGTGATTTTTGTTTCCTACCCGCTTCCTACCTGCTCCCTGTTCAAGAACACGGGAGACGATACAGGACACCTCACAGCCACATAAACAAGCGATTTCCCGCAAAAGGACGCCCAAAGACGTACTGAGAAGCGGTGAAAAATCTGTTGATTATCGCTTGCTGAACTGGGGGGCGCGGCGGGCGGCCTTGAGACCGTATTTCTTCCGCTCCTTCATACGAGGATCGCGGGTCAGGAAACCGGCCTTCTTCAGGGCGCCACGATAATCGGGGTTGATCTCCAGCAGGGCGCGGGCGATGCCGTGGCGGAGCGCGCCGGCCTGTCCGCTGACGCCGCCGCCGGAGACGGTGGCCACCACGTCCACCTTGCCCACGGTGTCGGTGAGGACCAGGGGCTGACGGGTGATGAGCTTCAGGGTGTCCAGGCCGAAGTAATCGTCGATATCCCGGCCGTTGATGGTGATGGAGCCGGTGCCGCCCTCATACAGGCGGACCCGGGCGACAGAGGACTTACGACGGCCAGTGCCGTACACATAGGGCTTCTTGCTCTGATACATCTTCGATTACCTCCCCTTATTCCACAACGATGGGCTTCTGGGCCTCGTGGCCGTGCTCGGCGCCCTTGTAGACGCGGAGGCGGCGCAGGCAGGCATCGCCGATGCTGTTCTTGGGCAGCATACCCTTGACTGCCAGCTCCATGGCGAACTCCGGGCGCTTGGCCATCAGGGTCTTGTACTGGATCTCCTTCAGACCGCCGGTCCAGCCGGAGTGGTGACGGCAGTACTTCTGAGTGGGCTTGTTGCCGGTGAGGACCGCCTTATCGGCGTTGATGATGATGACGAAATCACCGGTATCCACATGGGGGGTGAAATCGGGCTTGACCTTGCCCCGGAGAATGTCAGCGGCGGCAACGGCGGTCTTGCCCAGGGGCTTTCCGGCGGCGTCCAGCACATACCACTTGCGGACGACGTCCTCTTTTTTAGCCATATAGGTGGACATATGAGAACCTCCAAACGTTCTTCTCGTATAAAAATAACCTGCAATACGCCGATTGTGAGTGGGAAAGGCCACAAAACAGCGCAGGTATATTTATAGCACGCCGCGGGTTTCCTGTCAACAGGAAATTTGATTTAGCCCGGCAAATTCTTTCAAAATCGGCCAAATACTCGCGTATGCTCTTGATTTCTCGTTTTCATTTTTCAAAATTTCTTCCTTTGGCTCCTAGATGCCGGGCAAAAGGCTCCACCGGAGCATCAGCAGCAGCCCCAGACCGGCAGGCCCCAGCAGCCCCAGCACCAGGGAATTGAACAGATTGACCCCCAGACCCATCCCCAGCCAGCTCCCCGCCGGGGCGGCCAGTGCCAGGAAAAGTCCGCCAGCCGCCGTCCGGCAGAGCAGCCGAAATAGGGGACGGGCGGCCCGGCGAAAGGCCAGGACCCCGCAGCCCAGGGCCAAAACGGGGACGAGCAGCTCCAGCGTCATGACAGACCATCTCCTCACATCGGCGCTCTGTTATATGCTGCTCTATTATATAAGGATACTGCCGGAAAAATGTGCCAGGGGCGTCAGGTGCATAGCCGGACGCAGACGGGGCAGAATGATACCAGCAGGCGGCGAGGCGGCGGAGAGGGACGAAACCTCACCGTGGAACGCCGGGCCGGACGGGGGCAGGAGCCGCTGTCAGGCTCAGCGCCCATCGCCCCCGTCTGTGAAATAGGCCACAGGAGCGCAGACAGAGAAGAGAGCCGCGCTCCGGGCTGCAAATCAGAGGGATGTTCCTGTTCCGTTGAAGCGGCAGCCCCGGCCACCGGCGCAGTCATTCGCAGTCCTATGCGGGTGACTGCGCCTTGGATGTTTTGGGGGGAATTGGGTGCGTTTCTGAAAATCCAGGCCCAGCTTTTTCCACATTTCTATTCTCTTTTTCGCCAAGCTCTGCTATAATACTGTAAAATGGTTTGAAATACCGTCCGGCCCATGGGCGGCGAGCAGGAAGGGAGGACGGCCATATGCTGCGAGTTGCGGTGGCAGAGGACGAGCAGAGCTATCGGGAGCAGACGGAGCGCTATCTGAACCGGTATGCCGAAACCCGTTCCCAGCCGCTGGAGGTCGTTTTCTTCAGCAGCGGCGTGGAGCTGATCCAGAGCGAGGACAGAGGCTTTGATATCATGCTGCTGGACATCAAAATGCCGGATATGGACGGGATGAAGGTGGCGGAGCTGATCCGCCGGTACGACGAGCAGGTGGTCATCATGTTCATCACCCAGATGGCCCAGTTCGCCATCGACGGCTACTCCGTGGGTGCGCTGGACTTTCTGGTCAAGCCGGTACAGTACGATACCTTTGCCCTGAAATTTGACCGGGCGGTGGAGCGGGCAAAGAACCGCACCGGCGGCACAGTAACTCTTCCCCTCCCCGGCGGGCTCCGCCGACTGAACACCCGGGACATCTTCTATGTGGAGATCCAGAACCACATGCTTCACTACCACACCCGGAGCGGGGAATATGTGTTCCGGGGCACCATGCAGAGCGCTGAGGCGGAGCTGACCCCCTATCACTTTGCCCGGTGCAACCACTGGTACCTGGTGAATCTGGCCCACGTCTCCGAGGTGAATCGGGACGTGGTGACGGTGGCGGGGAGCAAGCTGGAGATCAGCCGCCGGAACAAGGCGTCGTTCCTGGAGGCAGTGACCAGCTACGTGGGAGGCAACACATGACCCCTGCGCTGACGGTCTTTGCCGACGTCCTGCCGGAGTGCATCCTCCGGTGGCTGGTATGTGTTATTTATCTCTATCCTCTCCCCCGGAGAAAGGGATTCGGCCCGGGGGCGGCGGCCTGGCTGGCGGGTCAGCTGCTGCTGGAGTGGGGGCTTGCCCTGGCGGCGTCCACCTCGGTGGCGGCGTACCTGTGGTCCCTGGTGTTGCTGGCCGTGGGCTGGCTGATGGGCCTGAGCTGCACCACTGCAAAGCCGGGGGTGGCGCTGTATTTTGCCATCTGGTCGTGCTGCACCGGCTCTCTGCTCTATGAGATCTGGCAGATGCTCTGCCAGTACCTGCCCGGCCTCCGGGCGGAGACCTCCCTGGCCCAGCTGGGGCTGCTACTCCTGCTGACAGTTGCGGTGTGCGTGGCCCTGGGGCTGACGGTGGATCGGTGGTTGCCGGTCTATGAGACCCGGCACGTGGGGCCCCGGCAGCTGACCTCCGCCATCCTCCTGTACCTGCTTTTTGGCGGACTGTGGACGGCGGCCTATCAGGGGGGTGCGCTGAACCCCCAGGGGACCATCGGCGTCCTGCTCCTGTTGTGCCAGATCTACTGTCTGACCATCCTCTATCTCCAGACCTCTCTGTTCCAGAAAAGCGCCATCCGCCACGAGCTGGAGACCATGAACCGGATGTGGCACCAGCAGGCGGAGCAGTACCGGCTCTCCAAGGAAAACATCGCCCTCATCAACCGCAAGTGCCATGATCTGAAGCATCAGGTGGCCGCCATGCGTACCATGGAGGGGAGCGAGCAGCGGGAGCAGTACATCCGGGAGATCGAGGACTCGGTGCGCATCTACGACGCCGCCGTCCGGACGAACAACGAGACCCTGGACACGGTCCTCACAGAGAAGAGCCTCCTGTGCGAGGCCAACGAGATCAGCATCAACTGCGTGGCCGACGGCTCCAGCCTGGGCTTTATGGACCCGGTGGACCTGTACACCGTCATGGGCAACGCTCTGGACAACGCCATCGAGGCGGTGCGCAAATGCGAGACCAAGGAGCTGCGGGTCATCGACGTGCTGGTCCACGTCCGGCAGCGATTCTTGGTCATCAGCGTCACCAACCCCCTCCAGGAGGAGCTGACCTTCCGGGACGGGCTCCCCGTCTCCGTCAAGCCCAAAAACGGCTACCACGGGTATGGATTGAAGAGCATCCGCCACACCGCCCGGAAATACGGCGGCGAGATGACGGTGGCCACCGAGGGAGGCTGCTTCTCCCTGCGCATCTCCATCCCCCTGCCGGAGGACAGCAAATGAATCAAGGCCCATTGCCGGAGCAGGCCCCCTGCTCCGGCAATTTTTCGCTTTTCGGCAGAAATTTCCAAAAGAAAAACAACAAAACATTTGAAAAGTGGTTGCAACTTTTGGAAAACGGGTGTAAAATATAAAAACAGATGTCCGGTGTGTGCCGCGGGGGCGGGGAGGAGCGGTGACCACTTACGCCAGAAAAGCAACCACTTAGTCAAATTCGCAACACAAAGGTCTGTAAATTGTGTATGATAAGAGGAGCAACCGGACGGCAAAAATTGTGCGAAACGTTCATGACACGGTTTGGAGGGGCAGAAATGAGAAAAATCATCAACATCAACAAGAATTGGCAGTTTACCGGGCCGAAAGGTGATACGGTGGCGGTAGACCTGCCCCACACCTGGAACAACATCGACGGTCAGGACGGCGGAAACGATTACATCCGCAGCGTCTTTACCTACAAACACACCTTTGAAAAACCCGCCTTCGACGCCGTCGACGAGCTGGTCTATCTTCAGTTCAAGGGGGTCAACTCCAGCTGTGTGGTGACCCTGAACGGCCAGGAGATCTGCTCCCACGACGGCGGCTACTCCACCTTCCGGAAGGACATCACCGGTCTGCTCCAGGCGGAGAACCTGCTGGAGCTGGCGGTGGACAACCGGGTCAACGACAAGGTCTATCCCCAGAAGGCGGACTTCACCTTCTACGGCGGCATCTACCGGGACGTGGACCTGCTGGTGGTGAACAGGGCCCATTTCGACCTGGATTACTTCGGCGGCCCGGGCCTGCAGATCACCCCCACCGTAGAGGACAAGAACGGCAAGGTCCAGGTGGTCAGCTATCCTGTGGGCGACTTTGACCAGGTGAAGGTCAGCCTGACCGACGCCTCCGGGGCCGAGGTGGCCCAGGGCGAGGGCAAGGACGTCACCCTCATCATCCCCAACGCCCACCTGTGGGACGGCGTGAAGGACCCCTACCTGTACAGCGCCACCGTCACCCTGTACAAGGGCGGCAAGGCGGTGGACGAGGCGTCCGCCCGCTTCGGCGTGCGCAGCTTCTATGTGGACCCGAAGAAGGGCTTCTTCCTCAACGGCCGCTCCTATCCTCTCCGCGGCGTCAGCCGTCACCAGGACCGGAGAGGCCTGGGCAACGCCATCACCAAGGAAATGCACAAGGAGGATATGGACCTCATCTGCGAGATGGGCTGCAACACCATCCGTCTGGCCCACTATCAGCACGACCAGTACTTCTATGACCTGTGCGACGAGCGGGGCATGGTGGTCTGGGCGGAGATCCCCTACATCAGCGAGCATATGCCCAACGGCCGGGAGAACACCATCAGCCAGATGAAGGAGCTGATTACCCAGAACTACAACCACGCCTGCATCGTCTGCTGGGGCGTCTCCAACGAGATTACCATCAGCACCAAGGACAAGGCGGACATGCTGGATAACCACCACGTCCTCAATGACCTGTGCCACAAGATGGACCCCACCCGCTTCACCACCCTGGCCTGCTATGCCATGTGCGGCCCCTTCAACAAGGTGGCCCATATCACCGACGTGGTGAGCTGGAACCTGTATCTGGGCTGGTATGTGCCGGGCCTGTTCCTCAACGACCTGTGGGTGGACTTTTTCCACGCGGTCTATCCCAACCGTGCCCTGGGTTATTCCGAGTACGGCGCAGAGGGCATGCCCAACCTCCACTCCTCTCACCCCAAGCGGGGCGACCACACCGAGGAGTATCAGGCGATCTACCACGAGTACCTGCTGGAGTTCATCAACAAGCGCCCCTGGATGTGGGCCACCCACGTCTGGAATATGTTTGACTTTGCCGCCGACGCCAGAGACCAGGGCGGCGAGCCGGGCATGAACCACAAGGGCCTGGTGACCTTCGACCGCAAGACCAAGAAGGACAGCTTCTATCTCTACAAGGCCTGGTGGAGCGACGATCCCTTTGTCCACCTCTGCTCCAAGCGGTATGTGGACCGGGTGGAGAGCGAGACTACCGTGAAGGTCTACTCCAACCAGCCGGAGGTCGCCCTCTATGTGGACGGCAAGCTAGTGGAGAAGAAGAGCGGGAGCCATGTGTTCACCTTCACCGTCGCCATCACCGGACAGCACGAGATCCGTGCCGTGGCCGGCGACCAGGAGGACACCTCCGTCATCCACAAGGTGGATACGCCCAACCCGGCCTACACCCTCAGCGCCAAGAGCAGCAACAGCGCCAACTGGGTGTGATCTGACCTGTCTATTACATTCCGCCCTTCGATGGAGGAGGCTGGCGGGTGTAGATAGAGCGGCGCTCCCCAGACGCAGGAGCGGGAGCGCTGCCATATTTCAGAAAGGGGGAACCTGACTGCGTTCCAAAACGATTTCACATACTTTTATGGAGGGAGACGTGAAACCAACAATGAAGGCCAAAAAAATCATGAGAGGCCTCTCCGCACTGTTCGCTTTTTTGATGTGCGTGTCCATCATCCTGGGCAGCATCATGGAGGGTTATAGCTCCACCATCGACAGTACGCTGGGCACCACCAGCTCCGTGTTCACCTCTGAGAGCACGGACGACGATCCCCTGTACGATAAGTACGTTCCCGATGACCAGTATCTGAATGACGACGGCACCGGCAACTCCGAGGCCCTCATCCAGGCCGCCATCGACCTGGGCCGCGAGGAGGGCGCAGAGAGCTGCGTTCTGCTGAAGAACGACAACGACGCTCTGCCTCTGGATTCCGGCAGCAACATCACCCTGCTGGGCATCCGCTCCGTGGCCAACCTGCTGGGCCAGGGCATGGGCTCCTACGCCAAGGGCCCCTACATCAGCCTGTCTCAGGCCCTGTCTGAGAATCAGACCGACTTCGCCAACACCATCGCTACTATCCTGGGCCAGAGCTACACCGTCAATGACGATGGAACGATCACCATGGTTACCACGTTCAGCCAGACCATCGACAGCTGGAGCGGCAGCGAGTTCGAGTTCGACGGTGCCGGCATGAATGTCAACCCCACCATGCTGGAGGTCTATGAGACTCTGAATGAGACTTATCAGCACGCCAACAACGAAGAGACCACTGAGATCTACGATCCTCAGGAGCCCACCATTGCCGAGTATGCAGATGTTAACGCCGACTACGAGGCCAGCTTTGCCACCTATGGCGACGCCGCCATCGTGGTTCTGGGCCGTCCCAGCGCTGAGAGCTCTGACTATATCAAGGGCGGCGTTGCCGAGGGTACCGGCGCCTCCGAGCCTCTGGAGCTGACCGACAACGAGCGGGCAGTGGTCGAGCTGGCCAAGGAGGTCAGTGACACCGTTATCGTGCTCCTGAACACCACCAACGTAATGGAAGTCGCTGAGCTGCAGGACGACCCCGACGTGGACGCCATCCTGTGGATCGGCTTCCCCGGCTGCTACGGCATGCTGGGCGTGGCTGACGTCCTCTGCGGCAAGGTCAGCCCCTCCGGCGGCCTGTCCGACACCTATGCCACCTACAACCTGTCCGCCCCTGCCACGGTCAACATGGGCTATTACACCTATAGCAATGCTGATTCCGTCATTACCGACGACGACTCCAGCAGCTATGTCATCGAGGCCGAGGGCATCTATGTGGGCTACAAGTACTATGAGACCCGCTACTATGACTCCGTCCTGGGCGTTCACAACGCTGACTCCACCGCGGGCGTCTACGCCTCCGACGGCGGCTGGGATTATGAGGCCGAGATGGTCTATAGCTTCGGCTATGGCCTGAGCTACACCACATTCAGCTATGAATGGGACGGCGAACCCGAGCTGTACGTCTCCATCGCAGAGGACGGTACCCCCACCGCCACCCTGACCTTTAACGTGAAGGTCACCAACACCGGCGATGTGGCCGGCAAGGCCAACGTCCAGATCTACGGCCAGGCCCCTTACATCGAGGGCGGCGTGGAGAAGTCCGCCATCCAGCTGCTGGAGTACGGCAAGACCGACACCCTGGAGCCCAATGAGTCCGAGGTCGTCACCGTCGTGGCCGATCTCCAGAATATCGCCAGCTATGACGAGACCTATGACAACGGCGACGGCACCACCGGCACCTACATCATGGACCCCGGCACCTATTACTTCGCCGTGGGCAACGGTGCTCACTACGCTCTGAACAACATCATGGCCCTCCAGGGTTATACCGAGGAGGACGGCATGGTGGGCGAGGGCGACGCCAGTATGGCTTACTCCCTGGAGATCACCGAGGACGTCATCTCCAAGACCGCCTTCTCCATCTCCAAGGCTGGCGTGGCGATTTCCAACCAGCTGGATTATGCTGACTGGAACTACTTCCAGGATGGCGAGGGCACCTACCTGTCCCGCAGCGACTGGGAGGCCACCTATCCTGTGGAGTACGCCGACATGACCCTGACCGATGACCAGCTCATCAGCTACCTCAACGGCAACTACTACACCATGTCCACCACCGACGACACCTCCAGCATCCTCTGGGAGCAGGACAACGGTGTGGAATTCTATCAGATGTACGGCGTGGACTATGACGACGAGCTGTGGACTCAGCTGCTGGATCAGATCTCCCTGGAGGAGGCCATGTATCTGGCCACCTACGGCGGCCCGTCTATCCCCGGTATTGACTCCATCAACATGCAGGAGGCCTATCTGACCGAGAACGCCGCCACCGGTATCGCCCTGGCCCTGTCCGCCAACAAGGACACCAGCGCCCCCTGGGCCATCAGCACTGACGACCCCAACAGCGCCTGGATGGGCTGCGTCTTTGCCGGCGCTCCCAACATCGCTTCCTCCTTTAACCATGACCTGCAGTATGAGGTCGGCGAGTTTGTCGGCGTCGAGTCCCTGTTCCTGGGCATTCCCATCCTGTGGGGCCCCGGCCTGAACACCCACCGCACCGCTTACAACGGCCGTAACGGCGAGTATTACTCCGAGGATCCCATCCTGACCGGCACCACCGCTATGGAGTTCGCCATCGGCGGCCTGTCCAACGGCCTGATCGCCGCACCCAAGCACTTTGCCTTCAACGACCAGGAGACCAACCGTGACGGCGTGGCCCCCTACATGACCGAGCAGAAGGCCCGTGAGGGCGACCTGCGTGCCTTCCAGATCGCTTTCGAGGCATTCAAGTATGATACCGAGGAAGAGGACGTCGGCATGCTGGGCGTCATGACCTCCTTCAGCAAGATCGGCCCCGTGGAGGTTACCTGCAGCTACAACCTGATCACCAACATCCTGAACGGCGAGTGGGGCTTCAAGGGCTACTGCGTCACCGACATCTATGACGACATGGATCTGTACACCGCAGTTCTGGCCTCCGGCGTCACCTGCTACGATACCCGTGGCATGTCCGGCTTCTACGGCAGCGTCACTCTGGAGAACACCAGCTACTTCGCAGGCCAGGTGGACGGCAACACCGTCAGCTCCAGCCTGATCGACGGCGACGCCAACCTCCAGGAGTCCGTCAAGCAGTCCGTCCACCAGATTCTCTATGCGTTCAGCCAGAGCAACCTGATGAACCGTTACAACAGCACGACCACCATTGAGCAGGTCATGGTCTGGTGGCGTGTGGCGTACTATGCAGCCATCGGCGTCTCCGCTGTGCTCATGGTCGTCTGCTTCATCGTCTACCTCACCGCAGGCAAGAAGAAGGAGGTAAAATGATATGACCGCTCTGAAAAACCGTACCGTAGGAGGCTATTTGCAGATCGTCGCTGCGATTCTGGGGATCGCCGGACTGGTCCTGCTGATCATCAACAATAACATCAGCACCTCCTATTCCCTCTCGTCCTTTGGCCTGCTGACCGCCGGCGCTGTTCTGGGTGTCGTCCTGTCCGTAGTGGCCGTGATCACCCCCACCACCAGCCTGGGCGACCTGGACGTGGTCAGCACCCTGTCCATCATGGTCACCGTCGGCGTCTATGGCCTCATCATCGGCCAGATGGCCAACGAGCGTATCCTGATGATCTCCGGCCTGTTCTCCTGGGACTCCCAGAACAGCACCGCCTGGAGCGTGTTCTACATGATGATCGCCAGCATCGTCTGCTTTGCAATCGCCGCTGTGCTGCTCATCATCACCTCCTTCATGAAGACCGTCAAGGAGTAAGCAAATCCGTTCCTTCCACCCCATCCCCGCCCCGAGAGGGGCGGGGATGCCTACACTTTTTGAGAGGTGAATGTTCAACATGAGTGAAAAGCAGGCAACTGCCCCAGCCTCAGGAGTCAACCGGGCAAAAATGTACCAGCTCGTGCTGTTCCCCATGAACAACGGCGCGACCAACGTGTACTATGTCCTGATCCTGTCCTACATTGCAACCTTCGGCAACACTGTTCTGGGCATTGCCACCGTCTTTGCGTCCTTTATGGTCACGGGCATGCGTGTCTTCGATGCCATTACTGACCCCATCATCGGCGCACTGATGGACAAGACCAACGGTAAATTCGGAAAATTCCGTCCCTTTATGGTGATCGGCAGTGCAATTATGGCTGTCTCGGTCATCTGCCTGTATGTATTCACCCCCTACGTGCCGGAGAGCATGATGTGGCTGCGCTACGTCCTGTTTATCCTGCTGTATGCCGTCTGGGTCATTGGTTACACCTTCCAGACCTCCGTCACCCGTGCAGCCCAGGCCGTCCTGACCAACGACCCCAACCAGCGGCCGCTGTTCACCATCTTCAACACCATCGGCTCTCTGCTGGGCATGGGCGCCATGCAGTTCGTCGGCCCCATCCTGGCGGGCGACAGCTTCTTCGGCGACTACAACCAGAGCTGGTTTGCGTTCATGGCCCCCATCGGCATCATCGTCTCCGTGGCCCTGACCGCCCTGGCCATCATCGGCATCTGGGAGAAGGACCAGCCCAAGTACTTCGGCATCGCCGGAGCCAAGCAGGAGAAGGTTAAGGTCTCCGAGTACATCGAGATTATCAAGGCCAACAAGCCCATGCAGCGGCTGATGGTCGCAGGCGGCAGCTGCAAGCTGGCCCTCTCCATCGCCACTAACGTCACCGTTCTGTGTATGCTCTACGGCTGCATGATGGGCAACTATGATACGCTATATCTGCCCATGATGGTGCTGGGCTACGTGTTTGCCGTGCCCTTCTTCGCCCTGACGGTGCGCACCTCTCAGAAGTATGGACAAAAAGCGTCCCTGACCAGATATGTCCGTGTGGCGCTGATCTGCTATGTGGGCGTGCTCATCCTGCTGCTCCTGTGGGGCCATGGGGACGCGTTCATCCTGTCCATTATGACAGACGGCAGCCTGAGTATTAACCTCTACACGATTTTGTTCATCCTCTGCTTTGGCATTGGCTACGGCGCATACTACGCCACCGCCGATATGCCCATCCCCATGGTGGCCGACTGCGCCGACTACGAGACCTATCGCTCCGGCAAGTTCATCCCCGGCATCATGGGCACCCTGTTCTCCCTGGTGGATAAGCTGGTGTCCTCCCTGTCCGCCACCGTGGTGGGCATTGCCGTCACCATCATTGGACTGGAGCAGCTCCCCACCAAGACCACGCCCTACGTCGACGGCATGAACTGGGTGGTCATCGTTCTGTTCTGCGTCATCCCCATGTGCGCCTGGGCGCTGACCCTTTGGGCCATGCACGGCTATGACCTGGACGGCAAGCGCATTAAGGAGATTCAGGCCATCAATGCCGCCCGGAAGGACTGCGTGGCCCAGGGAATGTCTCTGGATGCGGCCATGGAGAAGTATCAGACCATCGACCAGGTTCCCGAGCAGTACAAAGGATAGACTATAATTCATTGGGAATCTCCGGACACATAGTAAAGCACCCCCGGCTCAGCGAGCCGGGGGCGCTTTGTCGTTTTATGGGAAAGGGGAGGAGGCGTTACTGCTCCCGGAACTCAATCTCGCCGGTGGCCGGGTCCATCCGCTCCACAATGGCCAGGGATTCCAGCTGGATGCCGGTAGCCCGGATGAGCCTGCCGCCCTCCTGGAAGCCCTTTTCGATGCAGATGCCGATGCCCTCCACCGTGGCCCCGGCGTCCTGCACCAGCTCGATGAGCCCCTGGAGGGCGCAGCCGTTGGCCAGGAAGTCGTCGATGATGAGGACGTGGTCCTCCGGCCCGATGAACCGCTTGGAGACGATGACATCGTACACCCGCTTGTGGGTGTAGCTCTGAATCTTGGTGGAGTAGACGTCCCCGGAGAGGTTGATGCTCTGGGACTTCTTGGCAAACAGCACCGGCACGTCGAAACACTCTGCCGCCACGCAGGCGATGCCGATGCCGCTGGCCTCAATGGTCAGGATTTTGTTGATGGGCTTACCGGCGAACAGGCGCTTGAACTCCATGCCCATCTTGTGGAACAGCTTTACGTCCATCTGGTGGTTCAAAAAGCAGTCCACCTTCAGCACGTCGCCCTCGGCCAGGATGCCGTCTTTGCGGATGCGGTCTTCCAGCAGCTTCATAAGTATCCATGCTCCCTTTCTGTGCAGATCATCGGTATCGGTTCCAGCGGGGAATTTATCGGATACATTTTATCATACTTCTGTCTGCCTGTCATGGAAAACAGACGGCTTTTTGCACTCCATTTTGACGAAATTTGCCATTTCCTTACAGAGAAAAATGGACAAAAGGGGCAGATAGAGCCGTTACGCCGTCAGATCCCGCCGGAGCAGCTGGGGCGGCAGACATTCCGACAGGGCGGACACCTCCGCCGGGCACTGACGGCCTGTGTGGTCGATGGTATACTCCCCCTCCAGCAGCAGGTCGGCCACCGAGACGAAGGAATACCCCTGCTCCATCAGACCGGTGATGATGTCCGGCAGGGCCTCCGGGGTGTGGAGTGCGGCGTTGTGAAAGAGGACGATGGAGCCAGGGCCCACCCCCTCCAGCACCCGCTGAGTGATCTCACCGGCGGACAGCTCATTCCAGTCCAGACTGTCCACATCCCACTGAATGGGCTCCATCCCGGCGGAGCGGATGGTGCTGATGACGGTGTCGTTGTAGTCCCCGTAGGGGGGACGGATGAGGGTGGGCCGGACGCCGATGAGGGCCTCGATCTTGTCGTTGCAGGCGTCCAGCTCCTGTAAGATCTCCTCTGCGGAGCACTGGGTCATGTAGGGGTGGGTGTCCGAGTGGTTCTGGATGGAGTGCCCCGCGTCGGCCAGGGACTTCACCGACTCGGGATAATTGTCCACCCAGCTCCCCACCAGAAAGAAGGTGGCGGTGACGTTGTAGGACCCCAGAATGTCGATGAGCTGCTGGGTGTCCTCATTGCCCCAGGCGGCGTCGAAGGTCAGGGCCACCACCTTCTCCTCCCGCTGCACGCTGTAGATGGGCAGCTGCCGCTGCACCGCCGCCGCGCCCACGGCGTTGGGATGACTCACCAGCCAGACCATCCCAAACGCCAGCACACCACAGACGACGGCGGTGACGACCTGCCGCCGCAGAATGAAGATTTTCATCGGGCACCACTCCTCTCTCCTGGGGCCATTGTATGCGCCGGGGAGGGGAGGTATGCGGGAAAACCCGGAGAGGACAAGCGGAACCACGACCGCCGAAAAGGGTTTGACAAATTGCCGCTTTGCGGGTATACTGTAAACAGAACAAGGGTGCTGCCCGGCAACGGCTGGCCCCTAGTTGTTACTTACAAGAAGTAACCGCCAAGTGGCTGTGGGCGGTTACTTCTTTTTTGCCTGAAAGAACAGACCGACAATGCCGATAATCACAAGGCAGAATTGATAGAACTCTGATGTACTCATCGGGCAGCCCCCCTCTCCTGAAATCAGGGGGCAAAAGAAGCTGCCCCCGTGAAGAGGGCCAACCGCCACCGTATTGGACAGCACCCAGCCCCAGCAGGGGCCACAGACAGGGTAACACAGTTTTCAACGGATTGCAAGAAAAAGAAAGAACCGACTCTCACCGGGAGAATCGGTTCTTTTTTGCTACGCAGAAGGAGGGATTTGAACCCTCGCGACGGTTGCCCGCCCTACACCCTTAGCAGGGGCGCCTCTTCGACCACTTGAGTACTTCTGCAAGTCGAAAACCACCAAGGGAGATTCAGTTGTGAAGAAGGAGAGAAGAACGGAGAGAGTGGGATTCGAACCCACGGCTCCTTGTGAGAGTCACCGGTTTTCAAGACCGGCTCCATAAACCGCTCGGACATCTCTCCATAGCTGTCTCACAGACACAAATGATATTATAATGGGGAACGGCGCGGGTGTCAAGGATTTTTTCAATGAAGGAACGGCCAGAAACTTTTGACAATTTGTGCCGGGATATAGTATAATGATTTGCCAAATGACCCTTTTTCCGCGATGCCTCCGGGCATGCCGCGCCCAGACTGCCCGAGAGGATGAGCCCAGATGATGAAAAACCGACCCTATCCCCTGTATGACGACCTGCCGATCCTGGACGACCTGCGTCAGATGATCGAGATCAAGGCGGTCTCCGTGCCGAACCAGATCGCCTTCCGCTATATGACCGACCGAAAAACCCTGGTGGAAAAGACCTATGGGGACTTCTGTCAGGAGATCCGCTGGCTGGGCAACTACCTGCTCAAGCGGGGCGTCCGCAACCGGAAGATCGCCCTGATGGGGGAGAATTCCTATCAGTGGCTGCTGGCCTATTTCGCCATCGTCACCTCCGGCAACGTGGCGGTGCTGTTGGCGAAGGAGTACACGGCAGAGGAGGCGACGGCCCTGCTGCGCCAGACGGACACCGACCTGCTGGTGGCCAGCGACAGCTGTCACCAGGCCATTGGCGGAGGCAAGCGAAGGCTGGGCAAGGTCCGTATCCTCAATATGTCCGACATGGACGAGTGGATCGAGAAGGGGCGGAAGTTCCTGGAGCGGGGCCGCAACCTGTACGACGCCGTCCGGACCGACCCTTACAAGCTGGCTACCATCTTCTTCACCTCCGGTTCCATGGGCAACAGCAAGGCGGTCATGCTCAGTCAGCGGAACATGGCCCGGAACATCTCCTACACGATGCAACTGTTCTATCCCCCGGAGGGGAACGTGATGGCGGTGCTACCCTTCCATCACGCCTTTGGACTGATCACCGCCATTATGAAGGCGTTCCACTACAAACGGCCTATTTTCATCAACTCCAGCCTGGCGGACTTTATGAGAGAAATCCCCATCGCCAAACCCAAGACCCTGTTCCTGGTGCCCCTGTTTGTGGAGACCTTCTCCAAGACCATCTGGCGCACCGCCCGAAAGCAGGGCCAGGAAATGAAGCTCCGTCAGGGCATGCTGCTCAGCGACGGCCTGCTGAAGGTGGGGGTGGACCGGCGTCGGGAGTTGTTCAAGGATGTGCTGGACAGGTTCGGCGGGGAGCTGGAGTATATCATTTGCGGCGGCGCCCCTCTGGACCCGAAGTATGTGAAGGAATTCCGCTCCCTGGGGGTGGAGATCCTCAACGGCTACGGTATTACCGAGTGCTCTCCGGTGCTGTCGGTGAACCGGAACTTCCACAGCCGGGACGGCAGCGTGGGCCAGACGGTGCCTCATCTGAGCTTCCGCATCTACCAGCCCGACGAGGACGGTATCGGCGAGATCCAGGTCAAAGGCGAGACCGTCATGATGGGCTATTACAACGACCCGGCGGCCACCGATGCGGCCTTTGTGGAGGGCTGGTACCGCACCGGCGACCTGGGCTATCTGGACCGGGACGGCTTCCTTTGGGTCACGGGCCGGAGCAAGAGCCTCATCATCCTGAACAACGGGGAGAATGTCTCCCCGGAGGGCCTGGAGCAGGAGCTGAGCCGCATCCCCGAGGTGGGGGAGGTGGTTGTCTACGAGGAGGACGGGGCCATCACCGCCGAGATCTTCCCGGACAGCACCCTGGAGCTGACCCAGGAGCAGCTCCGCAAGACCATCCAGGAGCGGGTGAAGAAGTTCAACAGGGGGCAGCCCGGCCACAAGAAGATACACAAGATCCGCTTCCGCGCTACCGAGTTTGAAAAGACCGCCACCCGAAAGATCAAGCGGTATCAGGTGGGGCAGGGGAGATAGATACAAAAAAGCCGTCTGAACTGGCAGACGGCCTTTTTGTGCTTTTCAACCGGCGGCAATTCTGGTACAATCAGGGAGAGATTGGGGGAGTGGAGCATGACCGTGACCATGCCCGGCTATTATGAACAGTTTCGGTGTCTGGCGTCGGCCTGCCGGGACAACTGCTGCCGCACCGGATGGGAGATCGTGGTGGACGAGGGGACGGTGGACTACGACCGCTCCCTTCCGGAGCCACAGCGCAGCCGTATCCTGTCCGCCCTGGGCAGGGACGGGGAGGGGGACGCCTTCCTCCGCCCCGAAAACGGACAGTGCCCCTTCCTGACGGAGCAGGGCCTGTGCGGTCTGGTGCTGGAGCTGGGGGAGGAACACATCGGCGAGATCTGCGCTCTGCACCCCCGTTACCGGGAGTGGTTCCCCGACCGGATGGAGATCGGTGTGGGCCTGTGCTGCGAGGAGGCCGCCAGGCTCATCCTCTCTGACCCGGAGCCCTGCGAATTTGTGAGCTACCTCACCGACGCGGAGGAGGACGAGGAGCCGCTGCCCCTGTACCCGCCTCTGCTGGCGTTCCGGGACCGGCTGTTTGAGACCGTCCAGGACCGCACCCGCCCCCTGACCCTGCGCTGGGCGGAGGCCCTCCGCCTGACCCGGACGGCCCAGAGGGCGATGAACGAAAACCGTCTCCCCGACCCGGAGGCCGGGCCGGACGACTTGGCGGCAGTCCCCACCCCCTGGCAGACCGTCCTGGCCGCCCTGCTGGACGCCCACCTGGAGATGGAGACGCTGGAGCCGACCTGGGGCCGGACGCTGGCGGAGCTGCGGGAAAATCTGGAAACCCTGGACTGGAACAGCTTCTTCGCCGCCCTGGGTGAGCGGGCCTATGAGTACGAGCATCTCACCGTTTACCTGATGTTCCGGTACTTTTTGAAGGCGTCCTTTGACGGGGACGCACTGGGCAGACTGGAGCAGACGGTGACCATAGCCGCTCTGGGGGCCTGGCAGTGGCGGCAGACGGGGAGATTTTCCCTGGCCGACCAGATCGAGGTGGCCCGGCAGTACTCTAAGGAGGTGGAGTACTCCGACGACAATATGGAGACGCTGGCGGAGGCGTTCCTCTTTGAGGAGGCGCTGAGCCTGCCCCACCTCCTGGGGCTGCTGGAGGGGTGACGCCTTAACGACCCTTCACCCGAAGACTCACCGTCAGGACCTGCCCTCCCACGGTCTGGTTGTAGCGGCGGTCCGCCGCCTTGCGCTGCTTGTCCACCCGGACCGCCAGAGCCGCCCGCTCCCGGGCAGCGGCGCGCAGCTTCTGATAGGACAGATCGTTCAGCTGTGCCGCCTGCAGCGGGGGCAGCAGGCGATGGTTTGCCCCGGCCTGTAGAAAGACCGCCCCCCTGTCACAGATCCGCCACCGGCGGCGACGGAAGGTGTACCGTTTACCGGTCGCGTCCCGCTCCTGGCGAAAATCCCAGACGGTGAAGCCCCCGTTCTCCCGCTGGGCGGCCACCAGACAGAAGGGCCCCGGGTCGGGCCCCACCCGGGTCACCCCCTCCACTACCCGGGCCACCTGGTCCAGCTTTGCCTCCATGGGCTGGTCGCTGTTCAGGATACGGCGGGTGGCGCGGGGAAAGCTCACCCCGAACCGCAAAACAGGGCCGCAGATGGCCCAGATGAGCTGCCGCTTCGGCAGGGCAAAGCACTTTCGATGCCCGTCCATATGGATGTTGCCGGAGGTCAACCGGCTGTCTGTGGCGGCGACGGCGCCGTTGGGGTTGACCATGAGACAGATGTAGGACATGGAGACGCCTCCTTTTGGGAGATTGTATCCTTATTATAGACGGTTTGCCGGATGAGGGCAAGACCGACGGAAGAGAACGTACTACCACACGAAAAGAGGAAAATACCCATGAGAATGAGACGAAAAAAGAACCTGATCCCCCGGATGGAGCGGTGCGCAGACTGGCAGGTGGAGGAGCCGACGGCCCTCCGGGGCCGGTGGCGGAGCCTGTACCCGGAGGCGGAGGCCCTGTGGCTGGAGATCGGCTGCGGCAAGGGCACCTTCACCGCCGAGACCGCCCGGCAAAATCCCAACATCCTGCTCATCGCTGTGGAGCGGGTGCCGGACGCCATGGTGATGGCCATGGAGAAGGCAAAGGCGCTGGAGCTGAAAAATGTGTTCTTTCTCTGCGCCGACGCAGAGCACCTGGGCGAGATGTTTGGTGAGGGCGAGGTAGACCGGATGTTCATCAACTTCTGCGACCCCTGGCCCTCCAAGCGCCACTGCAAGCGGCGGCTGACCAGCGGCGGGTTCCTCGTCTCCTACCGTCAGATCCTCCGGGATGGGGGAGAAATCCACTTCAAAACGGACAACCGCCCCCTGTTCGATTTCTCCCTGACCCAGTTCCCCCCGGCGGGCTATGCCCTCAGCCAGGTGACCTATGACCTCCACGCCAATGGGGTCCAGGGGGTCATGACCGACTATGAGGCGAAATTCTCCGCCCAGGGCGTGCCCATCAACCGGTGCGTGGCCACAAAACAGCCGGTGGAGCAGCTTCCGGAGACCTGGGAGAACGTGGGGCTAAAGACAGCTACAGAGAGCGATGAGGAAAAAGAGAGAGAGAAACGGTAGCCGGACAACGCCCACCTTTGATACTGGAAGAAAACAAACCACCGAGGCGGCAGCTCACAGCGCAGTCGCCCCGGCGGTTTGATTCTTTTATTTGAGAGGCTCCCGGACAGGTTGCTCCGGCTGGGCTGGCACGTTGCCAGGTAGCTTCGGGTGAAGCGCAAGCAGCACATATTGCGGCATACAGGCGCACACAGGCATCATATAGCGCAGCAGCCCGTTCACCGGGGAGATGCAGCAAATCAATACGATAAAAATCGGGGGCAGGTACAGCAGCGCTGTGCGCCAGTCCTTCCTGCGCAGCACCACCGCCAGCAAGAGGATACCTGTCCACACATAGGCCGCCGGATTCACCAGGAAGGAGAGAATAGGGATTTTTTGCCACAGATACACATATTGATAGGCGCTGTTGCGGAGACTGTCTGAGGTGACATAGACGGAATAATACTCCGGGCCAGTGTCATTTGAGTTCAGGAAGCTTTTCGTATATAGTTGGAAAGATGACAATCCACTATAGAAATAAAATGGGTCAAAGTAGCCATACATCTCATTCACGGCGGCTTCGATATAGGTTAGGGGATGGCGCAGAAACAGCTTTGCCCATAGTTTGAGAACGGCACCCCACTCCTTATCCGTTGCGTTTGCCGGACTGGATTTTTTTACATTGTCAGACATTTCCGGGTTATAATCAGCCAGCCATTCATAGGGGACAATGGCATCGATTACTGCCTTCTCATCTTCTGTTAGTTCGTCCTCATACTCGATGGAATAATGGGCAACTTGTTGGAGTAGCAGACTCAGTGATTCTATCCTGCTGTCTGTCTGTATTTCCATTTGATCCAGCAGCACACCGTTCAGGCCGATACTGACGGCCAGCGCCGCCGCCAGGGTGATGAGGATGCCCTTCCGGCGTAGCTTGACCAGGAACAGGAGTACCAGCAGCGCCAGCACAACAATATAGACGCCCTCGCTCCGGAACAGGCAGACCAGGATGGCTGCAATGCCCAACCGCAGGCTGCCGTATTTTCCGCCGTCGCCCAAGAAGCATTTCACGCACTCCAAGGTGAACCAGGCGAAAAAACCAGTGTAAATGGTATCCTTCATAATTGGCTGTGCGTAGGTACACCAAATCGGTACCACGGCAAAGAACAGCACAAAGCCCAGTACAGCGGGAAGCGGCATACGCTTTTTCCGCAGATAGGAGCAGCTGGCACCGTAAATCAGGGCGCAGACCACGCTCTGAAATGCGACATAGAGCGCAATACCCGCATTGGAGCCGCCAATGCTTGCACCGATAGAGTAAATCACCCCCATCAGCAGGGTGCTGTAGTACGGATGATGTCGACTCATGGTCTGGAATCCCAGGTACATATTCAGCTGATACCGCCCGTCATAGGGTACGCTGCCCGGAAAATAGACTGCCCAAAAGATGACCCAGCAGGCCAGAATGACCAGGACGCTGAAGGCAAAGATATGCCGGTCGATTTTGCGCCACAGGCCGGTATACGGCCGGTCTTTCAGCGCCAGACCGTCCAGCTTCTCCAGCAGCAGCTTGATGGCGGCGTACAGGATCGCCCAATATCCCAAGAACACCGTCAGTGCCAGGGCAAATTGGCGCTTGCTGGCTGTGATAAAGCTGAAATCTGCGTAGGAGGAAAAGCTCATCCCCACGACCAGAAAGACGCTGAAGATACCGCCAACCAGGAGGGCGGTCAGGGAGAAGGGCCTCCTCTCCCGCAGCAAAACCTGGTGATAGAGCCAGGCCAATGCGGCCACGGCGATGACATGGGTAGGCTCCACCTCGCCCATGACGTTTCGGAACATACCAAACAGGTTGGTGCGCTCCACAATGGTGGGCTGAATGTTGATGGCAAAGGCGGATAAAAGGGAGAGAATGCACACAACAATCCAATGCTGCCATGCTGGGCGATGCTTTTGTATTGCGTCGTTCATATCCGGTTTCTTCTCCTTTTTGCGGTCTGCTTGCAGTAGCTGCTCAGACTGTGTATGCTATTTCTTCTTGAAGATCCAAAATTTGCTTGCGATATAGTTCCCAATTACAACGATCACATTCGAGAACAGCTTCATCAGCACTCCGTAAAAATGAAAGACATCCACTCCGAAATGCATGATAGCAATATCTAAGACGCCAGTGGCGACCCGGCAGAGAATGAAAGCAGAAAACTCCCACAGAACGCTCTGAAACCCGTGCGCCTTGTTTCCAAAGACCCAGATTCGATTTGTAAGGTAGGCGGCGATAACAGATACCGCCCACGCAACAGCTGTACTGGTCACGTTTTCCCAGCCTAGCCAGTTATACAACACAGCATATGTCACAGTGTTGATGATCATTGTGAGTACGCCGAACAGCACGTAGAGAATGAACTCCCTACTGAGGAGTTTTTTGATTTTATCAATCATGACCGCTGCCCTGATTCATAAGCAGCTCGAACAGTTGGCGGTGCTTTTTGACGATAACTTCGCATATGATCCCGCAGGAATACAAGAGAAAACCAGCCACAGCTACAGCAGCCAATACAATCAGAGTTGGGAAATTTGGAACTGCTCCAGTATTAAAAAATGTGACCAGGATCGGAACGAACAGAGCAATGGCAAGGAGGCAGAAGACTGTGCCAATTATGCCGAAAAACAATAACGGCTTATAGTCTCGGAACAGCGTGAAGATGGTCGCTATAACCTTGATCCCGTCGCTCACCGTGTTGAGCTTGGAGACGCTTCCCTCCTGACGATCCCGATAACCCACAGGAATTTCTGCGATGGAGAAGTTTTTGTCCAGGGCGTGGATGGTCATTTCCGTCTCAATCTCAAATCCCTTGGACAATACGGGGAAGAATTTCACAAAATCCCGACTGAACGCCCGGTATCCGGTCATGATGGCCTTGACGTTGCTACCGAAAATTAAATTGATTAAAGAACGAACCAGTCGGTTGCCAGTGTTATGAAACGGTCGCTTATTTTCAGAGAAGTATGTAGAGGATAGTCTGTCCCCAACCACCATGTCCACCTGACGACAGAGAACCAGTTCACACATCTCCCGGGCATTGTCGGCGGAGTATGTGTCATCCCCGTCCACCATCAGATAGCATTCGGCGTCGATTTGCCGGAACATGGAACGAATCACATTCCCTTTGCCCTGACGGTATTCGTAGCGAACGACAGCTCCAGCCTTTGCGGCGATTTCAGCCGTTTTGTCAGTAGAGTTGTTGTCATAGACATATATAGTCGCCTCTGGCAGTGCAGACCGAAAGTCAGAAACGACCTTTTCTATCGTCTGGGCTTCGTTGTAACAGGGAATCAGAACTGCTATTTTGTCCATCGCACATCTTTCCTTTCTATATGTTTTTTGAAAATTGAGATAGTCAATGAAAATGCCACAGGCGGTGACTCCGGCCATAGCTTGTAAATATATACTTTTTTAATTATTCTCACTCAAAAATACCAACTGCATTATAGCATCAAAGAACCCTCTTTGCAATTTCTGTCCAAACTAAAATCGAATCAATGCACTATCAGGAAGCGAAGTGCCGGCGGATTTGAAAAGTATACGTGTACAAACAACGGTATGATTTTACCTTTTCCTCCTTCCTGGTTTCTGAGATTTAGAATAAAGGCATTACGACATGAATCAGTAAGAGCAGCCGACCGAAAATAGTCGTCAGATGCTCTTGCTGATTTATGTGGAAGCCTAGGCGAATTCCGCAGACCCGTCTTGACATCCTGCTTGCAACGCACTATAATAAACCCTACTATTTTAGAGAAAGGGAATGACTGTCATGCCAATTGCCGTCACCATTCAGGACTTATATTCCCTGGAGCACACCCTGGCAGCCCCCCTGCTGGCGGGCTGCACCTATCCCTGGGAGGCCCTGGAGGGCATCGGGGACTTTATCCGCACCCTGGGCCCCAAGCTGGACCCGGAGGAGTATGAGGAGGTCAGCCCTCAGGTGTGGGCGGCCAAGTCCGCCCGGGTGTACCCCACCGCCACTCTGCTGCCTCCCTGCATCATCGGGCCGGAGACGGAGGTCCGGCCCGGGGCCTTTGTCCGGGGCAACGCCCTGGTGGGGGCCGGAGCCGTGGTGGGCAACTCCACCGAGCTGAAAAACGTCATCCTGTTCGACCGGGTGCAGGTGCCCCACTACAACTATGTGGGCGACTCCATCCTGGGCTTCAAGGGCCACATGGGGGCGGGCTCCATCACCTCCAACGTCAAGAGCGACAAGACCCTGGTGGTGGTGAAGGACCCGGACGGGACCCGGTATGAGACGGGCCGGAAGAAGTTCGGGGCCATGCTGGGCGACCAGGTGGAGGTGGGCTGCAACAGCGTCCTCAACCCGGGCACTGTCATCGGCCGGGGGAGCAACGTCTATCCCCTCTCCTCCGTCCGGGGCATCGTCCCCCCGGGACACATCTACAAGTCGGCAGACAACATCGTGGAAAAAGCATAAAACGGCCTCGGCCCCTGCTTCGGGAGAACACCTCCGGAGCGGGGGCCGGTTTTTGTCTGCCGAACCGTGTCTGAAATGGCCGCAATTCTGAATTGTTTCTTAAAAAGGAGGGGAAACCCGCCCGGGGAGGGGCCTTTCTGCTATAATGGCCCTGAGGACAGACAGCTGTACGCCGCCATACTGCGGCGGGAAAGGATGAGATCCGATGAAGAAAAGACGTTTTCTGGCCCTGGCCTCCGCCCTGCTGATGGGGCTGAGCGCGACCGGGTGCTCCTCTGCTGCCGGAGAGAGCACCGCCTCCGTCCAGTCGGTGGCCATGCTTATGGGGGTAGACCTGACCGGAACGAGCCAGTACAGCGGCATCGTGGAGGCCAAGGCCACCGTCAAGGTGCAGAAGGACAGCAGCAAGACGGTGGACGAGGTCTATGTCCAGGCGGGGGACATGGTGCAGGCGGGAGACCTGCTGTTCACCTACGACACCGACGCCCTGGAGCTGTCGGTGGAGACGGCGGAGCTGGAGGTGGAGCAGCTCCAGAACAGCATCACCAACTATGAGACGCAGATCGCCTCCCTGGAGAAGGACAAGAAAAAGGCCTCCTCCTCCGAGCAGCTCTCCTACACCCTGCAAATTCAGGAGACGGAGCTGAACAAGTCAGAGGCGGAGTACAACCTCAAGACCAAACAGGCGGAGCTGGAGCGGCTGAAGGCCGGCATGGACGAGACGGAGGTCTATGCCGAGGTCAGCGGCCTGGTGCAGTCGGTGGCGGACGACAGCACCAGCGAGTACGCCTATGCCTATTCCTACGACGGCGGCTCCAGCGACGCCTACATCACCATTATGGAGACGGGGACCTACCGCATCAAGGGCACCGTCAGCGAGGAGAACATCTACAGCCTGTACGAGGGTATGGAGATCACCGCCGTCTCCCGGACGGACAGCTCCCAGACCTGGACGGGCACCATCGAGAGCATCGACACCAGCGTCACCGCCGACGAGGACGAGAGCGACTATTATTATGACAGCAGCGACAGCGACAGCCGCAGCGCCAAATATACCTTCTATGTGGCGCTGGAGTCCTCCGACGGGCTGCTCATCGGTCAGCACGTCTATCTGAAGGCCGGGGACAATGGAAGCGGGGACGAGATCGTCCTCCCCGCCGGGTATCTGGTGCTGGAGGGGGAGGACGCCTCCGTCTGGGCGGCGGACAGCAGCTCCCGTCTGGAGCTGCGCGCCGTCACCCTGGGGGACTATGACGCCGAGGCGGACACCTACGTCATCACCGGCGGCCTGACCCTGGAGGACTATATCGCATATCCCAACAGCTCCCTCGCTGTGGGCATGGCGGTGACGGAGTACGACGACGGCACCTTCGAGACGGTGGTCAGCGATGACTCCGCCGAAGGGGAGTACGGAGAGGATGAGTACGAAGAAAGCGAATACGTCGAGGACGAAGAAGGCGGGTACGACGAGGACTACGCCGAATACGACGAGGGCGAGTACGAGGAAGGCGAATATGACGAGGACTACACCGGGGACGACGTGGATGAGGATTTCACCGTCGCCGTGGAGGAGGGCTGAGCCATGGTTCTGGAGCTGCGGGATATCTGTAAGGACTACACCCGGGGCAAGATCGTGGTGCCCGTCCTGGAGAACATCAACCTGACGGTGGAGGAGGGGGAGTACATCGCCATTATGGGCCCCTCCGGCTCCGGCAAGACCACCCTGATGAACCTGATCGGCTGCCTGGATCAGCCCACCTCCGGCAAACGCAGGACCTGGACGGGGTCAGCGACAACCGTCTGGCGGACATCCGCAACCGGCAGATCGGCTTCGTCTTTCAGAACGCCGACCTGCTCCCGGGCCTGACTGCCCTGGACAACGTGGCCCTGCCCCTGATCTATCGGGGCGTCCGGAAGAAGGAGCGTCGGGCCAGAGCCAGGGAGATGCTGGAGCTGGTGGGGCTGGAGGACCGGATGGACCACAAGCCCAACCAGCTCTCCGGCGGACAGTGCCAGCGGGTGGCTATCGCCCGGGCCATGGTGGGCAATCCCAGCCTGCTGCTGGCGGACGAGCCCACCGGAGCGCTGGACACAAAATCCGGCGGGCAGATCATGGAGCTGTTCCACCACCTGAACGCCAGTGGCGTGACCATCATCATGATCACCCACGCCCCGGAGGTGGCCAGCTGTGCCCACAAGACCTATCTCATCCGGGACGGTAAGATCGACGCCGGGCGCAGTCCGGCAAGGCAGGAGGAGGGAGCGAGATGAACAAGACGGGAAAACGGATTCTGTCGGTGGTCCTCGCCCTGCTCCTGGTGGCGGGGTGCGCCGCAGGCGGGGTATATGCCTGGAACCACCGGAGCCGGGAGGCGGTGAACGTCTACGCCGTGTCCGACTTCGCTATGACCAACTACTGGGGGGACAGCACCACCAGCGACGGCCTGGTGGAGACGGAGGGGCTCCAGTCGGTCTATCTCTCCGACACCCAGACGGTGAAGGAGATATTGGTCTCCGAGGGGGACTACGTCCAGGAGGGCGACCCCCTGCTGACCTATGACACCACCCTCACCGAGCTGGACCTGCAAAAGAAGGACATCGCCGTGCAGCAGCTGGAGCTGGAGCTGGCCGACGCCCAGAAGGAGCTGTCTACGGTGAAGAGCTATAAGCCCAACACCTATATCCCCGGCAGCGTCACCGTGACCGTCATCCCGGGCACCGACCCGGTGGAGGAGCCGGGATGGGAGGACGACGGCACCCTGACCCTGATTTCCGGCACAGGCAGCTATGACGACCCCTTCGTCTACCAGTGGAGCAGCACCGACAGCTTCTCCGACGCATTGCTTTATCAGGCCATGCGGGGGCTGGACGAGTGCTATGTGGAGTTCATCGTCACCGGGACGGGGAGCCCTTTGAATACAGAGAACCAGAGCGACTCAGACACCCCGGGCGACTCAGATACCCCGGGCGACTCGGACACCCAGGGCGACTCGGACACCCCGAATACGCCGGACGACCCGACCGAGCCCACCGAGCCCACCGAGCCAACGGAACCCACCGAGCCGACGGAACCGACGGAACCGACGGAGCCTACCGACCCGGAAGAGCCTGCCGACCCGGAGGAGCCCACCGACCCGGAGGAGCCTGACCCGGACACGGGCGGCGATGAGGGCGGCGACGCCGACCCGGACACCGGCTCCTCCACCTCGACGACGCCGCTGAGATACCGCCTGCTGATGCAGCTCCAGTATGTGGAGGGGACGGGCTACTGCTTCCAGCTGATCTCCATGACCGCGGACGACACGGACGACCTGATTTTCCAATGGGACAACGACCCCCTCCCGGCCCTCCCGGAGGACGGGGAGGAAGAGGAGGAGGACACGGGCACCCCCGCCCAGACCTTTGTGGACGGCATCAAGTACACTGCCACCGAGCTGACCGAGATGGTACAGGCGGCGGAGAGCCAGGTGAAGGATCTGGACATCCAGCTCCGCCAGGCCAGGCTGGAGTATGAGAAGGCGGAGCAGGAGCTGAACAACGGCGCCATCTATGCCACCCTGTCCGGCGAGGTGAAGGACCTCATCAGCGAGAACGAGGCCCTGACCAGCGGCAGCGCCCTGATGCGGGTCTCTGCAGGAGGCGGATTTTATATCCGGGTCTCGTGCAGCGAGCTGATGCTCTCTGAAATTCAGGTGGGCCAGACGGTGTCTGTCTACGACTACTACAACGGCGCAGAGTGCGAGGGCACTGTCACCGAGATCTCCGACTACCCTACCACCGACGGCTATTATTGGGGCGACGGCAACAGCAACATCTCCCTCTACCCCTTCACCGTCTATGTGGACGAGAACGGGGGCCTGGAGCAGGGGGACTATGCGGAGATCACCTACAGCTCCGCCGGGAGCGGTGACAGCGGCTTCTATCTGGAGTCCATGTTCATCCGTCGGGAGAACGGCAGGAGCTACGTCTACACCGTGGCAGAGAACGGGACGCTGGAAAAACGGTACATCTCCACCGGCCGCTCCCTGTGGGGCAGCTATACCCAGGTCACCGGCGGCCTGTCCCTGGACGAGCGGGTGTCCTTCCCCTACGGGGACGGGACCGAGGAGGGAGCCCCAACCACAGAGGCCACCGCAGACGAGTTTTACGGCTGGTAAGGGAGGGAGAGCGCTATGTTTGAAAATATCGGACTGTCCTTTCAGGGCATTTGGAACCACAAGCTCCGCTCCCTGCTGACCATGCTGGGCATCATCATCGGCATCGCCTCCATCATCGCCATCGTCTCCACCATCAAGGGGACCAACGAGCAGATCAAGGAGCAGCTCATCGGCGCGGGCAACAACGTGGTGACGGTGCAGCTGAATCAGAACGGCTATGGCTATGAGTTCCAGTACAGCGACCTTCCGGACGGCGTCCCGGTGATCTCGGAACAGACCCGGGCCCGCCTGGCCAATCTGGAGGGGGCGGAGGACGCCACCCTGTACACCGAGCGAACCTATGTGGACGGGCTGATCTACTACCAGAACACCGGCTTCTCCGGCACTCTCCGGGGGGTGGACACCCACTATTTCTCTGTCAACGGTTATCAGGTCTATCTGGGCCGGGACTTCGCCCAGTCAGACTATGACGACTATAAAAAGGTGGCCATCCTGGACCAGAGCGCCGCGGAGAGCCTGTTCCCCGGGGAGAACCCCCTGGGCAAGACCATCGAAATACGCAGCGAGCCGTTCACCGTGGTGGGGGTGGTCTCCCTCACCAGCACCTACGAGCCGAACATCTCCACCTATACGGAGTACTACACCTATGTGGGCAACGACAGCGGGGCGGTCTATATCCCCGGCACCTGCTGGCAGCTGGTGTGCCAGTATGACGAGCCCCAGACGGTGGACATCCAGGCGGCCACCACCGATGACATGACCTCGGTGGGACAGGCGGCGGCAGAGGTGCTCAACGCCAGGCTCACCGTCTCCCAGGACTCCGACCTGGCCTACAGCAGCAACGACGTGCTGGAGCAGGCGGAGCAGCTCCAGCAGCTGGCCAACTCCACCAATCAGCAGCTGGTGTGGATCGCCTCCATCTCCCTGCTGGTGGGCGGCATCGGCGTGATGAACATTACGCTGGTCACCGTCACCGAGCGCACCCGGGAGATCGGCCTGAAAAAGGCGGTGGGGGCCAGAAAGAGCCGTATCCTGTGGCAGTTCCTCACCGAGGCGGCAGTACTCACCAGTCTGGGCGGCGTCATCGGCGTGCTGGTGGGCATCGGCATGGCCCAGGTGGGCAGCCAGCTCAGCGGCTCGCCCACGGCGGTGAGCGTTCCCTCTATCATCCTGGCGGTGGTGTTCTCCATGTTCATCGGCATCCTCTTCGGCCTGATGCCCGCCGTCAAGGCGGCCAACCTCAACCCCATCGACGCCCTGCGCCGGGAGTGAGGGCAGAAAAAATCACAAAGGCTCCCCGACGATTTGCCGTCGGAGAGCCTTTTGCTCTGACTTATGTGGTTTGCCCGATGGTCAGCTGTCCTCCGTCTCCACCATCACGTGGTCGGTCCCGTGAAGCTCAAATTCCTCCATGTACACATCCATTCGCTGGTTCAGCTCCTCCATATTGCTCTCGTCGATGGGGACGTCGTTCATGTCCCGCCGGGCCAGCTCCTCTGCCAGGATACGGAAAAAGATGGCGTCCTCATAGTCGGCGATGGCCTCATGGATGCCGCCGTTGACGTAGGCGGGGCTGGGCAGGGTGAAGGGGCCGTACTGGATGGACAGGGAGTCCATCCCCTCCTCTGCCGCCTTGGAAAACAGCAGGCTCTGCACCTGGTCGTAGTCCCGGAACCGATCCTCTCCCCGGGTGGAGTTCAGGACCCAGTTGCCGATATAGGCCATGTCCAGCAGACGGCGAAATTGTTTTTGGGTGAGCTTCAGCTCCATCTCCATAACCTCCTCTCCAATGCCCCCACAGAGGGCCTTGAAAGACGCTGCTTTGGCAGCCAGACGGAACTTTTGTGCGCTTGGGATATAGTATAGTATATTTTCGGCGGATGTCAATTGGCACAGCCTCTGAAAAGTTTTCCTTGTCTTCCAATCCCAAATGACGTATGATATAATGACCTGTGAGGGACGGCGGCTGCCGCGCCCTCCACGCCCATGCCCAGAGGGGAGAGATCACATGGACAACCGACCCATCGGCGTTTTTGACTCCGGCCTGGGGGGACTGACCTCCGTCCGGGAGCTGCTGGCCCGGATGCCGGGCGAGGATATCATCTATTTCGGTGACACCGGCCGGGTGCCCTACGGGGGCCGGAGCCGGGAGATCATCACCCGCTACGCCCGTCAGGACGTGGCCTTTCTCCGCACCTTTGATCTGAAAACGGTGGTCATCGCCTGCGGCACCGTCAGCTCCACTGCCATCGACGTGTTGAAGGCGGAGCAGGACATCCCCATGTTCGGAGTGGTGGAGCCCACCGCCCGCCGGGCGGCCCGGCTGACCCGGAACGGGAAAATCGGACTCATCGCCACCCAGGCCACCATCTCCACCGGGGCTTATGAGCGGGTCATCCGCGACCTGGCCCCTGAGGCGGAGATCTACGCCGCCGCCTGCCCTCTGTTCGTGCCCCTGGTGGAAAACGGACGTACCCGGCCGGGAGACGTGGTCATAGAGACGGTGGTCCGGGACTATCTGACCCCGCTGAAAGAGGCGGGCGTGGATGTTCTGGTGCTGGGCTGCACACACTATCCGCTGATCCGGGAGGTCATCGGGGCGTTTATGGGGCCGGAGGTACAGCTGGTGGACTCCGGTGCGGAGGCCGCCCATGAGGTGGGCCGGTGGCTCTCGGAGCATGACAGCCTGGCCTCCGCTGACCACGTGGGCTGCTGCCGCTGGTATGTCAGCGACGCCCAGGGCTTCCGGGAGCTGGCCTCCCGCTTTCTGGGCCGCCCTGTCACCGAGCCGGTGGAGCGGGTGGACATCGAGCAGTACTGAGGAGATATTGTTATGACAAAGGACGTTATCATATCCATCCGGGGGGCCCAGGAGTACGAGGGCACGGACAACGACGCCGTCCAGCTGATGACGGCGGGACAGCTCACCCAGATGGCGGACGGCTATGAGCTGAGCTATCAGGAGAGCGAGGTCACTGGCATGGAGGGCACCACCACCACCTTCCAGATCCAGGGCCCCCGGGTGACGCTGCTGCGCACGGGGACGGTCTGCTCCCAGATGGTATTCGAGGAGGGGCGGCGGCATCTGTCCCTGTACAGCACTCCCTATGGCAACCTGGAGGTGGGCATCGCCACCTCCCGGCTGGACTCCTCCATCTCCCCCACCGGAGGAAATCTGGAGATCGACTATTCCATCGAGATCGACCACGCCCTGGCGGGCTACAACTGCTTCCGCATCTCGGTGAAGGAGGACCAGACTGCCCTGAAGCAGGGGGGCGTATAGAAAAGCCTTGACGATCTCCCCCTTCGGGAGTTATACTATAAACAGAACAAGGGCGCTGCCCGGCAACGGTTGGCCCCTAGTTATAGGTTACAGAAGTAACCGCCAGGTTGGTGGCCGGGGCGGTTACTTCTTTTTTGCCTGCAAGACCAGGCTGATGACACCAATGATGACAAGACAAAGCTGAAATACTTCGGATGTACTCATCGGGCAGCCCCCCTCTCCTGAAATCAGGGGGCAAAAGAAGCTGCCCCCGTGAAGGGGACAACCGCCACCGTATTGGACAGCGCCCAGCCCCCGGAGGGGCCGGAAACAGAGTAGCACAGATTCGGACGGATTGCAAGGAAAACAGGAGAGCGGCCGACGTTATGGCGGCAGTGAACCGGGAATAGGATTTGACAAACCAAGTCCTTAGGGTTATACTATAAACAGAACAAGGGTGCTGCCCGGCAACGGTTGGCCCCAAGTTGCTAGTTACAGAAGTAACCGCCTGCCTGGAACGCTGGGGCGGTTACTTCTTTTTTGCCTGCAAGACCAGGCTGATGACACCAATGATGACAAGACAAAGCTGAAATACTTCGGATGTACTCATCGGGCAGCCCCCCTCTCCTGAAATCAGGGGGCAAAAGAAGCTGCCCCCGTGAAGGGGACAACCGCCACCGTATTGGACAGCGCCCAGCCCCCGGAGGGGCCGGAAACAGAGTAGCACAGATTTGAACGGATTGCAATAGCCAACGCTGCGGCAGATACGGCCGCATAACAACACCCTTGTAAAACCCGACGGACTACCCTATAATAGAGAAGAAAGCAGAAGGAAAATGACCGTCCCGGAGGGAGGACCCATGAACCCGCTCACCAATTGCTACCGCTCCGCAGCAGAGCGGTTGACCGCCGCTGCCCAGGGTATGGGCTTTGCCAATCTGCCGGAGCCTGTCCCCCTGCGGCTCCGGGAGAAGGAGGGGACGCTGGCCTCCGGGCTGGCCCCGGCCCTGGCCGGGCGGGGAGACGCAGCTGCCCTGGCGGAACGGCTGGCGGAGGCGCTGACCCTGGAGGGCACCCCCTTTGACCGGGGCGAGGCCCGGGGCAGACTGGTGCTGCTTCACATCTCTCCCCGGTGGCTGAGAGAGACGGCGGAGACGCTGGCCTCCGGGCTGTTGCCGCCTCTGCCCGGGTGGGAGCCGGGCCCCAGAGACCGGGATGATCTGCGCTTCCTCCTGACCTACACCGCCCGTCGGTGCCGGACACTGGCGGAACGAACCGGGCCTTTGGCATCCGAACTGCCCCCTGAGCTGGTGCTCCGGCTGGCAGCGGCCCCGGGAGACCGGGGAGACGAGGGGCGGCTGATGGGGATATACTGGTCGCTGCCCTCTGAGACGCGCCGTGACCCGGCCCTGGCCGGGGCGGTCTGCCGCCGGGCGGCGGAGGATTACGACCGCTTTTTCCGGTGATTTACAAAAAATTCACCCCTCTGCCGTCATTTACGGTATAATGACAGTTAATCAGGATGATAAACGGCACTTTTAGCGCCCACAGAAAAGGGGAATTTGCCATGACCAAGGTATTGATCGTTGAGGACGACAACAACATCGCCCAGCTGCTCCAGCTCTATCTGGAGAAGGAGGGCTTCGAGACCCAGATCGCCTCGGACGGCGGCAAGGGGGTGGAGCTGTTTCGCAGCTATCAGCCGGATCTGGTGCTGCTGGATCTGATGCTCCCGGTGCTGGACGGCTGGGGCGTGTGCAAGAAGATTCGGGAGACCTCCAAGACCCCGGTCATTATGCTCACCGCCAAGGGGGAGACTACCGATAAGGTCACCGGCCTGGAGATGGGGGCGGATGATTACATCGTCAAGCCCTTCGAGATGAAGGAGGTGCTGGCCCGCATCCACGCCGTCCTCCGGCGGTACGGCGGCGCCGAGGAGGCCAACCCCAAAAAGCTGACCTTCGACAAACTGACCATCAACATGGAGTCCTACGAGCTGCTGGTGGACGGCAAGCGGGTGGACACGCCCCCCAAGGAGATGGAGCTGCTGTTCCATCTGGCCTCCTCCCCCAACCGGGTGTTCACTCGGAACCAGCTGCTGGACGAGGTGTGGGGCTTTGACTATTTCGGCGACAGCCGGACGGTGGATGTGCACATCAAACGCCTCCGGGAGAAGCTGGAGGGGGTCTCCGACCAGTGGAGCCTGAAGACCGTCTGGGGCGTAGGCTACAAGTTCGAGCTGCTGACGGCGAACTGACAGAGCGACGGAAAGGGGGAAATCGTTTTGAATAGTATGTTCAAACGGCATTTTGTCCTGACTGCCGGGATGATTTTGGTCTCCTTTGTGGTGCTGGCCATTGCCTTCACCACCCTGAGCTACCAGTACTCCATCCGTGACCAGAAGGACGGGCTGGAGGAAAAGTCCGGCTATGTGGCGGCCATGGCCGCCCAGGTCATCAACCGGGGAGAGGATCAGCTCCAGGACGACGCCCTTCAGTACTATCTGGGTGAGGTGGCCCGGCTGGTGGACACGGACGTGATGCTCTGCGACACCGAGGGCACCATCCTCTTTGCCTCCAACGACGGCTATGAGGTGCCGGACTGGCAGGGAATGACCGTCCCGGCGGAGGTGCTGTCTGCGCTGACCGAGAGCGCCGACTATGAGGGCACCAGCGACCTGGGGGTGTTTGGCGAGGAGCGCCTGGTCTGCGGCGCGCCGGTGACGGTGGAGCAGGGGGAGCGCAGCGTCCTTTACGGCTATGTGCTGGTCTCCGTCTCGGTGGAGAACATGACCCGCCTGTGGCAGGCCTTTGCCTCCATCTTCCTGTTTGCCGCCGTGGCGGTGCTGCTGGTGGCCTTTATCTCCAGCTCCATCTCCTCCCGCAGCCTGACCCGCCCGCTGAAGGAGATGACCGACGTGGTGCGTCGGTTCGGCATGGGCGAGTTCGATCTCCGGGTGAAGGAGACCAATCGCAAGGACGAGGTGGGCGAGCTGAGCCGGGCCTTCAACAATATGGCTGACTCCATTGCCTTAAACGAGCAGAAGCGCAGCGAGTTCGTCACCAATATCTCCCACGAGCTGAAAACCCCCATGACCACCATCGCGGGCTATGCCGACGGCATCCTGGACGGCACCATCCCCCCGGAGCGGGAGCGGGAATATCTCCAGGTCATCTCGGACGAGACCCGGCGGCTGGCCCGGCTGGTGCGGCGGATGCTGGATATGTCCAGGCTCCAGGCCGGAGGCGACATGGTGCTCAGCCAGACGGAGTTCGATATCGGGGAGACCCTGGCCCAGGTGCTCATCAGCCTGGAGGGGAAGATCAACAACAAGGGGCTGGACGTGGACGCCCGTCTGCCGGACAGCACTCTGCTGGTCTGGGGAGACCCGGACGCCATCGCCCAGGTGTGCTACAACCTGGTGGAAAACGCCATCAAGTTTACCCATCCCAATACGGTGATCGGCGTGTCTGTCTCCACCCGGGGAGGCAAGGCGTATATCGCCATCCGGGACACCGGAGAGACCATACCGGAGGAGGAGCTGCCTCTGATTTTTGACCGGCTCCACAAGTCTGACCGCTCCCGGAGCCTGGACAAGGAGGGGGTGGGTCTGGGCCTGTACCTGGTCAAGACCATCCTGAACGATCTGAAGGAGACCATCACTGTCACCAGCAAGGACAATGTGACCGAGTTCGTCTTTACCCTGACCCTGGCGAGATAAGAGACGCCGTAGAGAGATGCAGCACAGAAAAGAGGGGGAGAGCACCATGTACGGTGACGATGATATCCGTTCCGGCGGAGGCGACCGGGAACCCTGGGAGCTGGATACCGGCAGCCGCCTCCGGCAGCACTTTGACAGCCGCCGGGTGGAGGACCCGGCAGAGCAGTATCGCGAGCGGGCGGTACAGCGCCGACAGGCCCAGATTCAGGAGGCGGAGAGACGCCGGGAGGAACAGGCCCGGGAGGCGGAGGAGGCAAAGCAGGCCAGAGACGCCCGCCATGACCGGAGCCAGTTCCGGCAGACGGAAAGGGACGAAGGCGGCACGCCGCCCCCTCCGGAGCAACACGACCCCAGGGCCGACCGGTACGACTACGGCGACGGGAGACGTGCCACAGTGGGCACACCCCGGAGACGGCGCAGCTCCGGCCTGGCCGGAGTACTGATCATCGTGGCGGTGGCGGCGGTCTGCGTTGCCCTGATGGCCGGAGGCACCGGCCTGTTGGGCGGCTCCTCCCTCTGGGACGATGCGGTTGACAGCGACGATTACTACTACTACGACGATGATGACGACTGGTATGGGGACGACGACTGGTACGGAGACGATGACTTTGGCGTGACCGTCCCCTATGACGATGAGGACGAGGATGACAGCACAGACGACAGCTCTGCCGCCGATACCGGGACCTCCGCCGAGGAGGACGAGCTGGAGCGGGCAGAGCTGGACGGCACCCTGACGGTGGACATCCAGACCTCCGAAGGGCTGGAGGCGCTGACCTATCAGGAGATCTACGCCAAGTGCCTGCCCTCGGTGGTCTCCATCACGGTCATCACCGCCGACGGGGCGGGCACCGGCACCGGCATCATTATGACGGCGGACGGCTATATCCTCACCTGCAACCATGTCATCGAGGACGGCATCACCTGCACCGTGACCACCTATGACGATCAGGTGTACACCGCCCTGCTGGTGGGCGGGGACGCCCAGACCGATCTGGCCGTGCTGAAGATCGAGGCGGAGGGGCTGACCCCCGCCGAGTTCGGCGACTCCGACGAGCTGACGGTGGGCGACGAGGCCCTGGCCATCGGCGACCCCCTGGGCACCACCCTCCGGGGCACCCTGACCAACGGCATTATCTCCGCCATCAACCGGAACGTGACGGTGAACGGCTACAGCATGACCCTACTCCAGACCACCGCCGCCCTGAACTCCGGTAACTCCGGCGGCCCGCTGATCAACATCTACGGCCAGGTGGTGGGCGTCAACAACATGAAGATGAACTCCACCTCGGTGACGGTGGAGGGGCTGGGCTTTGCCGTCCCCACCAGCGTGGTGAAGGGGATCATCCCCACCCTGGCCACCGAGGGTAAGGTGAGCCGCCCGGTGCTGGGCATCACCTGTTACAGTATCACCGAGGAGTACGTGGAGTCGGGAGGCTACCTGTCCTCCGGCTGTCTGGTGGCCTCGGTGAACGAGCTGTCCGACGCCTACGCCCAGGGGGTCCAGGTGGGAGACTATATCACCCAGATCAACGGCATGACCGTCACCTCTGTGGACGATGTGAAGGCGGTCATCGAAGACATGTCTATCGGGGACACGGTGGAGCTGACCATCCTCCGGCCCAACGAGGAGGGCACCGCCATCGCCGAGGAGCTGACCATCACGGTGGCGCTGGTGGACCAGGCCGACATCTCATAAGGCGCTGCGGCGCATAAAACACCGCCTGTCCGGGGATACTGAGGGTATCTTCCCGAGACAGGCGGTGTTGTTATGCGTATTCAGGATATCATGTCCAAGGCGGTGGTCTCCATCACCCCGGAGGAGTCCGCTGCCCTGGCGGCCCGGCTGCTCACCCGGCACAATCTGGGCATCCTCCCGGTGTGCAGTCAGAGCGGCAAATTAGAGGGAGTGGTCACCGACCGGGACATTATCACCCGCTGCCTGGCGGCCAGCGAGGACCCCTCCCGGGTGCCGGTGCGGGATATTATGACCCGTGACCCGGAGACCCTTTCCCCTCAGGACAGAGGAGAGGACGCTCTGCGCCGGATGGCGAAGTGCCAGGTGCGGCGCATCCCCGTGGTGGAGGACGGCCAGGTGGTGGGGATGGTTTCCCTGGGCGACCTGGCCCGGAAGGGCCGCTACGAGGCGGAGGCGGCAAAGGCCCTGTGCGACATCTCCGCCAACGTCACCCGGCGGCGGCAGAAGTAAGTTACAGCTTTCCGGATTTCACCAGAGCATAGGTGCGCAGCACACCGATCTGGGTCTTGGCGTCGGGGAGGCGGTTGTCCAGGGCCATCTGATAGGCCTCCTCCAGGGGGATCTTCTCCACCTCCAGAAACTCGTCCTCGTCCAGGTCCATCTCAGTGGAGCCGGAGATGCGGCAGGCCCACAACCGGAGGATCTCGGCGCAGTACCCAGGGGTGGGGTAGATCTCCCCAAGAAAGACGTAGTCGTCGGCGGTGGTGCCCGTCTCCTCCCGCTGCTCCCGCTTCATGGCCTCAAAGGGGTCCTCCCCCTTTTCCAGCTTTCCGGCGGGCAGCTCCAGGGTCTCCGCCATAAAGGGATAGCGGAACTGGCGGACAAAGAGCAGCTCATCCCGGTCGGTGAGGGCGGCGATGGTGACGCCGCCGGGATGCTCCACCACCTCCCGGGCGGCGGTCTTGCCGTCGGGGAGCAGGGCCTGGTCTACCCGCAGGTTGACGATGCGGCCCCTGAATTTGTACTCATAGGAGAGCTGGGATTCGGTTAGGTTCATGGTGATGACCTCCTGGTGGAAATCTGAAATAATTTTACGCTCTCTCAAACGGAGAGCCAACGGGTTTTGCAGTTCTCCTTGGCTCCCCTGAAAGGGGAGCTGGCTGGCCGAAGGCCAGACTGAGGGGTGCGGCAAGCACTACCAAACTGCTGAAATCTCACGGCGAATTCGTACCACCTCCAAGCGAATTCGCCCGGTTGCCTATCTGGTCGTGGGTGCGTGCCGCACCCCTCCACCGCCTGGCGGCGGTCCCCCTCTACCGCTTTGCGGCACTTACGCCCTTTCAGGGGAGGCCTCACACCCCTGTCAAATCAAAGCTGGGGATATACCCGCTCTCCGCCGACTCCGGCTCCTGGGCAAAGCCCTCCAGACCCAGATTTTCCATATAGGCGCGGAGAGAGCGGCTCTCCGCCTTTTTCAGCCGGCGGTTCAGCTCGGGGAATTCCCGGGGCACTCTGCCCCAGGGGAGATACTGGCTCATGAGGGAGAACAGCACTGTGCCCGGGGGAAAGCTCTCCGCCACCCAGTCCATCACTGCCCGGGCGGCGGCGGCCTTGCCGGGGAGAATGAGGTGCCGGATGACCACCCCCCGTTTCAGCAGCCCGTTCTCTATGACGTAAGGCCCGGTCTGGCGCACCATCTCCCGGATGGCGGCCTGGGCGGTCTCCACATAGTCCCCTGCCCCGGAGTACCGGAGGGCGTCGGCGTTGCTGGCGTATTTCAGGTCGGGGAGATAGATGTCCACCTTCCCCTCCATGGCCCGGAGGGTCTCCACCCGCTCATAGCCCCCGGTGTTCCACACCACCGGGACGGGGAGAGGCCGCTCCAGCACCTGGCGGACGACGTGGGAATAGTGGGTGGGGGTGACGAAGTTGATGTTGTGGGCCCCCTGGGCGACGAGCTCCTCACAGATGGCCCGGACCCGCTCCACTGTCACCGGCTTGCCGAACCCCTGACGGCTGATCTCGTCGTTCTGGCAAAAGACGCACTGGAGGGGACAGCCGGAGAAAAAGACGGCCCCGGAGCCCTTTGTCCCGGAGATGGGCGGCTCCTCCCAGAAGTGGAGGGCCCCCCGGGCCACCACCGGCAGCTCCGGCATATGGCAGAAGCCCTCCCCCTGAGTATCCGTCCGCAATGCGTGGCACCGCCGGGGGCAGAGGTCACAAATCATGCCGCTCCTCCGGCCCCAGGTCTCCCGTCCGCCAGTGGCGGCGGCAGAGACCAATATACTTATCATTGGCCCCCAGCACCACCTGTTCCCCTTCCTTGAGCACCCGGCGGTGCTCGTCGAACCGGGCGTTATAGGTGGCCTTCCGGCCGCACCAGCAGATGGTCTTGATCTCCTCGATGATGTCCGCCGAGGCCATCAGCGCCTGGGAACCGGGGAACAGCTCCCCCTTGAAGTCGGTGCGCAGGCCGTAGCAGATCACCGGCACGTTCCACAGATCCACCACCCGGGTCAGATAGTCCACATCCTCGTGGGTGAGGAACTGGGCCTCGTCCACAATGATGCAGGCATACCGGCGCACCTGCTCCTCCGGGAGCGCCAGAAATTCGTGGAAATAGATACAGCCCCAGGCCAGGCCGATCCGGGAGGCGACCACCCGCTGGCCGTCCCGCTGGTCCAGGGCGGGCTTGACCATCAGGGCCTCCTGGCCCCGCTCCTCGTAGTTGTAGCGCACCATCAGAGCGTTGGCCGTCTTGCTGGAGCCCATGACGCCGTATCGAAAGTAGAGCTTTGCCATTGGTTCGTCTCCTTTTTTGTGGGGTGGGAATGAGGTTTTTTGGGGAATCTGGTGTCGAAATGTGGGCTCCTCTTGGCTCCCCTGAAAGGGGAGCTGTCGCCGCAAGGCGACTGAGGGGTGCAGCATGCTCTATCGAACTGCTGAAATCTCCCGGCGAATTCGTACCGACTCCAAGCGAATTCGCCCGGGTGCCTATCTAGTCGTGGGTGCCTGCTGCACCCCTCCACCGCCTGTCGGCGGTCCCCCTCCCCTTTCAGGGGAGGTCAGAAAGTCTGCAACTCCTCGACTCCCTCAAAGAGGGAGCCAATGGAACCTTTGAACGCCCTCACCCCTCCAGATACCCCTCCACCAGGGGCAGAAAGGCGGAAAAGGCGTTGGGCACCGGATAGGTCTCCCGGAGGGCGGCGCTGTCCGCCCAGACCCAGCCGTCGGGGATTTGGTCGTTTTCCAACGTCAGCCAGACCCCCCGCATTTGCCATTCGATGTGGGTGAAGATGTGCCGCCCGGCTCCGGCATCCTCAACATGGGAGATGTCCAGAGGCCAGGGGGCGAAGCCCTCCTCCTCCTGGGTGTTGGGGAACTCCCACAGGGAGGCCAGCAGCCCTTTTTCCGGTCTGCGCCGGAGGGCAATCTTCCCCTGATAGCGGATGAGCCAGACGGTGCGCCGTTCCACCCGCCGGGGCTTTTTGGGGGCCTTTACCGGAAGCTGACTCACGGTGCCCTCCCGGTTGGCCCGGCACAGCCCGGCCAGGGGACACCGGTCGCACAGGGGTACGCCGTTGGGCAGGCAGACCAGGGCCCCCAGCTCCATGAGAGACTGGTTGAACTGTCCGGGGGCGTAGACCGGGATGACCTCCAAGACCAGTTCCCGGATGGCCGCCTTCGTCTCCGGGCGGCCAATGTCCGAATCGTCCCCCGTGAGCCGGGTCATCACCCGGAGCACATTGCCGTCCACGGCGGGGACGGGCTGACCAAAGGCGATGGAGGCGATGGCACCGGCGGTGTACTCCCCCACCCCGGAGAGGGAGAGGATGGCCTCATAGCGGGAGGGGAACACGCCGCCGTACCGGGTCATGATCTGCCGGGCGGCCTTTTGCAGGTTCCTCGCCCGGTTGTAATAGCCCAGGCCCTGCCACAGCTTTAAAAGCTGCTGCTCGTCTCCGGCGGACAGAGCCTCCACTGTGGGGAACGCCTCCATAAATCGCTGAAAATAGTCCAGCACCGCCGCTACCCGGGTCTGCTGGAGCATGATCTCCGAGACCCAGACCTTGTAGGGCTGAGGGTCGCTCCGCCAGGGGAGGGTGCGGGCGTTGTCCCGGAACCACTCCAGCAGGGGAAACACGATCTCGCTCAACGGTGTCTGACCCGCCATCGGTCCCCCTCCCCTCTGTCTCCTTCCTATTATATCCGTATCCGGGGTCGATTGCAAACACTTTCCCCCATTTGCCAGTTTCCCCATCTCCTGCTATACTAAGGGCAGAAATCTGACGCCGGGGAGGCCGCGCTATGGAACTGCGGATCATCGAGGACGAACGGCTCATCGCCCAGACCATCGCCGACCTACTGGAGACCCAGGGGGACCGGGGCACCATCGCCCTGGATGGCCCCACCGGTCTGCGGGCGGGGCTGGAGCGACGTTGGGACGCCATCATTCTGGACGCGATGCTGCCGGGGATGGACGGCTTTCAGGTCCTGCGGGAGCTGCGGGGCCGGGGAGTGCGCACCCCGGTGCTCATGCTCACCGCCCGGACCCAGCTGGACGACCGGGTCACCGGGCTGGACAGCGGGGCGGACTACTACCTGACCAAGCCCTTTGAGGCCAAGGAGCTGCTGGCCTGTGTGCGGATGCTCACCCGCCGCCGGGAGAAGACCGCTCCCGCCGTGCTGACCTTTGGCGACCTGCGGCTGGAGCTGTCCTCCTGCCTGCTCTGCTGTGGGGAGCGGTCTGTGCGGCTGAGCCGGAAGGAGTTTGAGATCATGGGCCTGTTGCTGGAGCGGCAGGGACAGAACGTCTCCAAGGACGCCATCCTGCAAAAGGTCTGGGGGAGCGGAGAGAGCGCCGACGGGGGCAGCGTGGAGGTCTACATCTCCTTCCTGCGGAAGAAGCTCCAGCATCTGGGAAGCCGCTGCGTCATCCGCACCCAGCGCACCCTGGGCTATCGGCTGGAGGTGGAGGCATGATCAAGCGGCTGCGGCGGAAATTTATCCTTATTATCATGCTGCTGGTGGGGGCCATGCTGGCCGCCGCCTGTCTGGGCTTTCTGCTCACCATGAGGAGCAGCCTGGAGGAGGCCAGCGTCTCCGTCCTGGAGCGGGTCATCTGGGAGGACGAGACCCCCGCCTGGTCGGTGCAGGAGGACGAGATCACCGTCTCTCTGCCCTACTTCACCGTGACCGTCATTCCCAACGGCAGCGCCGCCATCATCACCTCCAGCCAGTTCTACAGCCTGGACGACTCGGAGAGCCTGCTGGGAGCCATCAACGCCGCCCTGGAGCAGGAGGACAGCATGGGCCTGCTGGAGGACTACGGCCTGCGGTATCTCCGGGAGGCCACCCAGGTGGGCTGGCGGCTGGCCTTTGTGGACATCTCCTATGAGCAGAGAACCCTGGCTCAGGCGGCAGTGAACGTGCTGCTGGTGGGCCTGGCGGCGCTGGCGGTGCTGTTCGTCATCAGCGTCTTTCTGGCCCGGTGGGCGGTGCGTCCGGTGGAGCGCTCCTGGGCGCAGCAGCGGCAGTTCGTGGCCGATGCCTCCCATGAGCTGAAAACGCCCCTGACGGTGATCCTCTCCAATGCCGACCTGCTGGAAGAGGAGGAGGGCCTGTCCGAACAGGCCCGGCACTGGACGGAGAACATCCACACCGGCGGAGCGCAGATGCGGGAGCTGGTGGAGCAGCTGCTCCTCCTGGCCCGAAGCGGCAGCGACCAGGGCCAGCCGGTGAGACTCCAGCCCACAGAGCTCTCCGATCTGGCGGAGACGGCGGCCCTCATGTTCGAGCCGGTGGCCTTCGAGGCGGGAAAGCTGCTGGTGCAGGAGATCCAGAAGGACGTGGTCGTGGCGGGAGACGCCGCCCGGCTGAAGCGGCTGCTGGACATCCTGCTGGACAACGCCGTGAAATACGCCGACCCCGGCGGGCAGATCCGCCTCTCCCTGACCACGGAGGGCAGGCGGGCGCTGCTGGCCGTCTCCGACCAGGGGACGCCCATGGCGAAGGAGGAGCTGGAGCGCATCTTTCAGCGGTTCTACCGGGCGGACGAGGCCCGGAGCACCCAGGGCTTTGGCCTGGGGCTCTCCATCGCCCAGAGCATCGCCCAGGAGCACCACGGCAGGCTGTGGGCGGAGTCCGACCCGGCAGGGTGGAACAGCTTTTACTGCTCCCTGCCGCTGGGGTGAAACCGGAAGAAAGTGCCAGCGTGTCAAAAAAGGCTTTTTTGACACGCTGAGTGCTTGACGTTTTCCCCTGTTTGAGGTATACTGAAAACAGAACAAGGGGCACTGTCCGGTAACGGTTGGCCCCCCTAGTTGCTTACAGAAGTAACCGCCAGGTTAGGGTCCGGGGCGGTTACTTCTTTTTTGCCTGTAAAACCAGGCTGATGACGCCAATGATGACAAGACAAAGCTGAAATACTTCGGATGTACTCATCGGGCAGCCCCCCTCTTCTGAAATCAGGGGGCAAAAGAAGCTGCCCCCGTGAGAGGGGGCCAACCTCCACCGTATGGAACAGTGCCCAGCCCCAGAGGGGCCGATGACAGAATAACACAGGTTTTGACAGGATGCAAGGAAAACTTCGGACGCAGGAAAAGCTGGGCGGGAGCAAAAGCTCCACCCTCTCGCCATTGTCCTTTCCCCAAAAGCGTGGTATAATCGGGCTGTACCCAACAAAACTCAGACCATTTTATACTTTAATATAAGGAGGAACCCATTATGGCGACCGTCACTCTGCTCCAGCAGCGCACCCGGGAGCTGCATCTGCGCAACGATGTCAAAAAGCAGGGGCAGCTCCAGCTCAGGAGCAATTTCAACTTTAACGTCAAATTCGCCGCCAACAACCAAAACTGCGTGGCCACCCTCTACCAGAGCTTTGAGGACAAGAGCGGGGAGGAGGACATCTCCGTCTCCGTCACCCTGGAGGGGCTGTTTTCCTGCCAGGGAGTGATGAGCGACGAGGACAAGAAGTCCGTCCATCTTCAGGCCTACGACGCCCTGTTCCCCTACCTCCAGTCGGTTGTGGGGCAGCTCTTCGGCTCCACCGGCTTTGCCGGCTTTATGCTGAAAAAGGTCCCCCTGGACGAGGGGAGAGTGGTCGTGGCCCAGACAAAGCGGGAGAACGATCCCCCCACCCTGCCCATCGTGTGACAGACCATGATCTATCTGGTAGAGGACGACAGCAACATCCGGGAGCTGGTGGTCTACACTCTGAACCAGACGGGACTGGAGGCAAAGGGCTTCGGCCTGCCCTCCCAGTTCTGGTCGGCGGTGGAGCAGCAGACCCCGGAGCTGGTGCTGCTGGACATTATGCTCCCGGAGGAGAGAGGTCTGGACATCCTGGCCCGTCTGCGCCGGACGCCGGGGACGACAGAGATACCGGTGATGATGCTCACCGCCAAGGACAGCGAGTATGACAAGGTGGTGGGGTTGGACCGGGGGGCGGACGACTATCTGGCCAAGCCCTTCGGCATGATGGAACTGACCGCCCGGGTACGGGCGCTGCTCCGCCGGACAGCCCGGGAAAAACAGGAGCCGGTGTATCAGTTGGACAGCCTCACCGTCTGGCCGGAGAAGCGACGGGTCCAGGTGGCAGGGGCAGAGGCAGTGCTGACCCGAAAGGAGTTCGACCTGCTGTGTCTGCTGCTGAAGAATGAGGATCGGGTGGTCACCCGGGAACAGCTCATCCGGGAGGTCTGGGGCTACACCTACCAGGGGGAGAGCCGGACGGTGGATGTGCATGTGCGCACCCTGCGGCAGAAGCTGGGCCAGGCCGGGGACCTGATCGAGACAGTCCGGGGCGTTGGCTACCGGATCAGGAGGACAGCCGATGAAGCGTAAGCTGTTTTGGACCGGCTTCCTCTGCGCCATGGTGGTGCTGCTCGCCTGCCTGTCGGTGACGGTGCTGGCGGTGTTCGATTATTTTTCCCAGTACAACGAGCAGCGTCTGGAGGAGGAGGCCGCCTATCTGGGGGCCGCCGTGGAGACCGGGGGCGGAGACTTCCTGGAGACAGTAGACCGGGAGGGCACCCAGCAGCGCGTCACCTGGATCGATACCGACGGCACGGTGCTCTATGACAGCGAGGCAGACGCCGCCTCCATGGAGAATCACAGCCAGCGGGAGGAGGTGGCTGAGGCCCGGGAGAGCGGCAGCGGCTGGAGCGTCCGCTACTCCGATACCCTGGCCACCAAGACCACCTATTACGCCCAACTCCTGTCCGACGGCACCGTGCTCCGGGTGTCCGGGACGGAGTGGACGGTACTGAGTATGCTGCTGGATATGTGGCCCTCTCTGCTGCTGGTGGTGGCCCTGGCGATCCTGCTGTCCGCTCTGCTGGCCTGGCGCATTGCGGAGACCATCGCCCGGCCGGTGAACGAGATCGACCTGGAGCACCCGGACGAGAACGGGGTCTACCCCGAGTTGCGCCCCCTGGCCCGGCGAATCAACGCCCAGAGCCGCCAGATCAAGCGACAGATAGAGCTGCTGGACCAGGAGCATCAGCGGCAGGACCGGCTCCGCCGGGAGTTCACCGCCAACGGCTCCCATGAGCTGAAGACCCCTCTGACCTCCATCTCCGGCTATGCGGAGATCATCCATGAGGGCATCGCCCAGCCGGAGAATGTAAAGGAGTTCTCCGGCAAGATCTACGACGAGGCCCAGCGGCTCCAGACTCTGGTGGGGGATATCCTGGAGCTGTCCCGGGTGGAGGACCTGGGGGTCGGGATGGAAAAGACGGCAGTGGACCTGTACCCGCTCTGCGAGGAGACCCTTCGCCGCTTCCGGCCCCAGGCGGAGCGCCGGGAGATCGCGCTGGAGCTACAGGGGGAGCACGGGGCCGTCCAGGGCTCCCGGGAGCTGCTGGGCGAGGTGATCAGCAATCTGTGCGACAACGCCATCAAGTACAACCGGGACGGGGGCAGCGTGGTGGTCACGGTGCGCCGCCTGGGAGACCGGGTGCTGCTGTCGGTGGCGGACACGGGCATCGGCATCCCGGAGGAGGACCAGGGCCGGGTGTTCGAGCGGTTCTACCGGGTGGACAAGAGCCGCTCCAAGGCGGTGGGAGGCACCGGGCTGGGACTGTCCATCGTCAAGCACGCCGCCGCCGCCCATAACGCCCAGCTCCAGCTGGAGAGCCAGCTGGGGCAGGGAACGGAGATCCGCCTGCTCTTCCCCGGGGGCGAGACGGAGGACGAGAGCTGACCGGGGCATAAAAATACAAAACGCCTGAGCCGTGCACTCAGACGTCTTGTAAAGCAGCAAACCTCTCACACATTCCGGCTCCACTCCTGCGGAACCCGTGCAAGAAACTCTTGCTGTTTTGTAGTTTAAGCCTTTTTTCAGGATTTTTCAAGAGAAAAGCACGAAAAAACCGTGAACAGCCTGACAAAATCTTCACAGAGCGTTTACAGACGCTTTGACAACTTGCACAAAATTTTCCAGGAAGAACGCCGAAGACGGAAAAACGTCCGTCCACAGCGAACAGGGAGCGAGAACGTTCCCGAAAACGGTGACAGAACCCTGCCGGATATGCCCCGTGAGGGGGAGAAAGAGCACCGGAAAATTCCCAAAAAAGCTCTTTACACCGCCCTGAAAATATGATACAGTAACTAAGCGTGTAACGCAGACCCGTGGGCCTGGTCTCAGGAGACAGGGGAGAGACGTCCCCAGTTCACCGGCCTGACACTCAGCTCAGCGGGAATTTAGAGAAAAGGTGGAACCCATTATGATCCGCAAAGAGGAAAAAACTGCCGTCATCGAGGCAAACCGCACCCATGAGAACGACACTGGCTCTCCCGAGGTCCAGATCGCCATTCTCACCACCCGGATTCAGCAGCTCACCGAGCACCTGAAGGTGCACACCCACGACAACCACTCCCGCCGTGGTCTGCTGAAAATGGTCGGTAAGCGCCGCCGTCTGCTGGACTATCTGGCAAAGAAGGATATCGAGCGCTATCGTGCGATCATCGCCAAGCTGGGCATTCGTAAGTAATACACTCCAGGGGTGGCGTCACAGGGCGTCACCCCTGCTGTGCGTTTCCCAGCACGCCCCGGAACAGGGGGAACGCCTCTTTTAGCAGTTGAATCTGTCCTCCGGCATCTGCGGGAGGGTGGATTCAAGTGCTAAAAAGAGCCCTCTGTTCCTCCCAATGAAATCATATTCCAAGGAGGAAAACACAATTATGTCGATCATTATCAAGCATCGCCAGTTCCCCAACTATAAGTGCTACGAGATGGACCTGTGCGGCCGTCCCCTCAAGCTGGAGGTGGGCAAGGTGGCAGAGCTGGCCAACGCCGCCGTAGTCGCCACCTATGGCGAGACCACCGTTCTTGTCACCGCCACCGCCTCCTCCCGGCCCCGGGACGGGGTGGACTTCTTCCCCCTGTCCGTGGACTTTGAGGAGAAGCTGTACGCCGTGGGCCGCATCCCCGGCTCCTTCATGCGCCGGGAGGGCCGTCCCAGCCTGCCCGCCGTCCTGGCCAGCCGCTGCATCGACCGGCCCATCCGCCCCCTGTTCCCCCACGACTTCCGCAACGACGTGGCTATCACCTGCACCGTCCTGTCTGTGGATCGGGACTGCTCTCCCGAGGTAGCCGCCACCATCGGCACCTCCGCCGCCCTGTCCATCTCTGATATCCCCTGGAACGGCCCTGTGGGCTGCCTGAGCGTGGGCTATGTGGACGGTCAGATCGTCTTTAACCCCACCCAGGAGCAGAGCCACAAGAGCCAGATGGCTACCACCGTGGTGGCTACCGGCAAGAAGATCGTCATGATCGAGGCCGGGGCCGACCAGATCCCCGACGAGATCATGTTCGAGGGCATCTGCAAGGCCTTTGACGAGATCCAGAAGCAGATCAAGCTCATCAACCAGATGGTGGAGGAGATCGGCAAGCCCAAGTTCGACTATCCCCACGCCGACTTCGACCAGGAGCTGTTCGACAAGATCGTGGACGCCACCATGGACGAGGCCAAGGCCGCCATGGATACCGACGACAAGAACGTCCGTGAGGCCCGCTGGGACAAGCTGGTGGATCACTGGCACGAGCTGTTCCTGGAGGACTATCCCGACATGGACAAGTACCTGGAGGAGATTACCTACAAGTTCCAGAAGAAGATCGTCAAGGCCTGGCTGCTGGAGGGCCACCGGGTAGACGGCCGCGCGCGGAACGAGATCCGGCCGCTGGCAGCTGAGGTGGGCGTCCTGCCCCGGGTCCACGGCTCCGGCCTGTTCACCCGCGGTCAGACCCAGGTGCTCTCCGTCTGCACCCTGAACACCCTCTCCGCCTGTCAGAAGCTGGACACCATCTGGGAGGAGGAGTCCAAGCGGTATATGCACCACTACAACTTCCCCGGCTACTCCGTGGGCGAGGCCAAGGGCAGCAAGAGCACCAACCGCCGGGAGTATGGCCACGGCGCTCTGGCCGAGCGGGCGCTGCTGCCTGTCATCCCCTCTGAGGAGGAGTTCCCCTACGCCATCCGCGTGGTCTCTGAGGTGCTCAGCTCCAACGGCTCCACCTCTCAGGGCTCCATCTGCGGCTCCACCCTGGCTCTGATGGACGCCGGCGTGCCCATCAAGGCTCCCGTGGCCGGCATCTCCTGCGGCCTGATTCAGGACGACGACGGCGGCTTCAACACCTTCATCGACATCCAGGGCGTGGAGGACTTCCACGGCGAGATGGACTTCAAGGTGGCCGGCACCAAGACCGGCATCACCGCCATCCAGATGGACCTGAAGAATGACGGCCTGGCTCTGGAGATCGTGAAGAACGCCCTGGAGCTGACCCGTGAGGCCCGTATCCAGATCCTGGACGAGATCATGCTCCCCTGCATCTCCGAGCCCCGTCCGGAGCTGTCCCCCAACGCCCCCAAGCTCATCAAGATGAAGATCGCCGTGGAGAACATCCGCGACGTCATCGGCTCCGGCGGCAAGGTCATCCAGAAGATCCAGGCCGACTCCGGCGCCAAGGTGGACGTGGAGGAAGACGGCACTATCTATATCTCCGGCAACAACTCCGCCAGCGTGGACGCCGCCAAGAAGGCCATCGACGCCATCGTCTTTGTCCCCGAGGTGGGCAGCCTGTACTTCGGCAAGGTCGTCCGCATCATGAAGTTCGGCGCCTTTGTGGAGCTGGCCCCCGGCAAGGACGGTCTGGTGCACATCTCCAAGCTGGCCAACCACCGCATTGCCACGGTGGAGGACGCGGTGAATATCGGCGACATGATCTGGGTCAAGGTCACCGACATCGACGAAAAGGGCCGTATCAACCTGAGCCACATCGACGCCCTCCGGGAGATCAAGGCCCGGAAGGAGAACCGGTAACAGAGAAAATCAGACCGACCGCAGGTATCCTGTGGCCCACGGTATTCAAAGCAAGTGAAGAGGAGCCGGACAGGGAGACTCTCCCCTCCGGCTCTTTTTCAGGCGACGGGCATTTTGAAAAGAGAAGTTATCCAAACAAACCTGGGAGAGAGACAGAGAGGAAGTATGGTTTATGGGGAAAAGAAACGGAAAAATCGAGCTGATGCGCTTTGTCTTTGCCGTCGGCGTTGTGCTGTTCCATCTGAATTACACCTATTGGGGGCTGAATCAGGAATTTTCCAATGGGCTGAACCTGTTCCGCCACGGCAACCTGGGAGTGGAGTTTTTCTTCATCGTCTCCGGCTTCCTGATGGCCCGCACACTGAGTCGGCAGCGGGAGCAGGAGGCCCTGGCGATCGCCGCGGCAGAGAGCAGCGGGAAGGCGTACGTCCCTTCGCCGCTGGGGGACGAGACCCTTCGATTCCTGTGGCGCAAGGTGAAAAGCTTTTTACCCTACCATATCCTCTTTCAGCTGCTGATGCTGACGGCGCGTGTCGCACATCAGAGCATCACCTTTTCTGAACTGCTGAATCAGGTGAGCGGCTTTTTCCTGCTCCAGCGAACGGGACTGTTTGGCAGCAGTCTGCTGACGGTGGAGTGGTATCTCTCCTCCATGCTGCTGGCCATGGCAATTCTGTACCCCATTGCCCGGCGCTGGTACAGCAGCTATACGCACCTGTTTGGGCCGCTGTGCGCCCTGCTGCTTTTGGGCTGGCTGTATCAGGAGACGGGGAAACTGGCAGACTATAACGACTGGTCCGGCCTGACCTACTATTGCAATCTGCGGGCGCTGGCGGAGCTGTCACTGGGCATGACCTGCTATGAGGTTTGCCAACAGCTGGCAAAGCGCACCCTGACTTTCTGGCAGCGGCTGCTGGTCACGCTGGTGGAGGGAGGCTGTTATCTGGGAACGCTCCTGTATTTCTGCAGCGGCTGGCGCTCCAAGCTGGGATTCCTCACCGCGTTCGCCCTGTGCGTGGCGATCACCCTGTCCTTCAGCCAAAAGGGGCTGCTGGGGGAGAGCCGACTGTTCCAGAACCGGGTGTGCGATTTTCTGGGGCGGCTCAGTATGCCTATTTTTCCTGGGACAAAATGTGGCGAGAAGCGTGGTGCCCGGGCTGCTCGATCTTGAGGAGACCACCGATTACGCACTCCCCACCTTTATCGGCGTGCTGCTGGTGGGGGTGGCGAGCTATCTCCTGGTGTCCACAGTGCAGAAGCGCATGGCCGCCCGAAGGGTAGCCTTTGCCGGAGATGGTAAAGGCTAATCAGAACCACTTTACCGATGAAAAGGGGAATTTTATGTATCAGCTGGAGACGCTCCCCAACGGCGTTACCATCCTCACGGAGCCTCTGACCTCCGTCCGCTCCGCCGCCCTGGGCATCTGGGTGGCCACCGGCTCCCGGGACGAGCAGGCGAGCCAGTCCGGGGCCGCCCACTTTATCGAGCACATGCTGTTCAAGGGGACGAACACCCACACCGCCGCCCAGATGGCCGCCCGGATGGACGCCATCGGCGGACAGATCAACGCCTTCACCACCAAGGAGTGCACCTGCTTTTACGTTCACGCCCTGGACAGCCACCTGATGGAGGGGCTGGACATCCTGACCTCCATGTTCTTCGACGCCAAATTCGCCCAGGAGGACGTGGAGACGGAGCGGGGGGTGGTGCTGGAGGAGATCGGCATGTACCGGGACGACCCGGGAGATGTGTGCAGCGAGCGGCTGAACGCCGCCATCTTCCGGGGCACCCCTCTGGCCCGGCCCATCCTGGGCCGGAAGGCCACCCTGGACAGGATGACCGGGGACTGGCTGCGGAACTACAAGGAGAGCCACTATCTGCCCGACCGGGTAACTGTGGCCCTGTCCGGCTCCTACAGCGACGAGGTGGTGGAGGAGATACGCCGCCGGTTCTCTCAGATGGCCCCCGGCACATCTCCCCGCCGGAGGCCGGGCCGCTACCGCCAGGCCATCACCCTCAAGCGCAAGGCCACCGAGCAGAACCAGCTCATCCTGGCCTTCCCCTCCATCGAGAACGCCGACCGGAAGCGGTATGGGCTGCAGCTGCTCAGCTCCATCCTCGGCGGCGGGATGTCCTCCCGGCTGTTCCAGACTGTCCGGGAGGAGCAGGGATTGTGCTACAACATCTACACCTACGGCTCCAGCTACGAGGACACGGGCATCTTCTGCATCGGCACCGCCCAGAGCCGGGACACGGAGGAGCAGGCCATCGTCAGCATCCGCAACGTGGTGGACGACTTCCTCCAACACGGCGTCTCTCAGGAGGAGCTGGACCGGGCCCGGGAGCTGGCCAAGGCCAACGTGCTCATGGCACTGGAGTCCACCACTGCCCACATGAACCATCTGGCCCGCTCCTTCCTCCAGGACGGCCGGGTGATGAGCCCGGAGGAGATCATCGACGCCTACGACGCCGTGACCCGGGAGGAGGTCCACGATCTGGCGGCTCAGACCTTCCACTGGGAGGAGGCCTCCCTGTCCGTGGTGGGCCGGACGGCGGAGGAGAAGCAGTACCGGCGGCTGCTGGGACAATAAAGACAAAAAAGAGCCAGGTGTCTGTTGAACTCGGACACCTGGCTTTGTGGTCGTGTGTGGGACGGAGCGCTTATTTTCCCCGCAACTCGATGATCTGGTCCCGCAGGGCGGCGGCCAGCTCGAACTCCAGCCGGGAGGCGGCCTCCTTCATCTGGACCTCCAGCTTTTGGGCCTCCTCCTCCCGCTCCTCCGGGGAGAGCTTCCGCTTCCGGCGCTCCTGCTTGGCGGCCTCGTCCACCGCCTTGGACAGCTCCAGCATCTCCCGGACGGACTTGACCACCGTTTTGGGGACGATGCCGTGCTCCCGGTTGAACCGGGCCTGGATCTCCCGGCGGCGGGCTGTCTCGTACATGGCCCGGTCCATGGAGGGGGTGATCTCGTCGGCGTAGAGGATGACCTTGCCCCCGGCGTTCCGGGCGGCCCGGCCGATGGTCTGCACCAGGGCGGTCTCGCTGCGGAGAAAGCCCTCCTTGTCCGCGTCCAGAATGGCCACCAGGGAGACCTCCGGCATGTCCAGCCCCTCCCGGAGCAGGTTGATGCCCACCAGCACGTCCGTCTTGCCCAGACGCAGGTCCCGGATGATCTCGGTGCGCTCGATAGTCTTGACGTTGTGGTGCATATACTGCACCTTGATGCCGGATTTTTTCAGGTAGGCGGTCAGGTCCTCCGCCATCTTGATGGTGAGCGTTGTGACCAGCACCCGCTCGTTGCGCTGGGTGCGGAGGTTGATCTCTCCCACCAGGTCGTCGATCTGTCCCTGGATGGGCCGTACCTCCACCTCCGGGTCCAGCAGGCCGGTGGGCCGGATGACCTGCTCCACGATCTGGCCGGAGCGGCTGCGCTCATACTCTCCGGGGGTGGCGGAGACGTAGATGACCTGGTTGAGCCGCTGCTCGAACTCCTCGAATTTCAGGGGCCGGTTGTCAAAGGCGCAGGGGAGGCGGAAGCCGTAGTCCACCAGACTGGTCTTTCTCGCCCGGTCGCCGTTGTACATGGCCCGGACCTGGGGGAGGGTGACGTGGCTCTCGTCCACAAAGAGGAGAAAGTCCTTGGGGAAATAGTCCAGCAGGGTCATGGGGGGAGAGCCCGCCGGGCGGCCGGAGATGACCCGGGAGTAGTTCTCGATACCGTTGCAGTAGCCCAGCTCCCGCATCATCTCGATGTCATACTCCGTGCGCTGCTGGATGCGCTGGGCCTCCACCGCCTTGTCCTGGCTTTTGAAGTATTCCACCCGCTGCTCCAGCTCCGCCTGTATCTCTTCGATGGCCCGGTCCATCTTCTCCCTGGAGGTGACGTAGTGGCTGGCGGGGTAGATAGCCACGTGGTTCAGGATACGGGTGGGGGTGCCGGTGACCGCCTGAATTTCGGAGATGCGGTCCACCTCGTCCCCCCAGAACTCGATCCGGATAGCCTTGTCCTTGGAGTAGACGGGGAAGATGTCGATGGTGTCCCCCCGAACCCGGAAGGTGTTGCGCTCAAAGGCGATGTCGTTGCGCTCATAGCGGATCTCCACCAGCTTGTGGAGCAGGTCCTCCTGGCGCTTCTCCATGCCGGTACGGAGGGAGATGACCATGTTCTTGTAGTCGATGGGGTCGCCCAGGCCGTAGATGCAGGAGACGGAGGCTACCACGATCACGTCCCGCCGCTCGAACAGGGCGGCGGTGGCACTGTGGCGCAGACGCTCGATCTCCTCGTTGATGGCGGTGTCCTTTTCGATAAAGGTGTCCGTATGGGGGATATAGGCCTCCGGCTGGTAGTAGTCGTAGTAGGAGACGAAATACTCCACGGCGTTGTTAGGAAAGAACTCCTTGAACTCACTGCACAGCTGGGCGGCCAGGGTCTTGTTGTGGGCCAGGACCAGGGTGGGCCGCTGGACGGCCTCGATAACCTTGGCCATAGTGTAGGTCTTACCGGAGCCGGTGACGCCCATCAGGGTCTGCTCGTTCAGCCCCAGCTCCACCCCCTGGGACAGGGACTGGATGGCCTGGGGCTGATCGCCGCTGGGGGTATATTCACTTACCACCTGAAAATTGGGCATGAGAGCATCTCCCGTTTGTTCGTATCAGTGCCAGTCCTCCATCAGGCCGGACTGGAGCAGGGAGACATAGTCTCCGTCGGCAAAAATCAGATGATCGGAGAGCCGTATCCCCAGCAGAGCCAGGGCCTGTTGAAGACGGGCGGTGGTCTGCCTGTCCGCCGCGGAGGGGGCGGCTACGCCGCTGACGTGACAGTGGGCCAGAAAGACCTGCCATGCGTTGCGGCTGAGGGCGGTGCGCACCACCTTCCGGCTGTCCATCAGAACGGCGTCCGCCGCGCCCTGGGCGATCAGGTCGCAGCCCAGCATCTTGGATTTGGCGTCAGTGGAGAGCATATACACCTTCTCCACCCGTGCGCCCACGAAGCAGCTGCTGAAAATCTCTGCGGCGTCGGCGGCATTGCGGATGATGGCGGTGGAGGAGAGGGCGTCCGCCTGCTGATATCGGGCGGCCACCTCGGGAAACAGCCGGAGCAGGGCGGCGGTGTGGTTGCTGATGCCTGCGATCTGCTTGAGCTCCTCTGGGTCGGCGTCCAGCACCTCCCGGAGACTGCCAAACCGGTTGATGAGCCGGAGGGCCAGGGGGTTCACATCCCCCTGGGGGATGGCGTAAAACAGGATCAGCTCCAGCAGCTGGTGCTCCTCCATCTGCTCCCCACCGTATTTGAGAAAGCGCTCCTTTGTCCGCTGCCGGTGCCCGGCATGGATGCTGGCCGGGCGGACGGGCTTTTTGTCCGGATTATCTTGCGCCATACTGTTCCAGATAGGCCTCCATCCGGGCGCGCCTGGCCTCGTCGATGCAGAGGACGCCGTCCACCGGCGTCTGAGAGAGAAAGTCGATGATCTCCCGGACGGTGACGATGGGATAGACCTGGATACCGTAGTCCTGCCGCAGCTCGTCCAGAGTGGAGCAGTCCCGGGTGCCCCGCGCCATCCGGTCCACCGAGACGAACAGGGCTTTGATATCCACCTGGGCGACGTGCTCAAACAGGGCGATGGACTCCCGGACGGCGGTGCCGGCGGTGACCACATCCTCGATGATGGCGATGCGGTCCCCGTCCTGGGGCCGGTAGCCAACCATGGAGCCGCCCTCCCCGTGGTCCTTGGCCTCCTTCCGGTTGAAGCAGTAGGGCAGATCCCGGCCATAGTTCCGGTAGAGGGAGGAGGCGGCCGTCACCGCCAGAGGAATCCCCTTGTAGGCGGGGCCGAACAGGGCGTCGATGCCGTCGGGCATATGCTCCTGGATGCAGGCGGCGTAGTAGTCGCCCAGCTGGGCGGCCTGGGCGCCGGTGCGGTAATTTCCGGTGTTGACGAAATAGGGGGTCTTGCGACCGCTCTTGGTGGTGAAGTCCCCGAAGGTCAGCACGCCGGAGCGCACCATAAAGGTGATGAACGCTTCCTTGTAGGTCATGGTGTCCCTCCAAACCCTGCGGCGGGGCCGCAGCTTTTTTCAGAGGAATTATATCATTTGACGTGGGGAAAGACAAGGCAGATGGCGTAAATTCACCCATTCTTCCCTTGACATCTCACAAAAGCTGTCATATAGTGGGACAAATAACGCGCACACGCCACAATGGAGGGGATTTCTATGGCGAAAACAAAGCAGAGCGGCTTTTCCAGGGTGCTGCTCATCCTGTTCCGGGTGGTGTTCACCTTTTTCGCCGTCTACACCACCTGGTTCATCTTCAGCAACTCTCTGGAGATCGGCTCCGTCTCCTCCGCCCGGAGCGGCGAGGTGACGGAGATGCTCAACCGGTTTCTCTCCGGCCTCGGCCTGTCCTCCCTGACCGAGACGTCGGTGCGCAAGCTGGCCCACTTTGGGGAGTTCATGGTGCTGGGCTTCTGGTTCATGCTCTGCCTGCGGGTGTATACCCGGCACTATGTCCGCCACATCAGCTGGCCCCTGCTGCTGGGTCTGCTCATCGCCAACACGGACGAATTGATTCAGCTCTATGTCTCCGGCCGCTCCTCCAGCGTCACCGACGTGTGGATCGACTTCGGCGGCGTCTGCGCCGGGGTGGGGGTGGCGTTCCTTATCCTGGCCCTCTGCGGCGGATTCTGGTACCTCCTGGGCTTCGGGAGCCACCGACAGATGGAATAGCAAAGAGAAAAAACACCAGCCCGGATGCGTACTGCACCGGGGCTGGTGTTCTGTTATGGAGCAGGTGAAGGGAATCGAACCCTCGTAGCCAGCTTGGGAAGCTGGAGCTCTGCCATTGAGCTACACCTGCATCTCCGGGTGAACGAGGGTATTATACCACCCCCGGAGTTGAGTTGCAAGTGAAAATTGCGCCGGGCGTCATTTTTTTCGACGGGGCAGGTTCTTCTGATAGAGGAGATACAGCCCGTCCAGGAGCAGATCCGGCTCGATGTGGAGCGTCCGCTTGCAGCAGGGTCCCACCAGACTGCTCAGCCCCCCGGTGAGCACGACGGAGACTGGCTCCCCCAGCTCCTCCGTCACCCGGTCGATGAGCCCGTCCATCATGGCGGCGCAGCCGTAGATGGCGCCGGACTGCATACAGTCCACCGTGTTGGTGCCGATGAGGGCCTTGGGGGTGGTAAAGTTGATATAGGGCAGCTGGGCGGCCCGGGCGGACAGGGAGTCCACCGACACCCGGAGGCCGGGGATGATCATGCCGCCGATATAGTCCCCGTTTTTGGCGATGACGGAGAGGGTGGTGGCGGTGCCCATGTCAAAGACGGCGATGGGAGTGGGATATTTCGCCAGGGCGGCCACCGCGTCCACCACCAGATCGCTGCCCAGGAGGGCGGGGTTGTCCATGCGGATGTTCAGCCCGGTTTTCAGACCGTTGCCCACCACCATGATCTGTTTGCCGGTGAGCAGGTAGATGGCTCGGGGGACAACAGTGCGGAGAACGGGCACCACCGAGGAGAGGATGCCTCCCTCGATCTGGTCCGGGGAGGCGCCGTGCATGGCGAGGATGCCCTGGAAGATCAGGGCGTATTCGTCCTCCGTCTTGTTCCGGTCGCTGGCGCACCGGGCGGAAAATACCCGCCGACCCTGCTCCAGGCCGCCCAGGACGATGTTGGTATTGCCGATATCGATAGCTAAAATCACAGCAGACGCCGCCGTTTCTGTCAGATTGAGGGGCAGACCGCCCCGCAGGTCTATTTTACACGTCAGAGCGGGGATGTCAACCATTTTCCGCCCGGCGGGGTGGAAAATGAGGCAGTCTTTTCAGCCTGAATTAAGGGTGAGGGTTTACAATAGGGGAAACAGTTCCGGAGGAGGCAGGGAAAATATGAAGATTCTGGTCATAGAGGACGAGCGCCTGCTGGCGGATTCCATCAAAACGCTGCTGGAGGCCCAGGGCTTTCAGGTGGATACCGCTTACGACGGAGAGACAGGGGCGGAGTACGCCGAGCTGGGAGTGTACGACCTGCTGATTCTGGACGTGATGATGCCCCGGATGGACGGGTTCCAGCTGGCCCGGCGGGTCCGGCGGCAGCATAACAGCGTTCCCATCCTCATGCTCACCGCCAAATCCGATGTCACCGACCGGGTGGAGGGGCTCAACGCCGGGGCGGACTACTACCTGACCAAGCTCTTCGACACCCGGGAGCTGACCGCCTGCGTCAACGCCCTGCTCCGCCGTCAGGGGGAGCAGGTGGATGTGCTCACCTTTGGCAATACCGGTCTCGACCTGGCCAGCGGCGTCCTCTCCTGCGGGGAGAACCGGATACGTCTCTCCGCCAAGGAGTTCGAGGTTATGCGTCTGCTGATGCAGCGGGGGGACAGGAACCTGCCCAAGGAGCAGATTCTGGCCAAGGTCTGGGGCTTTGACTCCAACGCCGTGGAGAACCACGTGGAGGTCTATGTGGGCTTCCTGCGGAAAAAGCTGCGGAGCATTGGCTCTGACGTCCGTATCGAGGCGGTGCGGCGGATGGGCTACCATCTGGAGGCCGGCGAGGCATGATACGCCGTCTGCGGCTGAAGTTCGTCTGCGCCAATATGCTCATCGTCACCGCCATGCTGGTGGCGATCTTCGGGGCGATGTACCAGGCCAACCGGACGACCCTGGAGCAGGAGATCGTGGACCAGATGCGGATGATGGTGGCGGCGGACACCGTTCTGAGCCAGGACGGACGACAGGCCGCGCCGCCCTCCTGGGTGTGGGACAACTGCTTTATTTTGCAGCTCAACCAGAACGGCTCGGTGATCGGCGTGACCCAGCAGGGCACTGACGCGCCCCCGGATTGGTCGGTGCTGGAGGACCTGGCGGAGATCGCCCTGTCCGACGGCAGGGAGAGTGCCATCCTGGAGGGGTACAGCCTCCGCTACTGCCGGGTCAGCACCCCCACAGGGGACTACCTGGTCTTTGTGGATTCCAGCTATGAGCAGAGCCGTCTCCAGGCCGCCCTGTGGGACTGCCTGCGCCTGGGGGCGGCCAGCTTCGCTGCCTTTCTACTCATCAGCATCCTGCTGGCCCGGTGGGCGGTCAAGCCGGTGGAGCGGGCCTGGAAGGAACAGCGCCAGTTCGTGGCCGACGCCTCCCATGAGCTGAAAACGCCGCTGACGGTCATCCTCACCAACGCCGAGCTGCTCCAGGAGCCGGGGTATGACCCGGAGGCGAAGCAGACCTTTTCCCGGCACATCCTGCTCATGTCCCGGCAGATGCGGGAGCTGATCGAGCAGCTGCTGGAGCTGGCCCGGGTGGACGACGGTCTGCCCAACGCCGCCCGGCAGCGGGTGGACTGGAGCAAGGCGGTGGCGGACGCGGTGATGATGTTCGAGCCGGTGTGCTTTGAGCGGGGGCACAGCGTCTCTAGCTGGGTGGAGCCGGGGCTGGAGGTGCGGGGAGACCCCGCACGGCTCCAGCACGTGGCGGAGATACTGCTGGACAATGCGGGCAAGTACGCCGCACCGCACTCGGTCATCGAGGTGGACCTGCGGCGAATTACGCCCCGTCAGTGCCTCCTGTCGGTCAGCGACCCGGGGGAGCCTATCTCCCAGGCGGATCTGAACAACATCTTTAAACGGTTTTACCGCACCGACCCCGCCCGGGAGCGCAACGGCAGCTACGGCCTGGGCCTGGCCATCGCCGAGGGCATCGTCACCGGCTGCCGGGGCAAAATCTGGGCGGAGAGCGAAAACGGCATCAACACCTTCTATGTGCGTCTGCCGCTGCTTCGGCAGGGGCGGCGGCAGACGCAAGCGGAATGAACGGAGCTTCCGTGCAGTCCGCTTTTTTCACCTGCGCTCATTTTTCTGAAATCCGAAAAAATCCTCTTTCCAAGCAGGCGGGTTTCGTTGTATACTAAGAGAGAGAATTTGCGCAGAGCGGTTCGGTGCAGACGGCGGAGCCTGCTCCGGACGGGAGGATGTTATGAGCAATCGAAACAACAGCCTGGATGACCTCATCCGGAAGCTTCCCAATATCCCCTGGTGGGTCATTATCGTCTGCTTCTTTCTGGGAGCCACCGCCCCGGCGGCGATCGTCCTGCTGATCATGAAGCTGGTGAAGGAGGCGCACACGGGCGGCAGCGGACGGAATCAAAACGCCAACGTCAACCGGAGACAGACGGACAGCGCCTCCCGTCAGGAGAACCGTTCCGGCGGAGGGTATCAGCCGGGGCGGCCCTTCCCCTACGTCACGCTGAAGGACGGCAAGGGCTGGACGATCGCCGGCACCGTGATGATCGTCCTGTTCGGGCTGGCGTTCTGCTCCGTTTTGGTGGACTGGCTGCCGTACTATCCCGAGTATGTTCTGGAGGACGGCCTGTTTCCCCTGATTTTGACCGGTGTGGGCATCTGGATGACCGCCAAGGGCAGGCGCCTGAACCGGCAGCAGCGGAAGTATAAGCGCTACCTGGCCCGGATGGGCAACGAGCCACTTATCCCCCTCCGCCCCCTGGCAGAGTCCATCCCGGCGGATATGGATGAGGTGTGCGAGACCCTCCAGGAGATGATCGACCTGGGGGTCTTCGGAGACCGGGCCTATCTGGACATTGGCACGGAGACCCTGGTGGTGGACAACACCTACGCCCGGCCCGAGCCGAAGGCCAAAAAGGAGAAGGCTCCGGAGAACGGGGCGGACCATCTGGACTTCTCCTCGGAGGACAAGATCCTCCGGCAGATACGGGATGCCAACGACCGTATTCCGGACGCGGAAATCAGCCGGAAGATCGAGCGTATCGAGAGCGTCACCCGGGATATCCTCTACTACCTGAAAAAGCACCCGGAGCGGGCCAGCGAGCTGCACACCTTCCTGGACTACTATCTGCCCACCACCCTGAAAATGCTCAACACCTATGCCGAGCTGGACGCCCAGGCGGTGGGGGGCGACAATATCGACGGCACCAAGCGGCGGATCGCGGGCATCCTGGACAAGGTGGTGGAGGGCTTTGAGGCCCAGCTGGACAAGCTCTTTGAGGGCGATATGCTGGACATCGCCTCGGATATCGAGGTCATGGAGCGGATGCTCCAACGGGACGGCCTGGCGGGGGATATGAAGATTCCCAAGGCCCCCAAAGCGCCGACGGGCGAGGGCTATACCCCTCAGCTGACCCTGGACCCGGAGGAGGCCGCCTCCGGCGGCACAGCGGCCCGGACGCAGACCCGGAAGGATGGGCGATACGACGATCTGGGGACGTGGTGATCGCTCCCCGGCGAGGACGGTCGAATTTGCCCTCTGCCCTCCAGTCTGCTAAAAAGAGACCGGCTGGGGGCGGAAGACGCCTGATCTGAGGACAGAGGCTGCTTTTTCACCAAATTGTGAAAAACAGAGCTGAAAAGGACGCATGGAGCCGTTTTTCCACCAGCTTTTGCAGGACTTGGGGCAAAAACGGCGACCAACGTGGAAAAAATGAATCAGAGTGTACAGCGGGAAGGAGCGGCGCGCTCCCTCCCCGCCGTTGTGTGAGCAGGCCATTTTTGAATGATTTGTGAATTTCATCGGAAATACCCCTCAGAGGGCTTGCATTTTTGCGGCGGATGGGTTATGATAACACTGTTCTTAGCACTCAGGACTTTAGAGTGCCAGAACAAAAGACCATTTCACTTCGTTAATTCTTATTTTTATAGGAGGCATTCACTATGAAACTCAAGCCTTTAGCTGACCGGGTCATCCTGCGGATGATCGAGGCCGAGGAGACCACCAAGGGCGGCATCATCCTCACCAGCGCAGCCCAGGAGAAGCCGGAGATCGCAGAGGTTCTGGCTGTCGGCCCCGGCGGCATGGTGGACGGCAAGGAAGTCGTCATGACCATCAAGGTGGGCGACAGGGTCGTCACCGGCAAGTATTCCGGCACTCAGGTCAAGGTGGACGGCGAGGAGCTGACGATCGTTCGTCAGAGCGATATTCTTGCCATCGTAGAGTAATGTAAAATCATCTCAACTATTGGAGGTAATCGATTATGTCTAAACTGATCAGCTACGGCGAGGAAGCTCGCCGGTCTCTCCAGAGCGGCGTGGACCAGCTGGCCAACACCGCCAAGATCACCATGGGCCCCAAGGGCCGGAATGTGGTCCTGGGCAAGAAGTACGGCTCTCCCCTCATCACCAACGACGGTGTGACCATCGCCA
>JAJQFJ010000070.1 GCA_021201185.1 Clostridiales bacterium
CGGGTCCATGGTGGTCTCCCACAGCTCGTGGGGGTCCATCTCGCCCAGGCCCTTGAACCGGCTGATGTCGATTTTGGCGTTTGGATTATTTGCCCGCAGCTCGGCGGAGATGCGGTCCCGCTCCTCGTCGGAATAGGCCACCCGCTGGGTCTTCCCTCTTGTCAGCTTGTACAGAGGAGGCACGGCGGAATAGACGTACCCCTTCTCGATGAGGGGACGCATATACCGGAAGAAGAAGGTGAGCAGCAGAGTGCGGATGTGACTGCCGTCCACATCGGCATCCGCCATAATGATAATCTTATGATAGCGCAGGCGGTCGATGTTGAACTCGTCTCCAATGCCTGCCCCCAGGCCCAGCACCAGGGGATAGAGCTTGTCGTTGCCGTAAATCTTGTCCGCTCTGGCCTTTTCCACGTTGAGCATTTTGCCCCACATGGACAGGATGGCCTGGAACCGGCTGTCCCGCCCCTGGATGGCGGAGCCTGCGGCGGAGTCGCCCTCTACGATATAAATTTCGCACAGGGCAGGGTCCCGCTCGTTGCAGTCCTGGAGCTTGTCCGGCATCTGGCCGGAGTCCAGACCGGTCTTCCGGCGGACCGACTCCCGGGCCTTCCGGGCCTCCTCTCTGGCCCGGGCGGCGGTCATGGCCTTGTCCAGAATCGCCTTGCCCACGGCGGGATTTTCCTCCAGGAACACCTCCAGCTTGTCCGAGACGATGTTGTTCACCAGCGTCCTGATCTCGCTGTTTCCCAGCTTGGCCTTGGTCTGTCCCTCGAACTGGGCCTCCGTCAGCTTGACGGAGATGACGCAGGTCAACCCCTCCCGGCAGTCGTCGCCGGAGACCTTCTCATCGTCCTTGAGCAGCTTTTTCTGCTTGCCGTAGTTGTTCAAAACGGTGGTGAGGGCGGTCTTAAAGCCGGTCTCATGCATACCGCCCTCCGGGGTGTGGATGTTGTTGGCGAAGGAGACGATGACCTCGTTATAGCTGTCGGTGTACTGCATGGCGATCTCCGCCATGGCGTCGTCCTGCTCCCCGGCCATATAGATGACCTCCGGGTGTATGGGGGCCTTGTTCTCGTTGATATATTCCACAAAGGAGCGGATGCCGCCTTCATAGCACATCTCGTCCCGCTGCTCCTTCTCCGCCCGGCGATCCTCTACGACGATGCGCAGACCGCCGTTCAGAAACGCCTGCTCCTGGAGCCGCTTGTGGAGAATGTCATAGTCATAGACCGTATCCTCAAACATCTCCGGGTCAGGTTTGAAGGAGACGGTGGTGCCGGTGCGGTCGGTCTTCCCCACCACAGTCATGGGCTGGGTCACCTTACCGCGGGAGAACTTCATCTCATAGATCTGTCCTCCCTTGTGTACCTGTACGGTGAGCCATTCTGACAGAGCGTTGACCACGCTGGCGCCCACGCCGTGGAGACCGCCGGAGACCTTGTAGCCCCCGCCGCCGAATTTGCCGCCGGCGTGGAGGATGGTGAACACCACCTCCAGGGCGGGCTTGCCCGTCTGGGCCTGAACATCCACCGGGATGCCACGTCCGTTGTCGGTGACGGTGATGATGTCTCCCTCGTCGATGAACACCTGAATTTCGGAGCAGTACCCCGCCAGGGCCTCATCGATGGAGTTGTCTACGATCTCGTAGACCAGATGGTGCAGACCGGAGGAGGAGGTGGAGCCGATGTACATGCCCGGCCGCTTCCGGACGGCCTCCAGCCCCTCCAGTACCTGTATCTCTGAGGCGTTGTAATCATTGTCCGCAGCCACTGCGGTTCCCTTTTCCAGTAATTCTTCAGCCATAATACTTCTCCTGTACCCTCGTTTTTATCTGTCCTAATTACACAATACAAACACAAAATATCGTTCTATTTAAAAGCTGACGCCGTTTTCAATTCTTTTCAGCAGGGTGGCACTGTTCGGCTGGGCCAGATAGACCCTCTGCTCCTTTTCTCCTGCCCTCTGGCAGACGACAAAGCTTTTGGGGAGCTCTTCGCTGACGCTCTCCACCTGTCCCGCCTGCTCCGCCTGGCTGAGAAACTGCCGGGTTCGGTAGCTCTGGCTGGTGATGTCCAGGTCAAAGATACCGATGATGTCTCTGTCGTCGATGACGGTGGACTGACCCAGATGCAGATACATGACCCTCTCCTTCTCACACAATGCGGCCGTTTTCCACCCGCATCACCTTTCCGGCCTGCAGGTTCCCCTGCTTTTCCTCCTCGCAGCAGGTGATAAACACCTGTCCGCCGGAGATGCGATTGAGGACGAATTCCTGGCGCCGGCCATCCAGCTCGGAGAGCACGTCGTCCAGCAGCAGCACGGGGTATTCCTCCCGGTCGTCCCGGCTGATCTCCCGCTCCGCCAGCTTGAGGGAGAGGGCCGCAGTCCGGGTCTGTCCCTGACTGCCATAGGTACGGGCGGAGACGTCATTCACCGTGACCTCGATATCGTCCTTATGGGGGCCGGAGAGGCAGCTCCTGCTCTCCCATTCTGCCCGCCTGTGGGACTCCATATGCTTCAAAAGCTGGTCATAAATTTGAGAAGTCGGACCCAATGGGTCGGTGACGCTGCTCACCGTCTTATATTGCAGCCCCAACTCCTCCCGGCCGCCGGAGAATTCCCAGTGAATCTCCGGCGCGAACCGGTTCAGCTTCTCCATATAATAGGCCCGGTAATGGATAATCTGGGCTCCCACCTGGCACATCTGGAGACTGTAGGTCTCCAGGGTATCCACCACCGACCGGTCCTCCTGAAAGTCCCTCAAAATCCGTGTCTTTTGTTCCTGGAGTCTGCGGTAGACGGAGATGGCCTGGGCATACCGGGGCCGGAGCTGGCTGATGGCGTCGTCCAGAAACCGCCGCCTCTCTGCCGCGCCGGACTTGATGAGGGACAGGTCCTCCGGACAGAACAGGACGGTATTCAAAATCCCGGACAGCTCCGCCGCCGATTTCAGCCGTACTCCATTGGAGAAAAGGCTCCTCCGCTGACCTGCCCGGAGAAGGGCCTCCAGCCGAAACGCCCGGTTCCGGCTCTCCAGCTCCATCTCCATCCGGGCGCTTTCCCGTCCAAATAAAATCAGCTCCCGGTCGGTTCGCGCCCGATGGCTCCGGCAGGCGGAGAAGTAGCGGATGGCCTCCACCAGGTTGGTCTTACCCTGGGCGTTTTCCCCCACGATCACATTGATGCCCGGGTCAAAGTCACAGGACAGGCTCTCGTAGTTGCGGAACCCCTCCAGGTTCAGATGACGGACGATCATTCCACCAGCAGGGTATTATCCCCCAGTTGTACCCGGTCGCCGGGACGAATTTTCTTACCCCGCATGGTACAGACCTGGCCGTTGACCAGCACCTGTCCCTCCTGGATGAGTATCTTCGCCTCTCCCCCCGTTTCCACCAGTCCCTCAAATTTCAACAGACTGTCCAGACGGATGAATTCCGTGGTGATATGACTTTTCTGTTCCATATACCCTCCTCGACTCTCACACCCCGGCCTTGAGCCGGACGGGCAGCACCATATAGGTAAAGGCGTCCTCGGGCATATTGCTCCCCTCGGCCCGGGTGATGACGCAGGGAGAGACCGGCGTGTTCAGCTCCAGATGGACGGAGGGAGTGGGGACTGCCTTCAAGGCGTCCAGCATATACCGGTTGTTAAAGCCGATCTCCAGACCCTTTCCGTCCCCGTCGGAGGGACACTCGTCATAGGCGTTGCCCAGGGCGGTGGAGGTGCGGATACGGATGATCCCGTCCTCAAAGACACAGCGGAGGGGGCTCTTCTGCTGCTCGCTGATGATGAGGGAGCAGCGTTCGATGGAGTCGATGAAACGGCGGGTGTCTACTGTGACGGTGATGGAGAAATTGGTGGGGATGGCCTGCTTATAGTTCAGGAACTCGCCCTCCAGCCGCCGGGTCACCAGGGTGACCTCCTCCGTCTTGAACATCACATGGCGCTCGCCCAGCACCACCTGGATCTCTTTATCCTCGTCGCTGGCGATTCTCTGGACCTCCTTCAGGGCTGCTCCGGGAACGACAAATTTGAAGTTGTCCCGGACAGAGACCTGCCCCAGACGCTCCCGGCGAAGGGCCAGTCGGTATCCGTCTACCGCCACCATGGTCAGACGATAGCCCTCCTCGTCCTTTTCCACATCGAACAGGGAGCCGGTGTGGACCGGTCGGGCGTCGCTCTGAGAGATGGCAAAGCTGGTGCGCTCTATCATGTCCCGGAGGGCATTTTGCTTGATCTGGAAGGAGTTCATATAGTCTACGGTGGGGAGATCCGGATATTCCGAGGCGTCGATGCCCTGAATATTGAACTCGCTCATACCGCATTTCAGGTTGACGGTATATCCCTGGGTGGAAATGACCACCACGTCGTCAGGCATCCGGCGGATTATCTCCCCGAACAGACGGGAGGAAAGCACCATTGACCCCTCCTCCCGTATCTCAGCAGGGAGGGTAGAGCGGATGCCGGTTTTCAGATCGTAGCCGGTGATTTGGATACCGTTCTCTTTTGTCTCCAGCAGGAGGCCCTCCAGGGCAGGGATAGAGCTTTTGGGGGCAACGGTACGGGAGGAGAGATTGATGGCGTTCATAAGCAACGCTTTTTCGCAGGAAATTTTCATAATTGACTCCGTTCGTTATAAGAAAGCAGGATAATTAAAATAGCAGTAGTAGTAGGGAGCGGGAAACTGTGGAAAACAGGGAAAAAGCCTGAATCGGACTGAAAAATTTGTCAAATCACGGCTGAGAAAAAGAAAACCGGTTATCCGCAGGAAAAAATCAGAGCGGCAGTTTTTTAACACAAATTCATTCAACAGGTGGAAAAAGCCTGTGGAAACTGTGGAAAACAGTCGATAAGGATCAATATGCCCTGCTGTTGATGTTGCTTTTGATATCCCGGATGATCTCGGAGAGCTCTCTGTCCTCCTTCATCATCTTCTCTACCTTTTCCAGAGAGTGCATGATGGTGGAGTGGTGCTGTCCGAATACCCTGCCGATCTCCGGCAGAGACAGGTTGGTAATGGAGCGGATGAGATAAATGGAGACCTGCCGGGCCAGGACGATGTCCTTCATCCGGGAGCTGCCCTTGATGGCGCTGGGGTCTATGGAGTAGTATTTGGCGGTCTCCTCAATGATGAGGTCGGGGGAGGGGACATATTCGTCCCGGGCATGGATGAGAGCCTGAATGGCCCGGGAGGTATTTTCGTCATTGATATCCTGCCCCATGAGATCCCGATAGGCCAGCAGGCGCTTGATGGTACCCTCCAGCTGCCGGACGTTAGAGGTGATATTCTGGGCGATGTACTCCAGCAGGTCGTTGGGGAGGTCCAGTCCCAGCATGATCGCCTTGTTTTTGATGATGGCGCAACGGGTCTCATAGTCCGGTGGCTGAATGTCTGCCAGCAGGCCCCACTCGAACCGGGTCTGGAGACGGTTTTCCAGTCGGGCCATCTCAGAGGGGGGACGGTCGGAGGTCAGGACGATCTGGTGTCCCGCCTCATACAGATTGTTGAAGGTGTTGAAGAACTCCTCCTGAGTCTGCTCTTTGCCGGCAATGAACTGCACGTCGTCCACCAGCAACAGGTCCTTATCCCGGTATTTTTGACGGAAGGCGTCGGTGCTTTTGGTGCGGATGGCCTCCTGCAGCTCGTTGGTGAACTCGTCCCCCTTGATGAAGGTGATGTTGTAATCCGGATGATTCTCATAGATGGTGTGATAGATGGCGTAGAGCAGATGGGTCTTGCCCAGGCCGGATTCTCCATAGATGAACAGGGGATTGTAGCTCTTGCCGGGATTTTCCGCCACGTTCAGGGCGGCGTTGTAGGCAAACCGGTTGGAGGAACCCACCACGAAGTGCTCAAAGGTAAATTCCTCCTTGCCCATGAGTACGTTCTGGTTGTGGGGCTGGCTTGCGCTGCGGTATTGCTCCATCTCCTCGCCGGTGAGGACGGTCACGTCCATCTCGGCGGCAAACAGGTCATAGAGCACCTTTTTCAGGGCGGGGAGGTACCGGGAGACGATGATATCCTTTTTGAACTGCGTTGGGACGCAGATGACGAGTTGATTCTCCTTCAGCTCCACAGCTTCTGCATCGTCGAACCAGGTGCTGACAGCGGTGGGCGTCAGCTCCTGCTGCAATAATGTCAATACGCTGGGCCAGATATCGGCGGCGGAATTCATAACGGTGAAAAAACCTCCCATCCAGGTGGCAAAATACGTCGGGAGCGGCGGAGCCCTCCCGCTGGATCAAAAGAAAAAATGAGCCAAAATAAAAATAACGGGGCAAAATGCCCATAATCAGCAATTTCATTATACCATAAAAAGCTTTTTTCATCAAGTATAAAGCGTCTATACATTGAAAAAAAAATGGCCTGTCTCCGTACAGTCTTTTGGCGGGTCTTTGCCTGTGAAAAGGGAGATGAGGCTACTGACCACAAGATATTGTGTTTCTGTCTGTTTCCAGCGGTATATTGAACATTTTGAAGAAGAAATTGCAGAAATAGTGTTGACAGCCGGAAAAAGATGGGGTTATAATAGTAGCCGCTGAAATTGCCGCAGCGTTCTTTTTTTATTTGATGTCGGATCTCTGCGGCGTATGGTTTCGTCAGCTACGGCCGACAGCTCTGTCGGCTTGTTGAGCAATATGAGAGTCGGAGGTGTTATTTATGGCTACCAAACGTACCTACCAGCCCAAGAAGCTTCATCGTTCCAAGGTCCACGGCTTCCGGAAGAGAATGGCTACGGCCAACGGCCGCAAGGTCCTCGCCCGCCGCCGCGCCAAGGGTCGTATCCGTCTGACCTACTGATGAAGGGCAACCGGGAAAAATAGCGCCATGATGTTCAGGGGTGGATGATTTGGAATCGGAATCGGTTCCGCGTTGATCTTCCACCCCTAAACCTGTATCCGCTGCATTTTCCACCTGTACCTGCCGCCAACAGCGGTGGGGAAGATACAAGGAGAACCGTCCGTGAAGTATTCTGTCTCACTCAAACAGAATAAGGACTTTCGCAGATTGTACCATCGGGGAAAGTATGCCGCCTGCGCTACTCTGGTGCTGTACTGGAGCCCCAACCGGTATCAGAACAACCGTCTTGGCATCACCGTCAGCACCAAGCTGGGCAACGCCGTGGTGCGAAATCGTACCCGTCGGCGTATCCGGGAGATCTACCGTCTCCATGAGGAGCAGATGCGCCGGGGGATAGATCTGGTCGTTGTGGCCAGGGCCGCCGCCCCGGATGCGGAGTATCGCAGGCTGGATCGGGATTTCCAGCGCCTGGCCAAACGGCTGGGATTGTGGAAAGAGGGGACAGAAGGGTGAAAAACGGGATCAAACGGGTGATGCTTTGGCTCATCCGGTTTTATCAGACCCAGATCTCTCCCCTGACGCCCCCCTCCTGCCGGTTTATCCCCACCTGCTCGGAATATGCCCGGGAGGCGATCGAGAAATACGGCCCGGCCAGGGGCAGTCTGTTGGCGGCAAAACGGCTCTCCAAATGTCAACCCTTCCACCGACAGAAGTCCATCGAGTATGACCCGGTGCCATAATCGTTGGAGCAATCTGTTTCCTTCAGAGAAACGACCTAGGAGGACACATACTTGATTACTGCAATTCTACAGTTCTTCGGCAGGATACTGCTGTGGATCTACAACTTTACCAGCAGCTATGCACTGTCTCTGGCCATCTTTACCCTGCTGACCAAGGTGGTTCTGTTCCCTCTGTCCTACATGAGTAAGCAGAGCATGATGCGGATGAACGCCCTGAATGAGGAGATGCAGCGTCTCCAGAAGCAGTACGGCAAGGATCAGCAGCGCTATAACATGGAGGTCCAGAAGCTCTATGAGGAGGAAAAGGTCAACCCCATGAGCGGCTGTCTCTGGTCCCTCCTCCCTCTGCCTGTGCTGATGGCTCTGTATTACGTCATCCGTCGGCCCATGCTCTATATGCTCTGTCTGACAGAGGATCAGATCACCACCGTGGTGGATACCCTGGCCAATCTGGGCCACACCTTCGAGAGCACCCAGACCGCCTACCAGGAGATCTATATCATGGATCTCATCAGCAAGGACAGCAGCCTGTATAACGCGGTGGCTGAGGCCCTGGGCGACGCCGCCAGCCAGCTCCAGACCATGAGCTTCGACTTCCTGGGCATCAACCTGGGCGAGGTCCCCGACTGGCAGTTCTGGAACTGGGACGCGGTGAGCTGGAACAACATCGGTCTGGCACTCATCCCCATTCTGATCGTCATTTTGAACTTCTTCTATTCCCGGTACTCCATGAGATCCAACCAGGTGAAGAAGCAGGACGACGACAAGGAAAAGAAGGACGACGCTGCCAACGCCGCCGCCGGCAGCAGCAAGATGATGATGTATATCATGCCGCTGATGTACCTGTGGTTTGGCTACATCATGCCCGCCGGTATGTGCGTCTACATGGCCTGCAGCACCATTTTCAGCATCCTGCAGGACATGATTTTCGCCAAGTTCATCAACAAAAAGTTTGAAAAGGAACAGCTGGAGCGCCAGGCCCGGATAGAGGAACGGCGGAATCAGGAGAAGGCCAAAAAGGCGGAGATCGCCGCCCGCCGTGCCGCCGTGGAAGAGGAAATGAAGAAGCGGGGCGGCAAAAAGGCGGTGCGCCAGGCCCAGAAAAAGGCGGAGAAGGCCAGCCGTGACAGCGGCGCGGGCCAGATCGGCATCCGTCGTTACGCCCGTGGCCGGGCCTACGAGGCGGACCGTTATCCCACCACCCCCTATCGCGATCCTCAGGATGTACTGGACGAGGAGGCTCTGGAGCGCGCTCTGGCGAAGAAGGGCAAGCGGAAGGTCGTCCCCGAGGAGCTTCCGGAGGATGAGACTGTGGAGGAGACTGTCGCCGTTCAGAATGTGGCAGATGCGTCCGCAGCCGCCGAGACGAAGGATAATCTGGAATAATTTCATAAGGGAGCTGAACAATCCATGACCAAATATATCGAGACCACCGGCAAGACGGAGGAACTGGCCATAGCAGCCGCGCTCAAGCAGCTGGGCATGGACCGGGACGACGTCTCCGTGGAGATCATCAACCGGGCAAAAACCGGCTTTCTGGGCATCGGGAGCTGCCCCGCCAAGGTGCGGGTGAGCTATGAGGCCCCCGAACCGGTCCCGGTGAAGGAGCCGGAGCCTGTGGCTCCTGTTGCCGCCCCTGTGGAGCCGGAGAAGGCCCCGGAGGCCAGATCTGCCGCCCCCAGCCAGAAAAAGCCTGCCAATCAGCGGCCCACCAATCAGCAGCCCAGGCCGAAGAAGAAGGAGCAGCCCAAAAAGCCGGAGGCTCCCAAGGAGGCCCCTGCCGCTGAGACTCCGGCTCCGGTGAAGGAGCCTGCCGCCCCTGCTGCAGACCGGACCGGGGACATCGTCACCTTCCTCACCGGCCTGATGGAGCACCTGGACGTGGAGGCCACTCCTGTCGTCCGGATCAACGAAGACGGCATCTATGAGGTGACGCTGGAGGGTGAGGACCTGGGCGCCCTCATCGGCCGCCGGGGAGAGACCCTGGACGCCATCCAGCAGCTGACCAACTACGCCATGAACCACGGCCAGAACCGCCGCATCCGGGTTCACGTGGACTGTGAGAACTACCGGGCCAAGCGGGAGGAGTCTCTCCAGCGTCTGGCGCGGAAGACGGCGGGGAAGGCGGTCAAGTACCGCCGGAACATGATGCTGGAGCCGATGAACGCCTACGAGCGCCATGTCATCCATGCGGAGCTTCAGGACTATCACCCCAACATCTCCACCTACTCCACCGGCACCGAGCCGAACCGGCGCATTGTGGTGGCCTACAACAAGTAAACAGAAACAGAGCGGAGGCAGACCTCAAAAGGGTCTGCCTCCGGCAAAAAAAGCGTGTCCCAAAACGGGACACGCTTTTTTTACCCTTTTCAGCAGTTCAGCGAACAGGCATTAGCCCAGCTCGGAGAAGTACTTGATGGTGCGGACCATCTGAGAGGTGTAGGAGTTCTCGTTGTCGTACCAGGAGACGACCTGCACCTGAGAGGTGCCGTTGTCCAGGTTGATGACCATGGTCTGGGTGGCGTCGAACAGGCTGCCGTAACGCATGCCGACGATGTCGGAGGAGACGATCTCATCGGTGTTGTAGCCGAAGGACTCGGTGG
>JAJQFJ010000060.1 GCA_021201185.1 Clostridiales bacterium
CCTTTTTGTAGAATTGGGGGCAGGCTCTGAACCTGACCCCAACATTTATTATAGATTATAGAACCAAATTTTTTTGGACAAATTGTTAAATTTGTCCAAACACTTGACGACGGCCTTTTGCAAGTGTAATATAGTATCAGAAACCAGATATACTAAGTTTCAAAAGCTACCCGCCCGGCAGAATGGAAGGGCGGGTTTGTTCCGCCCCTCTGCGGGAGGGACGGTTTGCATGGCGAGCGGTCGCGTTTTCGCTCAGAAAGGAATTCACTATGCTGCTGTATGGAATCGCTGTGCTGTCTCTGCTGACAGCGATTTTACTGATGGTGCTTCAGGTCATCGGGAGCGTGCCCCTGTTTTTGGGCGTATTTGCGCTGAGCTATCTGGTCTATGCCCTGCTCAGCATACTGATCTGCTCCTGCTTCACTGTGGGCGTGGATCTGAATAAGCCCTGTGAAAACCACAGTTCGATTTACCGCTTTTTCTCCAATTGTGTCATTGAATCGGCCACCCAGTTCCTGCGCATCCGGCTCCATGTCTCCGGCAAGGAGCAGCTGCCGGAGGAGAAGTTCCTGCTGGTCAGCAATCACCGGGGGGCCATGGACCCTCTGCTGGAGATGGGCGTTTTGCGGAAATACCGCACCGGCTTCGTCAGCAAGAAGGAGCTGTTCCACATCCCCATCATCGGCAAGCTGATGCATAAGTCCTTTTGCCTCTCGCTGAACCGGGGCAATTTGAAGGATGAGGCCAAGACCATCCTCCGGGCCATCAACCTGGTGAAGGAGCAGAAGGCCACCATCGGTATCTACCCGGAGGGCACCCGGAACCCTACCGACCAGCTGCTGCCCTTCAAAAACGGGGCTTTTAAGATCGCTCAGCGGGCCAACTGCCCCATTGTGGCGGCGGTGATTCGCAACACTGAGCTTGCCACGAAAAACGCCCCCTTCCGCCACACTGACGTCTACCTGGACTTTATCGGGGTGCTGGACAAGGACTTTGTGGCGGCACACAACACCGTCGAGGTGGGGAACCAGGTGCGGCAGATGATGGAGGCGGCTTTGGCTGTCGGCCCGTCCGCCCAGGCGGCGCAAGCGCATCGATCACAAACAGACAGAAAGAGATATAGATATAAGGAGCGGTTTTCATGAAACGAGTTGTCATCACCGGCGTCGGCATCGTCTCCCCTCTGGGGAGCAACCTGAGCCGGTTCTGGGACAATGTCCGGGAGGGGAGACATGGTATTCGACCCATTTCCTCCTTTGATACCACCGATTTCCCGGTCAAGGTGGCGGGAGAGGTCCCGGACTTCGACCCATCTCTGAGCATGACGCGGCAGGAGCAGCGCAAGACGGATCTCTACTGCCAGTATGCTCTGGAGGCGGCCCGGCAGGCCATCGAGGATTGCGGCAGCCGGTTCCAGGACTGCAAGTCCCATCGGCTGGGGGTCTACGCGGGCACCGGCATCGGCGGGATGCACACTCTGGAGCAGGAGCACGATGTCTTTCGGGAGAAGGGGGCCCGTCGTGTGTCTCCTCTGGCCATCCCCAAGCTGATTTCCAATATGGCGTCGGGACTGCTCTCCATCCGCTATGGCTTTCGCGGCCCCAGCTTCAACATCTCCTCCGCCTGTGCCAGCTCCACCAACGCTGTGGGTGAGGCGTACCTGGCTCTCCGGGACGGGCGGATGGACGCCTGCCTGGCAGGAGGGACCGAGGCCTGTGTCACCGCCTACACCCTCTCCGGCTTTGCCAATATGCGAGCGCTGACTACCAGCGCTGACCCGGACCGGGCCTCTATCCCCTTTGACAAGGAGCGCAGCGGCTTCGTCATGGGCGAGGGCGCCGGAGTGCTGGTGCTGGAGGAGTTGGAGCACGCGGTGAACCGGGGGGCGAACATCTATGCGGAGATCGCCGGATACGGGGCCACCTCCGACGCCTACCATATCACCAGCCCCGACCCCTCCGGAGAGGCCTATGCCCAGGCTATGCGCTCTGCCTGCGAGGATGCGGGCATCACCACCGACCAGGTGGACTATATCAACGCCCACGGCACCTCCACCCCCATGAACGACGCCTGCGAGACCCAGGCCATCAAAAAGGCCTTCGGCGACCGGGCCAAAGAGCTGCTCATCAGCTCCACCAAGTCCATGACGGGGCACATGCTGGGCGCCGCCGGGGCGGTGGAGACCATCGTCTGCGCCATGGCGCTGAAGGACTCCTTTGTCCCCATGACGGCGGGCTACCGGGTGCCGGATGAGGCCTGTGACCTGAACTATGTGACGGGAGGCGGGATCGAGAAGGATATCCGGGTCGCCCTCACCAACTCCGCCGGGTTTGGCGGACACAACGCCGTCCTTTGCCTGAAAAAATTTGCATGATCTGTCAGCGCCCGGTCCAGGGGCCGGGCGCTGATTTTACAGAATCGGAAAACGGAACAGAAAAATCCACAGCCCGGCAGGCGTTTGCCTGTCGGGCTGCGGATTGAGAGAGAAAAGAGAGAGAAAAGAAAGGAGGATGTTTGTTGAAATGCTTCGTTCCTGACAATGAAAAGTATACCAGACTGGGGGAGGGAGTGGATGAAGTTTTTGTGAGGAAATTGAGAACGTTTTGTGAAGTCAGCCCGCTCAGAGACACTTGTAATAGACCGCCGTGCCGCTGCCCCGTACCTTGCGCTCCACCCGATACTTCTTCGGAAAGGCGTCCAGCAGCTCGGACAGCTTGGCGTAGCCATAGGTCTTGCAGTTGAAATCCGGCTTGGCCCGCTTGAGATAGTGCCCCGCAGAGGCTACGTTGACGAAGCCCTCGTCATCCTGGAATTTGTCCCAGGCGATGCGCAGAAGATTGTGAATCTCCTCAATGTGAGGCGTGGGGGGCTGCGCCTGTTTTCCTCCCCTGCGGTCGGACTGCTTTTGGCCGGAGGAGTGAGCGGCGGGGGCTTCGGGTGTCTGTCTGTCCGCCTGGCTGTCCTCGTCCTCCTCCGCCTGGGAGACGTACTCCAGCAGGATAAAGTCGTCGCAGGCGTTTTTAAAGGACTCCGGGGTGGTGGTCACGCCGGCCCCGATGATGTACGCCCCGGATTCCCGGAGCCGAATGGCCAGAGGGGTAAAGTCGCTGTCGCTGGAGACCAGCACAAAGGCGTCGTAGGTCCGCTCGTGGAGCAGGTCCATGGCGTCGATGACCAGGGCGATGTCGGTGGTGTTTTTCCCCGCCACATAGTCGAACTGCTGCTCGGCCTTGATGGCCAGCCGCTTGACCTCATTTTCCCAGTTTTTCAGGGCGGGCTTTTTCCAGTTGCCATAGGCTTTTTTCAGCACGATCCGCCCATAGGCGGACACCTCATGGAGCAGCGCCTCCATTTTGGACAGCTGGGTGTTGTCGGCGTCGATGAGGACGGCGATCTTCTGCAGATTATCCATTTTATTCTCCCTTTTGGCGATGATATCCTGCCGCCATTATAGCACAGATACCATCCCCGGGGCAGTCCCTTTTGAAAAAAATCCCGTCAGGAGCAAAAACGGTGACTGCCGATGACGGTGAGCAGGGGACGGCTCCAGATCCAGGCGCTGGTGGCGGTGTCCGGGTTAAAATAATAGATAGCGCCTCCGGTGGGGTCCACGCCGTTTAACGCGTCCTGGGCGGCCTGATAGGCGGAGTCGGCCACGGGCTGGTCGATCTGCCCATCGTCCATACAGGAGAAGGCCCCCGGCTCATACACCACCCCGGCGATGGTGTTAGGGAAGGAGGGATGGGCCACCCGGTTGAGGATGACCGCCCCCACCGCCACCTGGCCGTTATACGGCTCCCCCCGGGCCTCGGCGGAGATGACCTTCGCCAGCAGGGCCAGGTCGCCGCTGCCCGTCTGGCCGGAGGCGGCGTCCGCCTCGGTCATCATTCCCAGCGCCCGCAGGGTGGCGGGGCCGCAGACCCCGTCTGCCGTCAGATTATTTTTCTGCTGGAAGAGCTTGACAGCGGCCACCGTCTGACTGCCATAGACCCCGTCCACCGAGCCGTCATAGTACCCCCACCGCTTCAGCTTGGTCTGGATGGTGGTGACCGCCTCCCCGGAGGAGCCCTGGCGGTAGGTGGCGGCAGCGGCGGTCTGGAAGGCCGCAGCCGTGACAAAAATCAGCGCAAAGGCGAGCAACAGGGATGCAACGCCCCGACGCGCCTGCCGATGAGACATAAAAAGACCACCTTTCATACAGGTGGTCTTAGTGTGAGCCCTTTTTTGTCTGCTATGAGTGGAAAATGGTGGAAAAAGATGAGAGCGCCCTCACCTTGCCATCTCCCCTACCAGATACCCCTCCCCAGCGCCGGTGATGCGCACGTCTGCCATGACGTTGTGCCAGTTCCCCTGGGCGGAGGTACGCACCTGGACATAGTTGGGGGCGTGGCCCTGCCAGAGACTGTCCCGCTGCTCCTCCAGGAGAACGGGGAGGGACTCTCCCACCCAGGAGGCGAGGTAGCGCTGCTCCAGGGCGGAGGCTACCTGGGCGGCCCGGTGGGCCCGCTCCTCCTTGACGGCGTTGGAGATCTGCCCCTCCATCCTTGCCGCCGGAGTGCCTGGGCGGCGGGAGTAGGGGAAGATGTGCATGGCGGAAAAGGCTGCCCGCTCCAGAAAGGCCAGTGTCTCGTCAAACTCCTCCTCCGTCTCTCCGGGGAAGCCCACGATCAGGTCGGTGGTGATGGCGGGGCGGTCAAACCAGGTGCGCAGCAGGCGGCAGGATTCCAGGAACCGGGCGGTGTCGTACCGCCGGTGCATCCGCTTCAGCACGCTGTCACACCCGGACTGGAGGGACAGGTGGAAGTGGGGACACAGGTTGGGGGGGGCGGCGGCCCGGCGGCAGAAGTCCTCGGTGATGGTCCTCGGCTCCAGACTGCCCAGCCGGATACGAAGATGGGGCACCGCCTGGCACAGAGCCTCGATCAGGTCGATGAGGGAGGAGCCGTCCTTCCACTCCAACCCCCAGGAGGAGATCTCAATGCCGGTGAGGACGATCTCCCGATAGCCCTGCTCCGCCAGCTGCCGGGCCTGCTCCACGGCGGACTCCAGCGGCTCGGAGCGGAGCGCCCCCCGGGTGTAGGGGATGATGCAGTAGGTGCAGAAGTTCCGGCATCCGTCCTGCACCTTGAGCATGGCCCGGGTACGGCCCTCCAGCCCACCGGCGGGGAGCACCTCGAAGTCGGTGCGGCGGAAGGGATCGTCCACCTGCACCCAGCGCTGGCGGCGGTCCACCTCCTGCTGCACCTGCTCCAGAAAGGCCAGACGGTCCCCGGTGCCGGAGACGAAATCTACCCCCAGCTCCGCCACCTGCTCCGGGGAGGCCTGGGCGTAGCAGCCGCAGACGGCGATGACGGCGTCCGGATGCTCCCGCCGGGTGCGGCGGATGGTCTGTCGGGATTTCTTGTCGCTGACGGCGGTGACGGAGCAGGTATTGATGAGATACAGCTCCGCCTCCTCCTCAAAGGGGACCAGGGTGTGGCCCTGGCCCTCCAGGATGGTTTCCATAGCCTGGCTCTCGTATTGGTTGACCTTACAGCCAAGAGTGTAAATGGCAAATCGCATTTTTTTGTTGCTCTCTCCCTTGCAATCGGATATGGAGGCACGTTATAATGGGAAGGCCCACAGAGGCATTGAACCATATTATAACGAAAAAACGGGGCGATGTACACCCCGGAAAGGAAATCGACCATGAAAAAGCAGATCTGGGCCAATCTGAACTCCATTGACACAGTGAAGGAATTCGTCGCCGTGGCCAGCCAGATGAGCTGTGAGATCGACGTCTGCTCCGGCCGCTATGTGGTGGACGGAAAGTCCATCCTGGGCCTGTTTTCCATTGACCTGTCCAATCCGGTGGAGGTCGTGGTACAGGGCACGCCGGAGGAAATTGAGCAGTTCGACCAGATGAGCAAGCGGTTCCAGGTGGAGGCGAAGAACTGACCATGGCAAACGACCACGCCTTTTTTGCACTCATCTCCCGGATGCGGTACATCGACCGCTGGGCGCTGATGCGCAACACCGACCGGGAGAATGTCCAGGAGCACTCCCATCAGGTGGCCGTCCTTGCCCACGCCCTGGCGGTCATCCAGAACCAGTATTTCGGAGGTCAGCTTGACCCGGGACAGGTGGCGCTGACGGCGCTGTACCACGACGCCACCGAGATTATCACCGGGGATATGCCCACCCCCATCAAATACTACAACCGTACCCTCCGGGCCTCCTATCAGGAGGTGGAGGACATGGCGGCAGAGCGGCTGCTCTCCATGCTACCGGAGGAGCTGCGTCCCCAGTTCCAGCCCCTGCTACAGCCCACCGACCCGGAGGTGGAGGCGGTGGTCAAGGCGGCGGACAAGCTCTCCGCCTATCTCAAGTGCGTGGAGGAGCAGAAGGCGGGCAACGACGAGTTCAACCGGGCGGGGGAGCAGACCTACGCCGCCCTGGAGGAGAATCCCCTCCCCGCTCTGCACTACTTTATGGAGCACTATCTCCCCAGCTTCCGGCTGACCCTGGACGAGCTGCAGGGAGATTAATAAGGGAATAACAGATAAAGGACAATCTGACGAAATTCCACTCCTGCCTCCCCTGAAAGGGGAGGAGGGCCGCCGCCTTCAGGCGGTGGCGGAGGGGTTCCCAGCGAAAGGAACAACCAGCAATCAGAAAAAGAGAGGTCATCGCCATGCGCGCAATCGTCACCGTTGTGGGCCAGGACAGAGTGGGCATTATCGCCGACGTCTGTACGCTGCTGGCCAAAAACCAAGTCAATGTGCTGGACATCAGCCAGACCGTCATGCAGGAGTACTTCACCATGATCATGATGGTGGATACCGAAAAGACAGAGCTGCCGTTCGCTCAGCTGGTCCAGTGCCTCCAGGAAGAGGGCAAGGGGCTGGGCCTCACCATCCACGTCCAGCGGGAAGACATCTTCAACGCCATGCACCGGATCTGAGGGACTGCCATGCTGAGTAGAAATGAGATCATGCAGACCATCCAGATGATCGACCAACAGCATCTGGACATCCGTACCATCACCATGGGCATCTCCCTGCTCTCCTGCGCCGACCCAGACCCGGAGGCCTGCTGCCGGAAGATCTACGACAAGATCTGCCGCAAGGCGGAGCGGCTGGTGCCAGTAGGGGAGACCATCGAGGCGGAGTTCGGCATCCCCATCGTGAACAAGCGCATCTCCGTCACCCCCATCGCCCTGGTGGCCGCCGGCTGCGAGACGTCGGACTACGTCCCCTTCGCCAAGGCCCTGGACCGGGCGGCCAAAACCTGCGGGGTCAACTTCATCGGCGGCTACTCCGCCCTGGTGCAGAAGGGGATGACCGAGGCGGACCGGAAGCTGATGGACGCCATCCCGGAGGCCCTGGCGGAGACGGAGTTCGTCTGTTCCTCGGTGAACGTGGGCTCCACCCGGGCGGGCATCAATATGGACGCCGTCCGGCAGATGGGCCAGGTGGTGAAAAAAACCGCCCAGCGCACCGCCGACCGGGACGGCTTCGGCTGCGCCAAGCTGGTGGTGTTCTGTAACGCCGTGGGCGACTCGGCGGCCCGCATCCTGGAGGAGATGGGTCTGGAGGTCTGCGGCACCCACGGCACCACGGCGGCCCTGGCCCTGCTCAACGACGCAGTGAAAAAGGGCGGCGTCATGGCCTCTAGCAGCGTGGGAGGCCTCTCCGGAGCATTTATCCCGGTGTCCGAGGATGAGGGCATGATCGCCGCCGCCCGCTCCGGGGCGCTGACCCTGGACAAGTTGGAGGCGATGACCTGCGTTTGCTCCGTGGGCCTGGACATGATCGCCGTCCCCGGCGACACCTCCGCCGCCACCATCTCTGCCATCATCGCCGACGAGGCGGCCATCGGCATGGTGAACAACAAGACCACCGCCGTCCGCATTATCCCCGCCCCCGGCAAGGGCGTGGGGGACACGGTGGAGATGGGCGGGCTTCTCGGCTCCGCCCCCGTCATGCCGGTGCACACCGGCTCGGTGGAGGACTTCATCGCCCGGGGCGGGCGTATCCCCGCGCCGCTGCACAGCCTGAAAAACTGAGAAAAGCAGGAGCACAGGGCGTCGGCCTTGGAATGAGATACACAGCAAAAAAACAGCCCGGACGGTTTTGACTGTCCGGGCTGTTTGCTTGATGGGTTGCACGATTATGGTTTTTTGTGTGGGGATGCACCATTGTTAAATCCGAGGAAGTTTTTGCCATACGTTTGAGCATTGCTCAAAATCAGTCATGTAGCACTTACTACTTAACATTTGCTTTTTCTCATTTTTCTCAATCATAGCATTTTTCGCCGCTGGTTGTACGCCTCAGTCTGTATTGTCAAAACAGTCTGCACCTCTATTGTAAGTCTTTACTGGCCTTATAGTTGAAAATAAATGCCACACCTCGCAGATGTTGGGTATGGTTGTGCTGCTTTCTATTGCACCGTCACTCATCCCCAAAAAGGGGTTCAATCATTTTGCCCATCACCTTGATAATACCATTCTCCATTTTTTTCGTAGTACCCGGCATCATTGGCATCATTTTTCCAACTATCAGAACTGCTATAGCTGGCACTATTAAAGAATATACCCCAAATAAAATAAATGACAAAAGCAATCACGACGATAGTAGCGCAAATGTTTCGGATGGTCTTTTTCCTTTCAACAGTATTTTTTATCTCTTGAATGTCAGCCTTTCTATTATCTGCAGACTCAGAACTATCGTCTTTACTCCTTTTAGAAGCCGCAATATACTCTTTTATGTAAAGGTATACTTGTTTTGCGCGGTTGCGATCTTTCCTGGGAAAATCCATACTGTAGTGCTGACCATCTTTCAAATAAATAGTAATGATTCCATTAGTCCACAATGTATACTTAATATGAGCTGGCGCTTTATATGTGATACTAGCTAAATCGTCATAATTATAACGCCTATTATAAGCAATTAGGTGATCATCGCCAGCCTCCCAGAAGGCAAAAGATTCATTCATACTTCTCCAATTCCTTTCTCAATTTTTGATTTATGCCGTTTTTTGTTTCTTTTTCCCCAGCATTGAAAAAACGCCCTTCACGAAATTTGACCCGAAGTTTCCGACGGGTAACTGTTCCAACACCTCGCACAATACATCTTCTGCCGATTGAGCAACCAGCTCTTTCAAGCCGCCTTCCCAGTCGTGATTCAGAATCTTCTCAATAGCACTTCGTTCGTCTTCCGACGCCTTTAGTTCCCGTAACTTCTGTTTGTCTTGATCTGAAAACTCAATTTCCCCATCCAACTTGGAGCAGATCAACAGGAAGCAATCCAGCTTGCACTGAAATAGACGTGGGTTCAGTTGGAACTCATCATACCAGCCGTTTTGAATGACAAAATGCCGCACCTCTTTCATCAAGTTAACGTCTTCAATCGACATTTTTACCATTTTGGTCGTTTCGTCATACCTTGCACGCTGTACAAGGTTTGCAAACTCGTTCTGCCACACGTAATGTTCTCTGGGGTATTTTAGCTGTTTTCGTTCCTTCAAGGTTCGAATACGAGATTCCGAAATTCCAAGCTGAATCGACATCGTGTAATCATCACTGGCCAAATCATTGTCCATCAGATGTTCAATATAAATGGAAAAAAGCAACGTCTCAAAATCTGATTTCGTGGTTTCTCCGAAGTTTCGGTTATAATACAATTCTGCGATTTTATCGAATGCAGCTTGCTTTTCTTGTTCTGAAAAATCCATCTCCATCTTATGCTTTTCACCTGCCTTTCTACAGTTTTGTGCCGTGGCACTCCAGCGCTATTTACTCTACAATCGTGTACCTTTGCAAACTTCCCCACCGCTCACAAGTTCTTATCGCTTTTACCCAAT
>JAJQFJ010000078.1 GCA_021201185.1 Clostridiales bacterium
CGGGACGATTTCCGTTCTGGCCTAGTGAAAAATGGGGTTGTTTGACAGACTGAGCCGCCCTCCGGCGGCGAAGGTGCTTTTTCAGTTGGCCACCTGGACCATGGCGTGGCGGATAACCCGGTCGCCCATGATGAAGCCGTTCTGGAACACCTGGGCCACCACGTTCTCGCCCAGGTTCTCATCCTCCGTGTGCATCACTGCGTTGTGGAAGTTGGGGTCAAAGGGCTTGCCCAGGGCGTCGATCTTGTGGATGTCCAGGGACTCCAGTACCTTGACCAGCTGATTCATGGTCATCTCTACCCCTTTCAGAAACGCCTGGTCCTCAGTGCCCTGGTTCAGGGCCCGCTCCAGGTTGTCGTAGACGGGGAGAAACTTCTCTGCGGCGTCCGCCTTGGCCTTGGAATAGGCCTCCGATTTCTCCCGCACCGAGCGGCGGCGGAAGTTGTCGTACTCGGCAGCCAGACGGAGGAGCTGGTCCTCTCTGGCGGCCAGGTCCTTTTTCAGGCTCTCCACCGGGTCGGGAGCGGCGGCCTCCTCCTGCTTGGGAGCTTCCTCCTGCTCGACGGTCTCCTCAGGGGGAGTCTCCTGCTTGGCCTCCTCCTGGGGCTCCTGCTCCGGGGCGGCGGTCTGAGACTCTTTTTCCTTGTTGCTCATTGACTGCGTTCTCCTTCAAACTAGTCTTCGCCCGCCGGTTCCTTGGGCGGATTCAGGGCCGGAGCCTCCCGCTTCTGGGGGATCTGGCTCTGCTGTGAACTGCTGAACATCTTGCTCAGGTTGTCCGCCAGGTAGGAGAGCTTGGCGGTCACCTTGGCGTAATCCATCCGGGTGGGGCCGACGACGCCGATGACGCCCTTCATGCCCTCTCCGATGTCGTAGCTGGCCAGGACCACGCTGGTGTCCTTCAGCTCCTCCGCCACGTTCTCCGGGCCGATGAGGATCTTCGTATCCGCATCGCTCTGGAGCATGGAGGCGGACATCTTGGAAACCGCCGGTTCATCGGAGAGATAGGTCATCAGCTTGTGAGCCTTGTCAATGTCCTGATACTCCGGGCTCTCCAGCAGGTGGCCCACGCCAGAGGTGCGCACGGTGCTGTGTCCCAGCTCCTCCAGCACATCCATGGCGAAGGATACCACCAGAGAGATCAGCCCGTAGGACGAGCCTGCGGCCTTCTCCGCTACCCGCATCAGCTCCGGGTTCAGCTCAGAGAGGCTCTTTCCCGTAAAGGTCGTGTTCAGCAGGGTGTTGAGCAGCTGGAGCTGCGGCTCGGTGATGTCGGTGGGGAGATGGATGAGCTTGTTCTTTACCGCGTTGTTGCTGGCCATGACCACGGCGATGAAGGAGTTCTTGTCCACCATCAGCAGGTCGAACCGGGTGATGGTGATGTCGTCGCCGCTCCCCGCCAGGGAAAAGGCGGGATAGTTGGTCATCTTGCTGACCAGACGGCCCGCCTGGTCGATGACCCGGTCCAGCTCCTGCATCTTGCCGTCCATGGCTGCGTTGATGCGCTCCGTCTCCTGGAGAGAGAGCTTGTGCTGCTCCATCAGCTCATTGACATAGAGCCGATAGCCCTGGGCAGAGGGGATACGCCCGGCGGAGGTGTGGGGCTGCTCCAGGTAGCCCTCCCGCTCCAGCGCAGCCAGCTCGTTTCGTATGGTGGCGGAGGAGCAGGTGAGCTGTGCCTTTTCCGCAATGGCCTTGGAGCCGATGGGCTCCGCCGTCTCGATGTAGTTTTCCACTACCACGCGCAGGATTTTCCTGCGCCGTTCTGTCAGTGCCAATCGCCTCACCTCGTATCCGGATGGTCGTTCTTGTTTTGGCACTCCGTTTCCCTGAGTGCTAATGATACTATAGCACCCGGGATTCGGATTGTCAATAGGAGAAAGTATAAATAGTTTGTGAACAAGGCGGAGATGCAAACCCCGGAAAATACAGGGAACATCCGTCGATTTCCGCGAAAAACCGGCCCGGCTGATATATCAGGCGGGCCGGAGGACTGCTAAAATCAGGCTGAAAACAGGCAGGGCTGTGCCAGAGCTTTTAAAATCGGGCGACTGCCGCATGGCGGATGGCCCCGGAGAAATAGAGACTGCCCAGGGCACAGACCCCGGTGTCGGGGCGGCACAGGTTCAGTGCCGTCTCCACCCCCTGCTCCACGGAATCACAGGCCCGGGCGGGCAGACCGGTGAGGCGACGAATCTCCTCCGCCAGCTCCTCCGCCGGGAGGGAGCGGGGGGAAGGCGGCGTCACCGTGACAAATTCTGTTGCCAGGGGCGCCAGAGGGGCGACCATGGAGGCGGCGTCCTTGTCCGCCATGACCCCCATGAGAAAGACGAACCGCCGCCCGGGATACCGGAGGGCCAGGCTCTCCGCCGTGGCCCGGACACCCTGGGGATTGTGGGAGCCGTCCAGCAGGAAGGGTGGCTCCCGCCGGAGCAGCTCGAACCGCCCCGGCCAGCGCACCGTCTCCAGCCCCTGCCGGATGGCGCGCTCCGGGATGTCCCAGCCCCGGCTGCGGAGCAGGCGTGCCCCGGTGACAGCCAGGGCGGCGTTTCGGGGCTGGTAGGCGGCCAGCAGAGGGAGTCGGAGCTCATCCAGCCCGTCGTAGTTCATCCGGGTGCAGTCCGGCTCCCAGGCCAGCACCTCCAGCTTCGCCCAGTCGGGAATGGTCAGGCTCGCCCCCTGCTCCCGGCAAACCCGGCAAATGACCTCGTCCGCCGCAGGCTCTCCGCCGTAGTAGACCACCTGTCCTCCCGGCTTGATGATGCCCGCCTTGGCTGCGGCGATCTCCGGAAGGGTGCTCCCCAGTTGCCGGGTGTGGTCCAGCCCCAGGGCGGTAATCATTGCCAGGTCGGGGCAGTCGATGACGTTGGTGGGGTCCAGGGTCCCCCCCAGGCCCACCTCCAGCACCACGATGTCGCATCCCTCCTCTGCGAACCAGGCCAGGGCCAGGGCGGTGATCAGGTCGAACTCGTTGGGGGTGTCCTCCATCCGGTCCGCCACAGGGCGCACCCGCTCCGCCATCCGGCACAGGGCCTCGTCGGAGATGGGCGCGCCGTCGATCTGAAACCGCTCGTTGAACCGCTCCAGAAAGGGGGAGGTGAAGCACCCCGTCCGATAGCCCGCCGCCTGCAGCACAGAGGCCATACAGGCGCAGACAGAGCCCTTGCCGTTGGTGCCCGCCACATGGACGAAGCGGAGCTGTTTTTGGGGATTTCCCAGCCCCTCCAGCAGCTCCCGCACCCGGCTCAGGCCGGGGCGCTTCCCCTGCCAGTGGGTGGAGTGGATATAGGTCAGCGTCTCCTCATAGGTCATGATTCATACCTCCCCGGGGCGTCTGCCGGAGGGCCGGGAAGCGGAGGCTGATTCGCAGCACTGTCTCCAGCACAAAGTAAAGCAGCAGGCTCTCGATGGGCCACAGAAGGGCGTTTTTCACCGCCCGGAGGGGCAGCAGCACCAGGAACCCGTCTCCCCCGGTGAGGGAGAGCCAGAAGGTGTTGAGCAACATATTGCACACCAGATTGACCAGTCCCCTGGCGATAAAGCACCGGAGCAGCCGGAACCCCTTCCGCTCTGAGGGGCGGTAGAGCGTCACGCCATAGATCAGCCCTCCGGCGATGGCCGTCAGGGTGTAGCCGGGGAAATAGGCCCCGCCGCCGGTGTTCATCAGGTAGCCCAGTACGTCGGTGCACACCCCGGACGCCATGCCCACCACCGGGCCGAACAGCATGCCGACGGAGGCGTCGCACAGATAGCCGAAGGTGATGCGGAGCTGTGGGGTGATCTGGATACGGATATTCAGCAGGTCCAGGGTGACGCTGATGGCCGCAAACAGGGCCGTCAGGGCCAGGGCTCTCGGCTCTCTCAGCCACCGGGCGGAGGCGGCGAACAGGCCGTCTTCTCTCTTTTGCTCTCTCATAGCGGACGCTCCTTTGGTTGGCAGGGCCACACAGAGCGGAAAAAGGGATGCCCGCCGCAAAAACGGCGCTGCATCCCGAAACGACTTCCCCGTGCGGCAGCGGGATGCGGGCTGGACACTGCTGGTTCTTCAACCGATTCGTCCGGCGGACAACTCCCCGTTCCGCCGGCACTGGGGCAGCCTGCGCTGCCTCGACACGTCCAGACCTACTCTGCCTGTCAGATTGTGCTCTCATTATAGACCATCTGCCGGAAATTACAAGGGCTTTACCGCACAAATATGCCCACCGTCCACCGGATTGACACGCCCGGTCAGTTCCGATATAATAGGAACTGTCCCTGTTCCGGTGGGAGAGCGGCTCCTGCCGGTCGGAAGGCTACGAAGGAAAGGAAGGATTTTGATGTTTCCCCGTTCCAGTGGTATTTTGCTCCATCTCGCCTCCCTCCCCGGGCCCTATGGCATCGGTTCAATGGGCAAGGAGGCCCGGCTTTTTGTTGATTTCCTCCAGCGGGGCGGCCAGAGCTATTGGCAGCTGCTCCCCCTGGTCACCCCCGGGGAGGGCGACTCCCCCTACATGTCCCCCTCCTCCGCCGCAGGCAATCCCCTGTTCATCGACCTGGACGCCCTGACAGAGATGGGTCTGCTCACCCCCGAGGAGGTCTACGGGGTACGGTACTACGGCTCCCCGGACCGTATCGACTACGGCTTTCTGAACAGCACCCGCTATCCCCTGCTGCGGAAAGCGTATGCCCGGGCGGACGAGGCCCTGCAGGCAGAGGTGGACGCCTTTGCCCAGGACCACCGGGACTGGCTGGAGGACTACGCCCTGTTCTCCGCCGTCCACGCCCACTTCGGCCTGCCCCTCCAGAGCTGGCCGGACAAAAAGCTCATTCGCCGGGACCCTGCTGCGGTGGAGAAATATGCCGATCTGCTGGCAGAGGACGTGGGCTTTTACAAATTCCTCCAGTACCTGTTCTTCCGCCAGTGGGGAGAGCTGAAGGCCTATGCCAATGAGCGGGGCGTCTCCATCATCGGCGACATCCCCTTCTACGTCTCCCTGGACTCCGCCGATGTGTGGGTGCATCCGGAGCTTTTCCGGGTCAGCACCGGGCGGAAGGCGAAATACGTCTCCGGCGTCCCCGCCGACCTGTTCAACGACCAGGGGCAGCTGTGGGGCAATCCTCTCTATGCCTGGGGCTACCATGAAAAGACGGGCTACGCCTGGTGGTGCAACCGTATCCGCCAGTCCCTGGCCTTCTATGACGTCATCCGCATCGACCACTTCCGGGCCTTCCACGACTACTGGGAGATCCCCGCCTCGTCGGAGACCGCCTTGGTGGGCAAGTGGAAGAAGGGCCCCGGGATGAAGCTGCTGGACGCCATCCGCAAGAACGTCCCCCAGGCCCAGTTTATCGCCGAGGACCTGGGCGACCTGAGCGCCGGAGCAGTGAAGTTTATTCAGCAGTCCGGCCTCCCCGGGATGAAGATCCTGGTGGACGCCTTCAGCGACGTGAACGGCGGCTCCGGCTTCCTGCCCCACCGCTGCACCCCGGACTCCGTCATGTATACCGGCACCCATGACACCCCCACCTTTGTCCAGTGGTATGCCGACATCGCCACCCCGGAGCAGCGGAGCTACTGCACCAACTATCTCCACGTCCACGAGGACGAGGGCATCGGCTGGTGCGCCATCGCCGGGGCGTGGATCTCCCCCTGCTCCCTGGCCATGGCTCCCCTCCAGGATGTGCTGGGTCTGGGGGCGGACGCCCGGATGAACTATCCCGGCACGGTGGGCAGCGCCAACTGGAGCTGGCGGGTGCGGATGGACGCCCTGAACGGCAGGGTGGCGGACCGCCTCCACTACGTCACCGGCCTGTACGGCCGTCTCCGGTGAGGCCATGGTCTACCTGTATGCCATGGACACCCTGGGCCTGTCCTCCGATCTGGCGGATTACCGGGGCGTGGTGCCGGAGAGCAGGCTGTATCAGCTCTCCGTCCTCACCCGGGAGGAGCGGCTGCGGAGCCTGGCGGCGGAGCTGCTGTTCCAGCGGGCCGTCCAGCGGCATTGCCGGGAGGTGCCGCTCCCGGTGAGCCGGGATCAGGACGAGCACGGGAAGCCCTATCTCCTGGGGCGGCCGGATTTTCAGTTCAATCTCTCCCACTCCGGGCTGTGGGCGGTGTGCGCCGTGGCCCCTGTACCGGTGGGAGTGGACATCCAGCAGGAACGGCCCGTCTCGGTGAAGCTCAGTCGGAAATTCACCGCCGCCGAGCAGCAGTCCCTCCAGGGGCTGTCCAGTCCCCTGGAGCTGCACCGCATCTTCGACCTGTGGACCATGAAGGAGGCCTATACCAAGTGCATCGGCCTGGGCCTTCTCTGCCCCTTCCGCAGCTTTGAGGCGGAGCGCCCCGCCCCGGGTTACTCCACCCAGCTGGTGGACTTCCCCGCCGGAGACTACCATCTGGCCATTTGCACCCAGTCGGAGGAGCCGGAGGTCGTGCAAATCATCATTATGCCGTCGTGATCTCTTACCAACAACAGGGACGCCGACCTCTGCAGGTGGGCGTCCCAGAATTCCGAATGATATTCAAACAGCCCCTCCGGTGTTTCGGAGGGGCTGTTTTTCCTGTATTACACCAGCTCGGCGATCGCAGTCTCTGCGCCGTCGCCCTTGCGGAAGCCATTCCGGACAATCCGGGTATAGCCGCCGTTGCGGTCGGCGTACTTGGGGCCGACCTGGTCGAACAGCTTCTTTGCCACTTCCTCCTTGGTGAGGAAGAACAGTGCCTGACGGTAGGCCGCCAGATCGTTCTGCTTGGCCAGGGTGATCATCTTCTCCGCCAGGGGGGCGATCTCCTTCGCCCGGGTGACGGTGGTGGTCAGCTGACCGTAGTCCAGCAGGTCGGTGGTCTGCTGTCTCAGCATGGCCATACGGGCGTCGGTGGGTTTCCCCAGTTTGCGGTAACCAGCCATTACATTTCACTCCTTCGAAAGTTCCGTCCGGGACGAAACGTCTGTTAGTTGTTGTCCTCGCTCTTGAGTGAGAGGCCCATCAGCGCCAGCTTGTTGATGACCTCCTCCAGGCTCTTCCGGCCCAGATTGCGCACCTTCATCATCTCGTCCTCGGTCTTTTCCGTCAGATCCTGGACGGTGTTGATGTTGGCCCGTTTCAGGCAGTTGAAGGAACGGACGGACAGGTCCAGCTCCTCAATGGTCATCTCCAGAACCTTGTCCCGCTGGGTCTCCGGCTTCTCCACCATAGTGGCGCTGCGGCCCACGCTCTCCGACAGATCGGTGAACAGGACAAAGTGATCGCACAAAATCTTGGCGCCCAGGGAAACGGCGTCCCGGGCCGTGATCGTGCCGTCGGTCCATACCTCCAGAGTCAACTTGTCAAAGTCGGTCATGTTGCCCACACGGGTGTTCTCCACCGTGTAGTTGACCTTCAAAACCGGGGAATAGATAGAGTCCACCGGGATGACGCCGATCACCGTCTGAGCCGGCTTGTTCCGCTCAGCGGGGACATAGCCCCGGCCGTGGCTCAGGGTCAGCTCCATATTCAGGGACGCCTCAGGGCCCAGGGTGGCGATGTGCAGCTCCGGGTTGAGGATCTCCACCTCGCTGTCCGCCTTGATGTCGCCTGCAGTGATCTCGCCCTCGCCGGAGGCCTGGATATAGACCGTCTTGACGGAGTTGCTGTACAGCTTGGCGATGATCCGCTTGACGTTCAGGACGATCTGGGTCACGTCCTCTTTCACACCGGGAATGGTGGAAAACTCATGCTGGACCCCAGCGATCTTCATGGTAGTGACAGCGGTACCGGGCAGAGAAGAGAGCAGGATGCGGCGCAGGGAGTTGCCCAGAGTGGTGCCATAGCCCCGCTCCAGGGGCTCTACCACATACTTGCCGTAGTTCCCATCGTTGGGATCCTCGATGCACTCGATGCAGGGCTTTTCAATTTCTACCATATAACTTTAACCCTCCTCGTTACAGGGAAGCGACGGCTCCCCTTGGTTTACAGCTTACCAATTCTGAGGAAGCACTGATTCAACGGGCGGCAGACGGCCATGATACGGCCGCCCACCGTTCCCCTTTCTCTCGGCACTCCCCCACAGGCCACGCCCGTGGGGAAATGCCTCTCTGTCTCAGAGGTTCCTTGAGGGTGGTCGGTTACTTGGAGTACAGCTCGACGATCAGGTGCTCTTCCACCGGGAAGTCCACATCGGCCCGCTCAGGCAGCCGGGTAATGGTGCCCTTCAGGGCCTCCTTCTCCCGCTCCATCCAGGCGGGGACGGACACAACGATGGCGTCCTCACCCAGGAAACGCTTGAACTGCACAGAAGAGCGGCTGCTGGCCTTGACCTCGATCACGTCGCCGGCCTTCACCTGGTAGGAGGGGATGTTCACCCGCTTGCCGTTGACCAGGAAGTGGCCGTGGTTCACCAGCTGACGAGCCTCACGGCGGGTCATGGCGAAGCCCAGACGGAACACCACGTTGTCCAGGCGGCGCTCCAGGCTGGTCAGCAGGTTGTCACCGGTGACGCCGGGAGCCCGCTCCGCCTTCTCATAGTAGAGGCGGAACTGCTTCTCCAGGACGCCATAGATGAACTTGACCTTCTGCTTCTCCTGAAGCTGGAGGGCGTACTCGCTCTTCTTCTTGCGCATCTGGTTCTTGGCGGTGCGCTTGTTGCTCTTCTTGCCGTTGTAACCCATAACGGCGGGGGAGATGCCCAGAGCCTCGCAGCGCTTGGCGATGGGCTGAGTGTTCTTTGCCATAGTCTATTTCCTCCTTCTCGTGATCAGACGCGTCTTCTCTTGGGAGGACGGCAGCCATTGTGGGGGACGGGAGTGACGTCCTTGATCAGGGTCACTTCCAGACCCACACCCTGGAGGGCGCGGATAGCGGCCTCACGGCCGGCGCCGGGGCCCTTCACATAGACTTCCACCGTCTTCAGGCCATGCTCCATGGCGGCCTTGGCGGCAGTCTCAGCGGCAGTCTGAGCGGCAAAGGGAGTGGACTTCCGGCTGCCCCGGAAGCCCAGGCCACCGGAGGATGCCCAGCTCAGGGCGTTGCCCTGGAGGTCAGTGACGGTGACCATGGTGTTGTTAAAGGAAGAGCGGATATGCACAGCGCCCTTCTCCACGTTCTTGCGCTCGCGGCGGCGGCGCACGACAGTCTTCTTAGCTTTGGCCATTGTTCATATCCCTCCTTTACTTCTTCTTGTTGGCAATGGTCTTCTTGGGGCCCTTCCGGGTGCGGGCGTTGGTCTTGGAGCGCTGGCCACGGACGGGCAGGCTCTTCTTGTGGCGCATGCCACGATAGGAGCCGATCTCAATGAGGCGCTTGATGTCCAATGCCACGTTACGGCGCAGGTCGCCTTCCACCATATACTGGTGTCCGATTACCTCACGCAGAGCTGCTTCCTGAGCCTCGGTGAGATCGCGGACCCGGGTGTTGGGGTCGATCCCGGTCTGGGCGAGGATCTTGTTGGCGCTGGTGCGGCCAATACCGTAGATATAGGTCAGGCCGATCTCGATGCGCTTATCCTTGGGCAGGTCAATGCCGGCAATACGTGCCATAAGTCAATACACCTCCTTATCCTTGTCTCTGTTTGTGCTTGGGATTCGGGCAAATCACCATAACTCTGCCCTTGCGCTTAATGACCTTGCATTTCTCGCACATGGGCTTGACTGACGGTCTTACTTTCATCGTCTTACCTCCTGTTTTGCTGCGTGGAACCGTTCCCTTGTCCAGAGGGCGTCTTTCCACGGCCCCGGCTGTGGTTATTTTGCCGGGATCATTTGCTTCTCCAGGTGATCCGGCCGCGCGTCAGATCATAAGGGGACATCTGGACAGTCACCTTATCTCCCGGGAGGATCCGGATATAGTTCATCCTGAGCTTGCCGGAAATGTGAGCCAGGATCGTGTGGCCTTTGCCGATGTCCACCAGGAAGGTGGTGTTGGGCAGAGACTCTTTCACGACGCCCTCCAGCTCGATCATATCGTCTTTGGACATGAGTTGATTTCCTCCTTCAATGGATGCCCTTGTTCGGGCCATACCGGGAACTCTGAGTTGCGGAAGGCGGCCAATGCAGCGCGCAGTTGCCTGTCGCTGACCGCTTCGCCTCTATGCAGCCGCTGGGCTGCCGGATGTGCGCTGGTCCCTACTCCCCGGACGTGCTTTTTGCGCTTCCGTTTGGGGGCAGCCAGCTTTCTCCCCTTACCGTTCACCAGCAGGACAAAGTCCCCCTCCTCTTTTACAACGAAGAAGAGCTGTCCCCTGTCACGTCCGGCCAGGGAGAGAACGATTTCGTTTGGGTGGATACTTGCCATATCAATCTCCGCACCGGGTGAGGATCTCGGCCTCGCCCTCAGTGATGAGAATGGTATTTTCGTAATGGGCGGCCAGCTTGCCGTCCGCTGTCATGGGGACCTCCCAGCCATCGGGCATCCGGCGGTTGCGGATGCGGGCCGAGCCTGCGTTGACCATGGGCTCTACACAGATGACCATGTTCTTATACAGGCGGGGGCTGCCGCTGAGCGTGCGGGGAGAGACATAGTTTGGCACCTCCGGCGCCTCGTGGACGCTGCGGCCGATGCCGTGGCCGGTGTACTCCCGTACCAGGCTGTATCCGTCTCCCTCGGCGCTGGTCTGCACCGCCCGGGAGATGTCGGACACATGGTTGCCCGCCTTTGCCATCCGGAAGCCCGCCCAGAAGGCGCGCTCTGTCCCCTCGATGAGACGGCGGGCCTCCTCGGAGATCTCGCCGCAGGGGAAGGTGGCGCAGCAGTCGCCGTGGTAGCCTCCCACGGCCACCCCCTGGCTGTCCAGCCGGTAGTCGCCGACGCAGGCAGTCAGGTCGATGGAGACGATGTCCCCCTCCTTCAGCTTCCGGTTGGAGGGCACACCGTGGATGATCTCGTCGTTGACCGAGATGCAGGCGTTGCCCTTGAAGCCGTACAGATGGTAGCAGGAGGGGTATCCCCCATGACTTTTGATGAATTTCCCGATCTCGTGGTCGATCTCCCGGGTGGTGATGCCCGGCTGCACCAGACTTCCCCCGTACGCCCGGGCCATGGCGGCGAGCCGCCCGGCCTGGCGCATGAGCTCGATCTGGTGAGGGGATTTCAGCGTGATACGTTCAGACATATCATTCGCCCAGGGCGGCCAGGATGGCCTGGGTGGTGGCGGGGATGGTGCCCTGGTTGGCCACCATCTTCAGCACGCCCCGGCTCTCGTAGTAGCCCTTGAGAGGCTCCGTCTCGGCATGGTAGGTCTTGAGCCGGGCCCGAACGGTCTCCGGCTTGTCGTCCTTCCGCTGGGTCAGCGCCTCGCCGCAGACATCGCAGATGCCCTCCGCCTTGGGGGGGGCCGCCACCACATGGTAGGTGGCTCCGCAGTTCAGGCAGGTGCGGCGGCCGCTCATCCGCTGCTCGATCTCCTCGTCGCTAATCTCAATGGAAACCACGGCGTCGAAGTGGACGCCGGCCGCCTCCAGAGCGTCCGCCTGGGCCAGGGTGCGGGGCACCCCGTCCAGGATATAGCCGCCAGCGCAGTCCGGCTCCGCCAGGCGCTCGGTGATGACCCCGATGATGACCTCATCGGGCACCAGCGCTCCGGCGTCCATATACTCCTTGGCCTTCAGGCCGATGGGGGTGCCGTTCTTCACGGCGGCCCGGAGAATATTGCCGGTGGAGATGGTGGGAATGGACAGCTTTTTGCTCAGGATCTCCGCCTGGGTTCCCTTGCCTGCGCCGGGAGCGCCTAACAGGATCAGTTTCATCCCTCGGCCCTCCTCAGTTCAGGAAGCCCTTGTAGGTGCGCATCGCCATCTGGGACTCCAGTGCCTTCTGGGTATCCAGGGCCACGGAGACAACGATCAGGACGGAGGTGCCGCCGATGGACAGGGCGCTCAGACCGATCAGGTTGCCGGTGATGATGGGCAGCAGGGCGATGATGCCCAGGTAGATGGCGCCAAACATGGTGATCCGGTTCAGCACCCGTCTGAGGAAGTCGGCGGTGGGACGGCCGGCCCGGTATCCGGGGATAAAGCCGCCCTGGGCCTTCAGGTTGTTGGCCACCTCAACGGGGTTAAACTGGATGGTAGCATAGAAGTAGCTGAAGCCCACGATCAGCAGCACATAGACGATGGCGTACACCACGCCGTCGCTGTCGAAGATCTGCATAAAGGTGGAGTCCTCCAGGGACGGCACAAAGGCCGCGATGGTGGCGGGGATGCTGGCGATGGTCTGGGCGAAGATGATGGGCAGAACGCCGGACATATTCACCTTCATGGGAATGTTGGAGGACTGGCCGCCATACATCTTCCGGCCCACCACCCGCTTGGCGTACTGGACAGGGATACGGCGCTCGGCGCCGCTGATGAACACCACGAAGATGACCAGCAGCAGCATGCCGATGATGATCAGGGGCACCGCCCATCCGGCGATGACGATAGCGCTCTCGTCGGTGACACCGTTGGCCCAGTTGACCACGCCGATATACATATAGTACACAGCGCTGGGCAGACGGGAGATGATGCCACCAAACAGCAGCATGGAGATGCCGTTGCCGATGCCGAACTCGGTGATCTGCTCACCCAGCCACATGACGAACACGGAACCGGCGGTGAAGGTGATCACGATAACGATCCCGGCCCACACGCCGTCGTTGGAGAGCAGCTCGTTATACCGGAGCAGGGTGTAGTAGCCGAAGCCCTGGAGCAGGCCCAGAGCCAGGGTGGTGTAGCGGGTGATGCGCTCGATCGTCCGCTTGCCGTCCTCGCCGCCGTCCTTGGCCAGCCGCTCCAGGGCCGGGATGGCCACGGTGAGCAGCTGGATAATGATGGAGGCGTTGATATACGGCTGGATGGACAGGGCGAACACGGTGCCGCTGCTGTAGGAACCGCCGCTCATGACGTTCATCAGCGCCAGGATGTTGCTGGACGCCGCGTCAAAGTAGCTCTGCAGGCCGGTGGTGTCGATAAACGGCACCGGGATGGCGCTGCCCAGGCGGAAGATCAGCAGGATAAAGGCGGTGAAGAGTAACTTCTGACGAAGCTCCTGGATCTTCCAGGCATTGCGAATCGTCTCAATCACTTAGATCACCTCGGCCTTTCCTCCAACTGCTTCGATTTTTTCCTTCGCAGATGCAGAGAACGCCTTGGCCTTCACGGTGAGCTTCTTGGTCAGCTCCCCGTTGCCCAGGATCTTGATGCCGTACTTGCTCTTGCTGATGATGCCAGCCTTGATGATGTCGTCCACAGTGACGGTGGCGCCGTCCTCGAACTGCTCCAGCATGCTCACATTGATGGCATCCAGGGGCTTGGCATAAATGTTGTTGAAGCCGCGCTTGGGCAGACGGCGGGTCAGAGGCATCTGGCCGCCCTCGAAGCCGATGCGGACGCCGCCGCCAGAGCGGGCCTTCTGGCCCTTGTGGCCCCGACCGGCAGTCTTGCCGTTGCCGGTGCCGTGGCCGCGGCCCTTGCGCTTCGCCGCATGGGTGGAACCCAGGGCGGGAGAGAGGTCCTGAATATTCATAGCAACATACCCTCCTTATTCAGCGTCGGTCACCTTGCAGAGGTAACCGATCTGGGCGAGCTTACCGGCGGTCTGAGCGTTGTCAGGCTGCACGGTGGTGTCGCCGATCTTGCGCAGACCCAGGGAGGCTGCGGTGGCCTTGTGCTTCTGGAGACGGCCGTTCAGGCTCTTGACCAGAGTGATCTTCTTGTTTGCCATTTCGTCCGACCTCCTTACAGCTCATCCACGGACTTGCCCCGGGTGGCGGCGACCTGCTCAGGAGTGCGCAGGCTCTTCAGTCCCTCGAAGGTGGCGGCGACCACGTTGTTGGGGTTGCGGGTGCGCAGGCACTTGGTTCGGATGTCCTTGATACCGGCAGCCTCCATCACGGCACGCACCGGGCCGCCGGCGATGACGCCGGTGCCTTCGGGGGCGGGCTTGAGCAGCACCCGTCCGGCGGAGAAGGAACCGACCACCTCATGGGGGATGGTGGTGCCCGCCGTGGACACGGTAATCATGTTCTTCTTGGCAGCCTCCAGGCCCTTGCGGATAGCCTCAGGCACCTCGGCAGCCTTGCCCAGGCCGTAGCCCACCTTGCCCTTGCCGTCGCCGATGACCATCAGCGCGGTGAACTTGGCGACACGGCCGCCCTTGACGGTCTTGCTGACCCGGTTCAGATAGACGAGCTTCTCGATATACTCGCTCTGGGGTTTCTCAAATCTAGCCATTTTCTATCCTCCTCCGATCAGAACTGCAGGCCGCCCTCACGGGCGCCCTCCGCCAGGGCCTGCACACGGCCGTGGTACAGGTAGCCGCCACGGTCGAAGACCACGGTGTCGATGCCTGCGGCCTTGGCCCGCTCTGCGACCAGCTTGCCCACCTTCTTGGCGGCCTCTACGTTGCTGCCGGGGCCCTCGAAGCCCTTCTCCAGAGAGGAGGCGGAGACCAGAGTCACGCCCTTGGTGTCGGCAATGACCTGGGCATAGATATTGGTCTCGCTGCGGAAAACGTTCAGACGGGGTCTCTCGGGGGTGCCGGAGATCTTAGAACGGACACGCTTATGGCGCTTGATGCGCTGGGCGTTGGTATTAGGTCTTTTAATCATTTAGGCACACCTCCTTACTTCTTCTTGGCGCCGGTCTTGCCTTCCTTGCGGCGGATGACCTCATCGGCGTACTTGATACCCTTGCCCTTGTAAGGCTCGGGAGGACGAATCTCGCGGATACGGGCGGCCACCTGGCCCACCTGCTGCTTGTCGCAGCCCTTGACGATGATCTTGTTGGGCTCGGGGGACTCCAGGGTGATGCCGGGAACCTCGTCCACAAAGACCTGGTGGAAATAGCCCACGTTCATAACGAGCTGATTGCCCTGCTTTGCCACACGATAGCCGATGCCGTTGACCTGGAGCTCCTTAGAGAAGCCCTTGGTCACGCCCAGCACCATGCTGTTGAGGATGGAGCGGGTCATGCCATGGGCGGCCCGGTTCTCCTTGGCGTCGTTGGGGCGGGTGACGTGGATCACATTGCCCTCCTGCTTCACGGTGATGGCGGCGGGGAACTGATGGCTCAGCTCGCCCAGGGGGCCCTTGACCGTGATGGCGTTGTCCTCAGCGATGGTCACGGTAACACCAGCGGGGACATCGATAGGCATTCTGCCAATTCGAGACATTCTGTGTTACCTCCTTACCAGACAAACGCCAGGACTTCACCGCCGACGTGAGCCGCGCGAGCAGCCTTGTCGGTCATGACGCCCTTGGAAGTGGATACGATCGCGATGCCCAGGCCGTGGAGGACCCGGGGCAACTCGTCGGCGCCGGCATAGACCCGGAGACCGGGCTTGGAGACGCGGCGCAGGCCGGTGATGGCCTTCTCATTGCCGTTGTACTTCAGGGTGATGCGGATGATGCCCTGGGTGCCGTCGTCAATGAGCTGGAAGTTCTTGATATAGCCCTCGTCCAGCAGGATCTGAGCGATGGACTTCTTCATGTTGGACGCGGGGACGTCCACGGTGGTATGCTTGGCGGCGTTCGCGTTGCGGATGCGGGTCAGCATATCTGCGATGGGATCTGTGATGTGCATACGTTTTGACCTCCTTGAGAAAAGGTTACAGGCGGGCGGTGCTGCCGCCCCCTGTCAAGCGCCAGGGTATCAGGGGAACTCATGCCGCAGGCGGTGACGGCAGCCGCCGCCCCGGCAGGGTCTTCCCATGACTTCTGACGCGTTGGAACGGATCAAATTCCCATTGGGGGAAGGGGTTTCTCCTTACCAGGAGGCCTTCTTCACACCGGGGATCTGGCCCTTGTAGGCCAGCTCACGGAAGCAGATACGGCAGATGCCGTAGTTGCGCAGGTAGGCGTGGGGCCGGCCGCAGATTTTGCAGCGGTTGTACTTGCGGGTGGAATACTTCGCAGGGCGCTGCTGCTTGATCTTCATAGAAGTCTTTGCCATGTTCAGTCTCCTCCCTTACTTGGCATACGGAGCGCCCAGCTGACCGAGCAGCTCGCGGGCCTCCTCATCGGTGTTGGCAGTGGTCACGATAACGATATCCATGCCCCGAATCTTGTCGATCTTGTCGTACTCGATCTCAGGGAAGATCAGCTGCTCCTTGATGCCCAGAGCGTAGTTGCCCCGGCCGTCGAAGGAATCGGCGGAGATGCCCCGGAAGTCACGGACACGGGGCAGGGCAATGTTGAACAGCCGGTCCAGGAACTCCCACATCTTGTCCTGACGGAGAGTGACCTTTGCGCCGATGGGCATGCCCTCGCGGAGCTTGAAGTTAGCCACGCTCTTCTTGGCCTTGCAGATGACAGCCTTCTGGCCGGTGATGGTGGTCAGATCGTTGACCACGTTGTCCAGCACCTTGGCGTTCTCACGGCCCTCGCTGCAGCCCACGTTCACCACGATCTTCTCCAGGCGGGGAATCTGCATGACGGACTTGTAGCCGAACTTCTGCATCAGAGCAGGGGCGACTTCCTGATTGTATTTATCCTTCAAAGTAGGCATTTTCAGTTCTCGCTCCTCTCTCAGATCTCAGCGCCGCACTTCTTGCAGACGCGGGTCTTCTTGCCGTCCACAATCTTGCTGGCGGCCTTGGTGGGCTTGCCGCACTTGGGGCAGACCCGCATGACCTTGCAGGCATAGATGGGGCAGGCCTTCTTGATAATGCCGGACTCGTCGCCCTGCTTCCGGGCCTTGGTGTGCCGGTAGCAGACGTTGACGCCCTCGACAATGACCTTGCTCTCCTTGGGGAGGACGGCGATGACCTCGCCGGTCTTGCCCACGTCCTTGCCGGAGAGGACAATGACCTTGTCGCCCTTCTTCACGTTGATTTTCTTCATCTGGGTGCCCTCCTTAAATCACTTCGGGAGCCAGAGACAGGATACGGAGATAATCCTTGTCACGGAGCTCACGGGCGACAGGCCCAAAGATACGGGTACCCTGGGGGGTCTTATCGTCCTTGATGATGACGGCAGCGTTCTCGTCGAAGCGGACGTAGGAGCCGTCTGCACGGCGGACGCCGTAGGCGGAGCGGACGATGACGGCCTTGACCACGTCGCCCTTCTTCACCTGGCCGCCGGGAGCTGCCTTGCGGACAGAGGCGACGACCACGTCGCCGATGTTGCCGTACTTGCGGCGGGAGCCGCCCAGCACCCGAATGGTTTTCAGTACCTTGGCGCCGGTATTGTCAGCGACCTTCAGCAGAGTTTCTTCCTGAATCATCTATCGGCACCTCCTTACTTCGCTTTTTCGATGATCTCGACCAGTCTCCAGCGCTTATCCTTGGAGAGGGGGCGAGTCTCCATGACCCGGACACGATCGCCGACATGGCACTCGTTGTTCTCGTCATGGGCCTTGAGCTTATAGGTTCTCTTGACGATCTTCTTGTATAGGGGGTGGGCCACACGGTCGGCAATGGCCACCACGATCGTCTTATCCGTCTTATCGGAAACCACCAGGCCGACTCTGGTCTTGCGGGAAGAAGTTCTTTCCATGTTCATGCTCCTCCTTAGTCAGCGGCCTTTTCGCGGATGATGGTCTTAACCCGGGCGATGTCGTGCTTGACATCGGCCAGCTTCTGGGGATTGTTCAGCTGATTGGTGGCGTGCTGAAAGCGCAGGTTAAACAGCTCTTTCTTCAGCTCCACCAGCTTGGCGTCCAGCTCAGCGGCGGACATAGCGCGGATCTCTTTTGCCTTCATTACGCTTCACCACCCTCCACAACGGCTTCTTTCTTCACGATCTTGGTCTTGATCGGCAGCTTGTGGGCGGCCAGACGCAGAGCCTCCCGGGCGGTGGCCTCGGGGACGCCGGCGATCTCGAACATCACGCGGCCGGGCTTGACAACGGCGACCCAATACTCGGGGGAGCCCTTACCTTTACCCATACGGGAGCCGGCAGCCTGCTGGGTGACGGGCTTGTCGGGGAAGATCTTAATCCACACCTTGCCGCCACGCTTGGTATAACGGGTCATGGCGACACGGGCGGCCTCGATCTGGTTGGACTTGATCCAGGCGGGCTCGACGGCCTGGAGACCATATTCACCGTAGGTGACGGTGTTGCCGCGAGTGGCTTTGCCGGTCATGCGGCCCCGCTGCACTCTGCGGTACTTTACTCTCTTCGGCAGAAGCATCAGCGATTGCCTCCTTCCTTTGCACGGGGAGCGCCGTTGTTGGCGGGCCGGTTATAGCCGCCGCTGGGACGGCCGTCCCGGTTGCGGTTATAGCTGCCGCTGGCGTTCCGATCGCCGGAGGGGCGGCGGTTGCCGTCGCGGCGGCGGTTGGGCCGATCAGAGCGCTCACGATAGGGCTTGGACAGGTCCAGGGTGCGGGGGGTGGTGCGCAGGGTCTGCTGCAGGACCTCTCCCTTGTACACCCAGACCTTGATGCCGATCCGGCCATAGGTGGTGGCAGCCTCGGCGAAGCCGTAGTCGATGTCGGCACGGAGGGTCTGCAGAGGGATGGTGCCCTCGTGGTAGTGCTCCACCCGGGCGATCTCGGCGCCGCCCAGACGGCCGGAGGCGGAGATCTTGATGCCCTTGGCACCGGCACGCATGGCGTTGCTGATGGCCTTCTTCATGGCGCGGCGGAAGGAAATCCGCTTCTCCAGCTGCTGGGCGATGTTCTCAGCCACCAGCTGGGCGTTCATGTCCACCTCGTTGCGCTTGATCTCGACGATGGAGAGCTGGACGGGCTTGCCGATCATCTTCTCCACCTGCTGGCGCAGACGCTCCACCTCGGTGGCGTCCTTGCCGATGACCATGCCGGGCCGGGCGCAGTGCAGATAGATGCGGACCTTCGCGCTGTCGCGCTCGATCTCGATTCTGGGCACACCGGCGCTGTACAGGGTCTTCTTCAGGAATTTCCGGATCTTCTGGTCCTCAACGATCAGGTCGCCGACCTTCTCGTCACGGGCGTACCAGCGGGAATCCCAGTCCTTGATCACTCCCACACGGAAGCCGTGGGGATTCACTTTCTGTCCCATAACTGTTCCTCCTTAGGCTTTCTCGCTCACCACGACGGTGATGTGGCTGGTACGCTTGTCGATCCGGTAGCCCCGGCCCTTGGACACGGGCTGCATCCGCTTCATGATGGGGCCCGGGTTCACATAGACGGCGGAGACATACAGCTTGCTGCGGTCCATGCCGTTGTTGTTCTCGGCGTTGGCGGCGGCGCTGTTCACCAGCTTGGCCAGAAGGGGAGACGCCTTCTTGGGGGTATTGTTCAGGATGCCCACGGCCAGGTCGATATCCTTGCCCCGGATCAGGTCAGCGACGATGTTGACCTTCCGGGGGGCGATACGGGCGTAGGTCAGGGTAGCTTTTGCTTCACTCATGTTCCGACGCCTCCTTACTTCGTCTTTCCGCCGCTGTGGCCGCGGAAGGTACGGGTGGGTGCAAACTCACCCAGCTTGTGGCCGACCATATCCTCGGTGATATACACCGGAACATGCTTGCGGCCATCGTGGACGGCGATGGTGTGGCCCACGAAGGCGGGGAAGATGGTGGAGGCGCGGCTCCAGGTCTTCAGCACTTTCTTCTCGCCGGTCTTGTTCATCTCTTCGACCCGCTTCAGCAGCTCGGGGGCGCAGAAGGGGCCTTTCTTGACAGATCTGCTCATTATCTTCCAGCCTCCTTACTTGCCGTTGCGGCGACGGACAATGAACTTGTCGGTGGGATTCTTCTTCTTGCGGGTCTTGTAACCCAGAGCGGGCTTGCCCCAGGGGGTCACAGGGCCGGGACGGCCGATGGGGGCGCGGCCCTCGCCGCCGCCGTGGGGGTGGTCGTTCGGGTTCATGACGGAACCGCGGACGGTGGGACGCCAGCCCATGTGGCGCTTCCGGCCCGCCTTGCCCACATGGATGTTGGCATGGTCCTCGTTGCCGATCTGGCCGATGCAGGCCTTGCAGTTGGCCTTGACCAGGCGGTACTCGCCGGAGGGGAGACGGATCTGAGCGGAGTCGCCCTCCTTGGCCATCAGCTGAGCCTGCTCACCGGCGGCACGCACCAGCTGGGCGCCCTTGCCGGGGTGCAGCTCGATGTTGTGGATGACGGTGCCCAGGGGGATGGCGGACAGGGGCAGGCAGTTGCCCGGCTTGATGTCGGCGTCGGCGCCGGTCTCGATGATGTGGCCGGGCTTCAGGCCCACAGGAGCCAGGATATAGGCCTTGGTGCCGTCCTCATACTGGATGAGGGCGATGTTGGCGCTCCGGTTGGGGTCATACTCCAGACGGATCACGGTGGCCTTGTCCTCCCGGAGCCGCTTGAAGTCGATGATGCGGTACTTCCGGCGCTCGCCGCCGCCGCGGTGACGGACGGTGATGCGGCCGTAGCTGTTGCGGCCTGCGCTCTTCTGGAGAGACTGGGTCAGGCTGCGCTCAGGCTTTGCCTTTTTGTCGATGCCCTCGAACGTGGAGACCGTCATATGGCGGCGAGCCGGCGTTGTGGGCTTATAAGTCTTGATCGCCATTTACGTTACCTCCTTACGCCATGCCCTCGAAGAACTCGATGGTCTTGGAATCCTCGGTCAGCGTGACGATCGCCTTTTTGTAGGCGGAGCGGCGGCCGGGACGGCCGGCGCCCATGCGCTTTACCTTGCCATCATAGTTCATCGTGTTGACCTTGGAGACCTTCACGCCGAAGATCTCCTCCACGGCCTTGCCGATCTCGGCCTTGTTGGCCTTGGGGCTGACGATGAAGGTGTACTTCTTGTCAGCGCTGCCCATCATGGAACGCTCGGTGACGACGGGCTTAATAATGATGTCATAAGCGGTCATGCGTACACCTCCTCGATGGTGGCCAGGGCGGCCTTGTCGATGACCAGGGTCTTGGCGTTGACCAGGTCATAGACGCTCAGGTTGTTGGCGGGAGTGGTGATGACGCCGGGGATGTTCCGGCTGGACAGGACCACGCCCCGCTTCACGCCGTCGGTGATGACCACGCTCTTGCCGGCGCTGATGGTGTCCAGCAGGCCGACCATGGTCTTGGTCCTGGGCTGCTCGATCTCCAGGCCCTCGATGACGGCCACGTTGCCGTTCTGAGCCTTGTCGGACAGGACGCTCTTGAGCGCCAGGCGCTTGAGCTTCTTGTTCAGGGAGTAGCGGTAGCTCCGGGGCTTGGGGGCGAAGACGACGCCGCCGTGGGTCCACTGGGGAGACCGGGTGGAGCCCTGACGGGCGCGGCCGGTGCCCTTCTGACGCCAGGGCTTCTTGCCGCCGCCGGAGACCTCGGCGCGGGTCAGGGCAGACTGAGTACCCTGACGGCAGTTGGCCAGATGATTCTTGACCACTGCGTGGACGGCAGCCACGTTGGGCTCGATGCCGAAGACGGAATCCGCCAGTTCGACCTCGCCCAGCTCCTTGCCGGCCAGATCATAAAGCTTTGCATTAGACATTGTGGTACTCTCCTTTCCCTTAGTGCTTTCTTGCGGAAGCCTTCTGCGGGTTCACACGGGCGGAAGCCTTCTGCGGGTTGCTGGAGATACCGGCGTCGCCCTTCTTGGCCACATTGACCTTCGAGGTGCTCTTGATGACCACAACGCCGCCCTTGGGGCCGGGAATCGCGCCCTTGACAGCCAGCAGATTGATCTCGGGGTCCACCTGGACGATCTCCAGGTTCTGGATGGTGACCTGCTCGTTGCCCATCTGACCGGCGCCGATCTTACCCTTGCGGATACGGCTGGGGGTCGAGGTGGAACCCATGGAACCGGCGTGACGATGGACGGGGCCGCCGCCGTGGCTCATGGGGGTGCGCTGGGCTCCGTGGCGCTTGATGACGCCGGCGTAGCCCTTGCCCTTGCTGATGCCAACAGCGTCCACCTTGTCGCCCACCTCGAAGACGTCGGCCTTGAGCACGTCGCCTACGCTGAGCTGGTCGTAGCTGTCCACATCGACTTCCTTCAGGACGCGGAGCATCTCGCTCACACCGGCCTTGGCCAGGTGGCCCTTCTGGCCCTTGGTCAGATGCTTCTCGGTGGTGGGCTGGAAGCCCAGCTGGACGGCCTCATAGCCGTCCTTCTCGGCGGTCTTTTTCTGAACCACGGTGCAGGGGCCCGCCTCGATCACGGTGACGGGGATCACCTTACCGGCTTCGTCAAAGATCTGGGTCATACCGACCTTTTTGCCGAGGATCGCCTTTTTTGCCATTTCGGAATTTCCTCCTTATTCAGGTTATTGGTTGAGGCAGATGCCCATTGGACTGGCAGCGCTGCGTCAACATGACCCCTCCGCTCACGGCTAAGCAGGCGGAGAATGGGTGCTAACAAAGGAATATGGGTGAGATGTCAGGCTGTTTTAAGGCATTGCCGCATAAATCGGCAAGAGCGGCTGGTGAGAAATTTTTCGTCAGAAAAAGGTGCAAAAGCGCAGGAATACTTTGTGTATTTCAAGCTTTTGCTAACGCATTTCTGGCGGAAAATAGCCGCCAGACGCCGCAGACGCATTTGTGCGGCGATGCCTTTACAACTTGATCTCGATCTCCACGCCAGCGGGGAGCTGAAGGTTCATCAGGGCCTCCACCGTCTTGGGGGTGGGGTTCTGGATGTCGATCAGACGCTTGTGGGTGCGCCGCTCGAACTGCTCCCGGCTGTCCTTGTACTTGTGAGTCGCACGCAGGATGGTGACGATCTCCTTCTTGGTGGGCAGGGGGATGGGGCCAGAGACGGTGGCGCCGTTGCGCTTGGCAGTCTGGACGATGGTCTCAGCGCTCTGGTCGATGAGCTGATGGTCATAGGCCTTCAGACGGACGCGGATGGTTTGGTTTGCCATGGTGTTTTCCTCCTTGGGTTTCGTACTTGTTGTACATGAGCCGGTTTTATTTGGATCGTTTTGCTTGGCTGAAATCAACCGCCGTGCCGTGTGTATCATTCCACGTCATAAGGAAAGCCGACGAAAACCGTCGGCCGCATCCACCATGCGAGGCGATCTACACCCCTGATAGCATCGTGGTTCATCACAGCCGCCCAGATCCAGCCCGGACATACTCCGCAGAAGTTACCGGGAATCCTCCCGCAATCTCCTGCATCATCGCATAGTGCGCCGGAGCGCACCATGGGTTATTGTACCGGATACCATGGCGGATGTCAAGCATTTTTTGCCTGTTTTTTCTTCTTTTTTTCGTCGAACCGAAAGATTGGCCGGCGTCCGACTTCCGTCAGACGCCGGCCAATCACCATTAACCACTAACCACTGGCCTCTCCCCGTTACCAGTTCCGCTTCATGATCTCCTCGCAGATGCGCTGGCTGTTGTGCTCGTCGATATAGGCGTACATCCGGGGGCGCATCTCCGCGTAGACCTCCGGGAGACGGAAGTCGTTTTCGGCGTACTCCTCCAGCTTGTCCAGCAGCGCCTCTGTGGTCATCACCCGGTCGCCGAAGAGCTCGGTCTCCAGGTCGATATAGGCCCCGGTGGTCTCGTTGTACTTGTCCACGTCGAACTGATAGAACAGCACCGGCTTGCCCTGATAATACACGTCCCAGCAGACGCTGGAGTAGTCGGTCACCAGCATCTTGCCGCCCATCATCAGCTCGTTGAGGGGCTCCTCGCCGAAGGGGATCAGCCGCACCCGGCCGCCCTCCTGGATGGTGAAGCTGTGAAGGTACTCCCGGAACTTGGGGTGGACGTAGAAATCCAGGTACAGGTCCCGCCGCTCCAGCAGGTCCGCCAGCCGGGGGTCGTTGAGGAGAGACATATAGTTCCGGTAGTAATCGCTGGCCCGGAACACCAGGTCGGGGGCCTCCTCCAGCCAGTTGCGCCAGGTGGGCATGACCAGGATGTGTCGTTCCTCCAGGCCCTTATCCTTTAATACGTCCCACCGGGCCAGGCCGGTGATGATCACGTCCTCCGGGGCATAGCCCATGTGCTCCACCACGATGTCGTGCTCCCGCTGATTGGAGGTGACGAACAGGTTCATGGGGTTGGTCTTTTTGTTGTAGATCTCCACCCGCTTCATGGCGATCACGCCGTGCTGGAGAAAGACGATTTTTTTCGTGTTCTGCACCCGGGGCAGGATAATGCTCTCCTTGTTCCGCCAGGCGTAGGCATGTGCTCTGGAGTCGGTGGAGATGAGCAGCCGGGCGGCCAGGATATAGACCATGTGCTTCAGGCTCATAAACTGGATTACGTGATCCCGGTAGGGCAACAGCCGCTCCTGATAGTCCGGCTGCTTCTTGTCGATGACGTAATAGATGCTCCGGTGCATCTTCTCCTCCATGCCGCTCTCCATGCAGTGGCGGAAGAAATAGAAGCCGTTGTCCTGGGCCATACAGCAGAATTTCTCGAAGCACAGGAAGATGTTCTTCTGCTTCAGCTGCTTTCGGAACAGCCGGAACAGGATGAGGGCCAGCCGCTCCTTCAGCCGGAAGGCCAGGCCGCTGTAGGGGCTGTACTCCTGGCAGGCCAGGGCAATGCGTTCGGCCTTCGTCTCATAGAGGGAAACGGTCAGGTCCTCCCCCTGGCGGCAGCTGCCGGGGAACAGGGTGCGCTCCAGCTTCTCCCAGCGCCCTGCCCACGTGCTCTTCGCCGCCTCCTTTTTCTGCTTCGGGGCCTGAATGAACGCCAGGTAGGTCTGGCCGTCCTCGCCCCGGAAGGCCGCCCGGACATCCCACCAGATGGGCTCCAGCTGGAAGTCCGACAGCCGGATCTCTCCGGTCATCCAGACCTCGCCGTCCCGTTTGACCACCTTCTTCGCCGGGATCAGATAGATCTTCCGATCCACCTCCAGCCGATACCGGTGCACCAGGGCGATGGCACTCCACTCCCCCGGGATATCCTCCGGACAGTGCACGCTGATGCGCAGCTTTCCGAACCGGAGGCTGACCTGCTCCGCCCGGCAGGTCACCTGCCGCTCATACCGCCGGATGCGGTCCGCGGTTTGCAGCTTGCAATAGCCCGCCGTGGGGCAGCAGACGACTCCCTCCACCTGCTGCTCTCCCAGCTCTATGACGCCCAGAGGCTTTCCGTATGTACAGCGGACATTCCGGTAAGGGGCGTCCGTCTTCAGTTTTCTCCGGGCCGTCCGCTCCGGGCACCGCAGGAGCACATTCTGCCAGCTCGTCCCCTGGCGCACCGCCAGGGACAGATCCCAGCGCACCACCCGGCTGTTTTGCAGCTGCTCCGGCACCGAGGTCAGATCTGCCGTCAGCAGGCACCCCTGGGAGCCGGAGGAGGAGATCTGCACCGGGCAGTACAGCCGCTCCCCCTTGTTCTCCGCCGTAAGGAGCAGCTCCGCTCCCTCCTCCAGAGACACCCCGGGCACCTCGAACCGCCACTGCCAGTCCTGGCCTCCCAGGTCCCGTATCGCCCAGTGGCCCTGCACCGGCAGCCGCTTTTCCTCTACCGCCTCCCGGAGGGACATCCCCTCCGGCCCGTCCTGGCAGGTCAGGGGCCGCTCTGCCGCCCGGAAGAAGGGACGGCAAAGCTCGTCGATCTGGAAATAGCAGCCCATGCCCTCCGACTGTGCCACCGGCGCTCCGTTGGCCAGCAGCTCCGCCGCCTGAAACGCCTTGCGGCCGGTGACGGACAGGGGGACATAGAACTGCGCCCCGTCCTCCCCGGTCAGCACCCCGGAGAGGGCGTACTCCGCCCCGTCCATGGGCAGGGCGGACAGCTCCACCGCCCCCAGTATCAGCCCCTCGTCAGAGGGGGATTTCCCGGCAGGGAAAAACCTCTGCCCCTGAGGATCGCCGTCCGCCCGGTGGAGAGAGAAGCCGGTCAGCGCCGGGGCGTTCTCCGGCGCTCTGGCCCCCAGCAGCAGCCGCCCGTCCCGGATGAGGAACAGCTCCAGGCCATAGCTGAACTGCTCCCAGTACCGCAGCTCCCGGTGGGCCACCGTCAGGGCCACCACCACCGCCGTCTGCTCCTTGAGCAGATACCGGGGGAGCGCCTCATAATCCTCCCCCTCCCGGCAGAACCGGTCTACCGGATCGCTCCACAGATCCCGGTCGCTGAAAAAGTAGTCGCAGCGGCCCTTGGGGCGGAGCCGGTTCAGGTATCGTCTGGCCCGGAGGGGGTACTGGGTCAGGCTCTCCCCTTCCCGTTTGGCCAGGGTGACAATGAAGGGCTTCCCGTCCTCCGGCTCCCATACCTCATTCACCCCGGAGACATCCGCCGTCAGCACGCCCTCCTCCAGCCAGGCGGGGACGCTCCAGTGCTCCGTCTCCGCCCAAGTGGACAGCACCAGCAGCAGCTCTCCCTCCGGGAAGGTCCCGTTCCGGCAGGACATCCGGAGCCGCCCCCCGTCCGAGGGGAGCAGCTCCACACCCAGAGGCTTCGGCACAATGGCGCCTGCAACGTTGTTCTCCAGCTTTCTCCAGCCGGGACGGGCTTCTGCCATGGGATCGTCTCCTTTTGCTGCGGCTCCCCGGAGCAGGGCGAGTCACATCGTTGATGACACAAATTATAGCATATCCTTTCCCGTGTCACAAGCGCCGTTCCATAAAATTCACAATTCCTCTCAACCTGGCAGCAGCTCCCCTATCATCTCCCGGAAAATGCTGCCGAAGGTCTTTCGCTCCACCGAATCTGCCGCCGTGACGGGCAGCGCCCGGAGCACCTGTCCGTCCAGCGAGACGGTCAGCGTCCCCAGCACGTCTCCCGCCGCCACGGGGGCCTCCACTGTCTCCTCCAGCGTCAGCTCGGTGGTGAGGCGGCCTACGTCGCTTTTGGTGATGAGCATCCGTCCGCCCTCCACCGCCGTCCGGACGCTCTCCTTCTCCCCCAGGTTCACAGGCACCGGGGGCAGGGCCACGCCGTCGGTCACGTCCGTCATCGTCCAGCCGCCGAAGCCGTAGTTGAGCTGGGCCTTGGCACTCTCGAACCGGTCGGAGGAGGTCTCCGACCCCAGCACCACCGCGATGAGCTCCATGCCGTCTCGCTCTGCGCTGGCGGAGATGCAGAAGCCCGCCCCCTGGGTGAAGCCGGTCTTTAGTCCGGTGGCCCCGTCATAGTAATAGATCAGCTTGTTGGTGTTGGCCAGCTGAAACGTCCCGTCCCGAAGGGTGTCCATCCAGATGCCGGTGTAATCCCGGATCACCTCATGGCTCAGCAGCTCCTGGGACATGAGGGCAATGTCATAGGCGGAGGTCACGTGCCCCTCGGCGGGCAGGCCGGTGCAGTTGCAGAAGTGGGTGTCCTCCATGCCCAGCTCCGCCGCCCGCTGATTCATGGCCGACACAAAGGCCTCCTCGCTGCCCCGGAGATGCTCCGCCAGGGCCACGGCGGCGTCGTTGCCGGAGGCCACCGCCACCGCCTTGAGCATCTCGCTGACGGTCATCTGCTCCCCCTCCTCCAGGTAGACCTGGCTGCCGCCCATGCTGGCGGCATAGGCGCTGGCCGTCACCGTGTCCTCCAGGGAGATGCTCCCGCTGTCGATGGCCTCCGCCACCAGCAGCATGGTCATCACCTTGGTCACCGAGGCGGGCTCCAGGGCCTCGTGGGCGTTCTCCTCATAGAGGACAGTCCCCGTCTCCCGCTCCATCAGTACCCCCGCCCTGGCGGAGATGGCCACAGGAGCGGCCTCTTCCGTCTCCGTCGCCCGGGCCCCGGGCAGCAGGCCGACAAATACAGCGGCCAGCAGCAGAGCTGTCAAAACATGTTTTTTCATCGCTGTTCCCTCCCTTTTCCCTAGTCTCCGCCGAAGGGGCTCTCTTATGCAGGAGAGTTTTCCCAGCGGCGGAAAATTGTGGTCATGAATCCCCTTGTTTCAGCCCGGGGCGGGGAGTATAATAGCAAAAGGAACTTTGATAAAGTAAGGAGGCGCTGCCATGTCCGGTCTGCGGGTGCTGGTCTGCTGTCCCAACGGGGCGGGAGTCAGTCTGATGATGGAGTCGGTGCTGCGGAGGGTGGCCGCAGAGCTGGGGCTGGAGCTGGCCCGGCTGGACCACGGCTCCATCCGGCAGGGGGCAAAGACCGCCGGGGCATATGACCTGGTGCTCTGCCCGGCGGAGCTGGTGCCCCATCTCCGGGACTGGGAAGGCCAGGCGGACATCGTCGGCCTGAACAACCCCCTCTCCCGCCGGGAGATGCGGGAAAGGCTCACCACCTATTGTAAGAAAATCCGTGATGTATCAGAATTATATCTTTGACCTGTACGGCACTCTGGTGGACATCCACACCGATGAGTGGAAGGATGCTCTGTGGCAGGCGTTTTGCACGGTTTTGGCAGAGTGGGAGGTCTGTTACCAGCCGGAGGAGCTGCGGGCGGCCTATCACAGGGAGGTGCGGCGGCAGACGGACGCTCTGCGGCAGGTCTCCGGGTTCGACGAGCCGGAAATTGATATCTCTCCGGTATTCTTCCATCTGCTGGCCGCCAAGGGGAGAACTGCCACTGACCGGGAAATCGCAGCCCTTGCCTGGACCTTCCGCACTCTCTCCACGGAAAAGCTCCGGCTGTTCGACGGGGCAGAGCATCTGCTCCGGCAGTTGAAGGAGCGGGGCAAACGCATTTACCTGCTCTCCAACGCACAGGCCCTGTTCACCAGGCCGGAGCTGACCGCCCTGGGCCTTGAGGGGTATTTTGACGGCGTCCTCCTGTCCTCTGAGGCAGGGGTCAAAAAGCCCGACCCCCACTTCTACCGCCTGCTGCTGGACCAGTATCAGCTGCGGCCGGAGCAGTCGCTGATGACAGGCAACGACGACCTTGCTGACTGCCACGGGGCGGCAGCGGCAGGGCTGGACAGCTGCTATATTTTTACCGAGCAGTCCCCTGTGCGCCGTCGCCCTCTGCCGGAGCGGTGCCGGGAGATCCGGTACATCCTGGAGGTCGCCACGATTCCATAAGCAGGAAGGCGAAAAGCTAATTAATAATTAAGGAATATAAAAGGAGCGTGACCGGCACGTCGTCGGTCTCGCTCCTTATTATAATTATAGATGCTGCGGTATCGTCACATTCCCTCGAACTGCATCCGGTACAGCCGGGCATAGATGCCGTCCCGGGCCATCAGCTCCCGGTGGCTGCCCTCCTCCTGGATGCCGTGGTCGGTGAGCACCAGGATACGCTGGGCGTTGCGGATGGTGGACAGGCGGTGGGCGATGACCAGGGTGGTGCGGTCCTTCGCCAGCCGCTCCAGGCTCTCCTGCACCAGCCGCTCGCTCTCATTGTCCAGAGCGGAGGTGGCCTCGTCAAAGATCAGGATGGGAGGATTTTTCAAAAACACCCGGGCGATGGAGAGCCGCTGCTTCTGACCGCCGGAGAGCTTGATGCCCCGCTGTCCGATGTCGGTGTCGTAGCCGTTGGGCAGCTCCATGATAAAGTCGTGGGCGTTGGCCTCCTTCGCCGCCTGGATGACCTCCTCCCGGCTGGCTTCGGGGCGGCCGTACCGGATGTTCTCCATCACCGTTCCAGCAAAGAGATAGACCTCCTGCTGCACCATGCCGATCTGCCGCCGGAGGCTCTCCAGGGTGATAGAGCGGATGTCTCTCCCGTCCAGGAAGATGGCGCCGCCGGTGACATCGTAGAACCGGGGGATCAGGTTGCACAGGGTGCTCTTTCCCACGCCGGAGGAGCCCACCAGGGCCACATAGCTCCCGGCGGAGATGTCCAGATCCACATGGTCCAGCACCGGCCGCTCCTCCCCCTCGTAGTGGAAGGAGACATCCCGGAGGCTGATGTTCCCCTCCGCGTGGTCGATGGTCACGGCGTCCGGGGCGTCCTGGATGTCCGGGGCGATGCGCAGAATTTCCAGGAACCGCTCGAAGCCGGTATAGCCGTTCTGGAACTGTTCGGTAAAGTCGATGAGGGTCTTGATGGGGTCAGTGAATACGCTGATGTACAGCAGGAAGGTCACCAGATCGGCGACGGCGATCTGACCCTGGGCGATGCCGATGCCTCCCGTCACGATGACCACCACCTGGATCATGGTGATAAAGGCGGTCAGGCCGGAGTTGTAGCCGCCCATGTAGCGGTAGCTGTCCCGCTTGGCGTCCAGAAAGCCGTCGTTGCCCTCCTTGAACTTCTCCTCCTCCACCGCCTCGTTGGTGAAGGATTTCACCACCCGGATGCCGGAGAGGTTGTCCTCGATCTGGGCGTTAATCTGGGCGATGCGCTCCCGGTTCCGGCGGAAGGCCCGCTTCATCTTTTTGTTGAAGTACAGAGCGTAGCACAGCATGAACGGCACCAGGGCGAAGGCGGCCAGGGCCAGCTTCGGGCTGATGGACAGCAGTATTACCAGCGCGCCCACCAGCTTGATGACCGAGATGATGATATTCTCCGGTCCGTGATGGAGCAGCTCAGTGATGTCGAACAGGTCGTTGGTGATGCGGCTCATGAGCTGGCCCACCTTCTGGTCGTCGTAGAAGGAGAAGGACAGCTCCTGGTAGTGGGCAAACAGCTCCTGGCGCATATCGTACTCCATATGAGCGCCCATGACGTGGCCGTAGTTGGAGATGTAGTAGTTGCTGCCGCACTGGACAGCCACCAGCAGGGTCATCAGCAGCCCCAGCTTCCAGATAGCGGGAATAGCCTCCTCCGCCGGGAGGGTGATGACCGACGAGGTGATGTACCGCACCACCAGGGGGATAATCAGGGACACCACCGCCGACAGCATGGCGAAAAACAGGTCGATCAGGAAGGTTTTCATGTAGGGACGATAGTAGGACAGAAGCTTTTTCAGGTTCTCTTTCAAACAGGTCTACCTCTTCTCATTTTCGATTCAGAGATCTCTCTGACAGTTTGTCCCACAGTATAGCAAAAGATTCTTTTTTTGGCAACTCCGTTTTCCGCGTTTCCCCTCCCGACAGGCAAAATGGGAGAGGTTCCCTCTGTTTTCCCGTTGCCTTGACCGGACGGGTCTGGTATAATGAGGGGCAGCCGATCGAATTGTGCGGGCCCGCCCGCTGCGTGGATACAGGAGCAAATGAATCATGAAACGCTATCGAATTCTCTCCCTCTTTCTGGCCCTTGTGCTGGTTTTCTCTATGGCGACCCCCCTCTCCGCCCGGGCGGAGGACCTGTCCCAGGTCTCCCAGCTGGTGGCGGACATGGAGATCGACGCCAACGCCGCCCTGCTGGTGAACATGACCGAGGATGTCATCTACTACGAGCAGAACGCCTATGACAAGGTATACCCTGCCAGCATCACCAAGGTGATGACCGCCCTGCTGGTGCTGGAGGCGGTGGACCGGGGCGATCTCTCCCTGGACACAAAAATCACCGCCGGGGGCGAGACCTGGCTGGACATTCCCTCCGACGGCAGCACCCAGAATATCCAGATCGGGGAGACCATGTCGGTGGAGGACCTGCTCTACTGTCTGCTGCTCCCCTCCGCCAACGAGGCGGCCAACATCCTGGCCCAGGCGGTCTCCGGCACCGTGTCCTCCTTTGTGGAGCTGATGAACCGGCGGGCCACGGAGCTGGGCTGCACCGGCACCCACTTTGCCAACCCCCACGGCATCCAGGACGAGGACCACTACACCACCTGCTATGATCTCTACCTCATCGCCCGGGCGGCCATGAGCAACGAGGCCTTCCGCACCATCGTCTCCACCGACAGCTACACCGTTCCCGCCACCAACATGAGCGAGGAGCGGACCTTCTCCAACACCAACGGTCTGCTGACCAGCAAGAAATACTCCGGCTATGTCTATGACAGCTGCATCGGCATCAAGACCGGCTCCACCAGCGACGCGGGCTACTGCCTGCTGGCCGCCGCCGAGGAGGACGGGACCACCCTCATCTCGGTGGTCATGGGGGCGGAGACCACAGTAGACAACGACGGCACCCACCGGATGCAGTTCTCCGAGTCCGCCCGGCTGCTGAAATGGGGGTTCAGCAATTTCTCCTATCACTCCATCCTGGACCTGGACACCCCGGTGGCGGAGGTGCCTGTGACTCTGGGGGTGGACGTGGACAGCGTTCTGGTAGTCCCCTCCGGCACCCTGGACGCCCTGCTGCCCAACGATATCACCGCCGACAGCTTCACCGTCGAGTATGAGACGGAGGACTCCGTGGAGGCCCCGGTGGAGGCCGGGGACGTGCTGGGCACCCTGACCGTCTATCTGGAGGGGGAGGCCTACGGCTCGGTGGACCTGGTAGCCGCCACCTCGGTGGAGCAGTCCTCCTTCCTGGCCACCAAAAAGGCCATCGAGGACTTCATCTCCGACAACTGGCTCAAGGCCGCCATCGGGCTGGGGGTCATCGTGGTGCTGGTGATCGTTCTCCGGCTCACCTTGCTCCGCCCGAAGCGGCGATACGGCAACTATACCGGCACCCGGCGGCCCCGGAACTATAAGGGCAGCCGGAGACGGTGACGGGTTCTGCCCTTCAGACACAAAAAGGGAACGCCGGAGCATCTCTGCTCTACAGCGTTCCCTTTTTGCGTTTTGCGGTCTGTCCGGTCCTCCGGTCTTACACCAGGTTGAGCACCAGAACGGCCAGCATGAAGACAAGGGCGACCCACTTGGTCAGCCGGGCCAGACGGGCGTCGGCGGAGCTGGCCTTGTTCTTGCCCATGTAGGTGTCAAAGCTGCCACCCAGGGAGCTGGCCAGGCCGGAGTTCTTGCCGGACTGGAGCAGCACGATGGCGATGATAATGACGGCTGCGATCACCACAATGATGGAGAGAACGAGCTGAGCGGTTTCCATTTTCTTTTCATCCTTTCGTCAAACGTCCTCACATCGTGTGGAGACGGCATATTCTGCGATGCTATTGATTCTAACACAGGCGAATGGGAAATGCAAGCACTTTTCCTGCGCTCAGCGGGATTTTTTCACCCGCTACAGTTCAAAAAGCGTCCTCACACATACCCGTACAGCCCCCGGACGGACACCTCTCCCGAGGTGACCGTCTCCTCCCGGCCGTCCGGGTGACGGATGACCAGGCCGAACCGGTCGTCGATGCCCACCGCCTGGGCCTCGGTCTCCCCGTCCGGGCGGATGAGCCGGACCTCCCGGCCCAGGGTGATGCAGTCCCGGCGATACCGCTCCAGATAGGGCTGCCGCCGCCCCGCCAGCCAGTCCAGATAGGTCCTGTCCAGGGCGTTGAGCAGACAGGCCGCCAGCCGTCCCCGGGAGACGGGATGCCCCGCCGCCTGGGCAACAGAGCCCGCGATGGCCTGGAGCTCCTCCGGCCAGTCCTCCGCCCGCTGGTTCACGTTGACCCCGATGCCGGGGATGACGTACTGGAGCGCGCCGCTCTCCCCCTCGATGGACATCTCCGTCAGGATGCCGCAGACCTTGTGGTCGTTCATGATGATGTCGTTCGTCCACTTGATCTGAGGCCGAAGTCCGGTGGCCTCCTGGATGCCGTCGCACACCGCCACCGCCACATAGGCGGTCAGGTCTATCGCCTCCGCCGGAGCCACGTCCGGCCGGAGCAGGACGGAGAAATAGATGCCCTTCCCGGAGGGGGAGGAAAAGCTCCGCCCCCGGCGGCCCCGGCCCCCGGTCTGCTCGTCCGCTATGACCGCCGAACCGTCCGGGAGACCGTTCTGGGCCTCCCGCTTCAGGTAATTGTTGGTGGAGTCGATGCTCTGGAACACCTCCAGGTGTCGGGCGATGCGCTCCGTATGGAGGAAGGGCTGTATCTCCCCCTCGGTGAGCAGGTCGGGGGCGGCGGACAGGCGATAGCCCCGGTTGGTGGCGGAGTCGATGGTATACCCCTCCCGGCGCAGGCCGTCGATGGCCTTCCACACCGCCGCCCGGCTGATGCCCAGCCGACGGCTCATCTCCTCCCCGGAGAGGTAGCCCTCGCTCTCCCGGAGCAGGGCCAAAATCTTCTGCTTGCTCATGCTGCCCGTCCTTTCCCGCCCCTGAGGGCGGTCCTTGATGGGGGCATTATACCACGATTTGGACGGTTGGGCAATCAATTGGAGCGTCACTCGCCTCTGCCGCAAAGGGGGAGAGGTGGCAAAAGGGAGCGTTGCAGCTTTCATTCTGCAACGCTCCCTATCATTTATCTCAGCTGACAAACACTCCATATATGCAGCATAACCAGGACGCCGACTCATGGAACATTATAGTTATTTCAGCCGCAAACCATCCTGAAAGGCGTTGCCGACACGCTCTGTTACCCGGTAATATCCGTGAGTATATGGGTCAAAAGCGATGGCGGAGACCTTTGAAATATCCACCTTGTCGCCATCCAGGACGGATTCATCTGCCGTTGTGTTCACGACCTTGCCAATGACGCCGCAGCCATATTCGCCGTCCAGATAGGCGATAAATTCACATTCCATGCAGAGAGGAAATTCGGTGATAATGGGAGCGTCTACATGGTCGGATTTCTGGGCGGTCAACCCGCTCTTTTCAAATTTGTCCGGTGTATTGTTGCCTGATACGACGCCGAAATAATCCGCCTCTACCATGTGCGCAGCGTCCGCAATGCTGACGGTAAACGCCTTTCTCGCCTTGATATTTTTCACCGTTTTGTGGGTCTCGGTCAGGTTGAGGATCACCTGATTCCGGGACAGCATGGTTCCCCATGCGGCATTCATGACGTTGACGCTCCCGTCCTCATTATAGGTTGCGACCATCAGCACAGGCATCGGGAAAATTGCTTCGGTGGTTTTGATATCCTTTCTCATGGAAACAGACCTCCTGTTTGGATTGCCTTTTGGCTGTACATATGCTATCATAGCATCAGCTCAAAGGCAAGTACCCACATTTTTGTTAGGTACTAACATGGAGGTAAGTATGAGAATGAAGAACATCGAAACAGCGAATTTTGAGGATACCGGCTACAGCTACACTCTGTCCCTCATTTCCGGGAAGTACAAGCCCGTTATTCTCTACTGCCTGATGGAATATGAGCCGGTGCGGTTCAATCAAATGCGACGTTATCTGAAAAATATAGCGGATAAAACCTTGAGCATGAATCTCAAGGAGCTGGAAGCGGATGGATTGATTCAGCGGCACGAATATCCGCAAATCCCTCCCAAGGTGGAGTACTCCCTCACACAGAGAGGGCACTCTTTAGTCAGCGTATTGGACAAGCTGTGCGACTGGGGCAACGAAAACCGGATAGAAAAAGGATAGAGGCCGCTCCTGCAGACGCATTTGCGCCGCGATACGTTACGCCTCCGCCGCAATAAAGCGATAGCCCACGCCCCGGACCGTCTTGATGAACCGGCTGTTCCCGGCGTCGTCCCCCAGCTTTTGCCGGAGGGTGCCCACGTGGATGTCCAGGGTGCGGCTCTCCCCCAGGGCGTCGGTGCCCCAGACCCCGTCCAGCAGCTCCTGGCGGCTGACGCTCTGGTCGGGCCGCTCCATGAGGTACTGGAGCAGGGCGAACTCCTTCAGGGTCAGCTCCACCGTCTGGCCGTCCACACACACCTCATGGCGGCTGGGGGACAGCTCGATGCCGTCAAACACCAGGTCGCCCTGCCGTCTGCCCCGGTTGCCCCCCGCCCGGCGGAGGAGGGCCCGTACCCGGGCGCACAGCTCCATGACGCTGAAGGGCTTGGTGATGTAGTCGTCCGCGCCGGCGTCCAGGCCGTTGATCTTGTCCTCCTCCATGCCCCGGGCGGTGAGGAGGATGACCGCCACCTGCCGCAGCCGGGGGGCCGCCCGCATGAGCCGCACCGCCTCCAGGCCGGAGAGGCCCTCCATCGTAATGTCCATGAGCACCAGGGCGGGAGGCTCCTCCTTCATGTTCTCCAGCGCCTCCAGGGCGTTGGGAAAACCGGAGACCTCATACCCCTGACTGGTCAGGGCGAACTCCAGCAGTCGGCGGATGCTCTCGTCGTCCTCTACCTCGAAAATACGCTCCTTCACGTTTTTCCCTCCGTTTACTTCTGTCTTACACGATTGATTATAGAAAACCATCCCTCTCGCCGCTATCAACTCTGTGCAAAGTTTGTGTTAGATTTTTGAAAAATCGACAGGAGCAGACAACGCAATGGCACGTCGTCTGCTCCTGTACTGCATTTGAGCTGTAATTTGTCGTTCCACAGCAGCGTCTGATAGGCCCCGGTCTCCAGCACGGAGCAGATGCCCTCCACCCCGCAACGGACCATGTTGGCCACCGCCGCATCCGTATAGAACGCCATGTGCTGGGTCATGACCACGTTGGGAAACTGCCGTAGATAGGCCATGGAGCTGTTGCAGATGATCTCGTCCCGGTGGTTCTGGTGGTAGATGCCCTCCTCGTACTCGAAGCAGTCCAGCCCCAGGCCGCCGATCTTCTTCTGCTCGATGCCGGCGATGAGGGCGTCCGTGTCCATGAGGGGACCCCGGGCGCAGTTGATGAGGATGACCCCGTCCTTCATCCGGGCGATGGCGTCGCCGTCGATCATGTGATAGGTCTGTTCGCTCAGGTTCAGGTGGACGGTGATGATGTCGCTCTCCCGGTAGAGGGTGTCCAGGTCCGTGTAGGTGAGCCAGCGGGACGCCGGGCCGGGATGACAGTCATAGCCCAGCACCCGGCAGCCGAAGCCGGAGAGGTTTTGGGCCACCTGGGCGCCGATCCGCCCGGTGCCCACAATGCCCACCGTCAGGTTGCGCAGCTCCCGGCCATAGAGGCCCTGGAGGGAGTAGTCGTTCACCTGCATCCGCCACAGGGCCGCCTTATAATGCCGCAGGCACAGGAGCGTGAGCATGACGGTGTACTCCGCCACCCCGTTGGGGTCGTAGTACGCATTACACACGGGCAGGCCGATTTTCTTCGCATGGGCCAGGTCGATGTGGTCGTACCCCACCGTGCGGGTGGTCAGGCAGCGGACCCCCAGCTGCCGGTAGACATCCAGCAGGGCTGCGTCGATTTTCCCCTGGCCGAGGATCGTCACCCCGTCGCACCCCGCCGCCAGCTCGGCGTTTTCCAGGGTCGGCACCTGCTCCGTCAGGGCCAGCTCCACCCCGAGCTGCCGGGCACAGCGGTCAAAATGCGCCCTCTCATCGTCTCTGACCTCATAGGCAAGTATTTTCATATCAGTACCTCCTAAGGCATCGCCGCAGATGTATTTGTGCAGTGATGCCTCAAATCATCTGGTTGCATGATAGCCCCAACTGTGCTATTCTGAATGTAACACAGATGACATTTGGGAGGGAAATCGAATGGAGATCAAGTTCACCGGTGAGGAGATGGACATTCTCGCCCGGTGGGGCTACCTGCGCCATTTTACCCGGAATGAGCCCATCTATCTGGAGGGAGATGTGGCCAGTACCCTGTGCTTCATCCGGGGGGGGCGGGTACGCATTATGCTGGGCACCCCGGAGGGGGAGGAGCTGACCCTGGAGATCGTGGAAAAGGGGCGGCTGTTCGGGGAATCCTCCTTTCTCAGCAAAAGCCTGCGGCCCACCACCGTCACGGCGGTGACAGAGGTCGAGCTGATCTGCTGCACCATCGGCCAGCTCATCCCCTGCCTCTGCCAGAATCCGGACATTCTGACCAAGGTGTTGCAGCACTGCTCCGAGACGATGAACCACCTGTCCTACTCCCTCCACTCCTTCCGCTTTATGGACCGCTATCAGCGCATCGCCTCCTTCCTGCTCACCGAGACGGGGACGGACAACCCGGACAAGGAGATCACCGGCCAGTGTCTGCCCTACACCCATGAGGAGATCGCCATGTGCCTGGGCCTGGCCCGGCCTACCGTGAGCCAGGTGCTCAAGGAGTTTGAGCGCAGCGGCTGGGTGAGGTGCGCCTACGGGCGGGTCTACATTCTGGACAGGACGGCCCTGGCCGGGAGCGTGACCTACCGGACCGGCAACATCTGACTCTTTTTCTTTTCGAAACGATGTTCACAAAACGTTTGCAAATCTGTCGCAGATTTTTCAGGCCTTCGACCCCGGCGTTTGCTATACTAAAGCTGCAAAGAACGAAGGGCTCCACTCTCCCTCCTATATATTCTTTCAAACACACTGTGCCCGGCAGATGCAAAAGCAACTGCCGGGCACAGACAACGGGAAAGATTGATAAAATTTTAACGGTCATGCGCCCGGCCCATATTGCAAGAAAGAGACGCCCGCAACGGGACGTCTCTTCTCAGCCTGTTCCAAACCGCTCAGGGAAGCAACGGAGGAGAACCAGCATGTGCAGCTCCGCCGGGCGCCCTCTGCCTGGGCGTTCCGGGGTCTGTATAGACAGCATACCACAAATGCCGCTCTTTTCCCTTATTTTTACGCAATCTGTCGTTTTATGAGCGTAATCTGTCGTTTCCGAAAAATAAGCCCCTCTGCCTTTCCCGGGCAGAGGGGCTTCATCCGCGTGCCATCAGGCGCGCTCAACTTTACCGGAACGGAGGCATCTTGTGCAGACGTAGACGTGAGTGGGGGTGCCATTCACGATCGCCTTGACGCGCTTCACGTTCGGCTTCCAGGGGCGATTGGAACGACGGTGGGAGTGGGAAACCTGAATTCCGAAGGTTACGCCCTTGCCGCAAAAGTCGCATTTAGCCATTATGCAAACCTCCTCGCTTGAAAATTCTCTGAAAACAGCATTGATTATTTTATCAGAGCTGTCCGGGAAAATCAACCCCCTAATTTGCATTTTTCTGATTTTTGCCATTTTTCCGCCGGGTCCTCTTTTTTTCCGGTCCGTCTGCAAGAAACCGTTGCCAATCGCCCCAAAAACCGTTATACTAAAGCCATCGCAAAAAGCACGAACAGGAGGTCATTGCCGATGTATGGAGGCCATTTCGTAGAGCTGGGAGCCATTATCAGGGAATTCAACCTGGAGGTGCTCCACGGCTGCAAGGACTACGAGAAGATCCACATTCTCAAGGCCAGCATCAACCGCCCCGGGCTTCAGCTGGTGGGCTTTTACGACTATTTCGACACGACGCGCATCCAGCTGCTGGGCATGGTGGAGTGGACCTATCTCACCAAGCTCTCCCCGGAGGAGCGGCAGCAGCGGTTTGACGACCTGTTCTCCCGACCCCTGCCCGCCGTCATCATCGCCCGGAACCTGGAGGTCTTTCCCGAGTGTCTGGCGGCGGCAAAGAAATACGACCGGACGCTGCTGCGCACCAGTCAGGACACCGCCGCCATTCAGAACCTGCTCATCACCTCCCTCAACCGCTCCCTCTCCCCTCAGATCACCCGTCACGGGGACCTGGTGGAGATCTACGGCGAAGGGGTGCTGTTGCTGGGAGAGGGCGGCGTGGGCAAGAGCGAGACCGCCGTGGAGCTCATCAAGCGGGGCCACCGGCTCATCGCCGACGACGCCGTGGAGATTCACCGGGTAGGGCCCAACTCCCTTATCGGCATGGCCCCGGAGCTGATTCGGTACTATGTGGAGCTGCGGGGCATCGGCGTCATCGACGTCCGCCGCCTGTTCGGTATGGCCGCCGTCAAGGACAGCCAGGAGATTAACCTTATCATCAATCTGGAGCAGTGGAAGGAGGGGATGCTCTACGACCGGCTGGGGCTGGAGAACATGTATACCTCCATCCTGGACGTGGAGCTGCCTACCCTCACCATCCCGGTGAATCCCGGGCGCAACCTGGCCATCATCATCGAGGTGGCCGCCATGAACAACCGGCACAAAAAGATGGGCTACAACGCCGCCCAGGAGTTTACCGACCAGATCAACCAGCATTTCGACCAGCAGATCGCAGACCATCAGACCGAACTATAAGGCACCTCAGCATAAACAGAGGGAGGGTTCTTCATGGTACGCATTGGCATCGACGTAGGAGGCACGAACCTGGTGGCCGGGGTGGTAGACGGTCAGAACCGTATTCTGTCCCGGGCCAGGGTCCGGGCCGCCAGCTGTCCCACTCCGGAGGAGACGGTGGCCGCTCTGGTCCGCATCTCCGGAGAGGCTCTCCAGGGGGCGGGCGTCTCCCGGGAGGAGGTGTCCTCGGTGGGCATCGGCATCCCCGGCCTGGTGGACGATCTGACCGGGTGCGCCGTCAAGGCGGCCAACGCCCCCTTTGACCACACCCCCGTCCGGGCGCTGTTCCAGGCTCTCTGGGACGTGCCGGTCTCCCTGGAAAACGACGCCTGCTGCGCCGTCCTGGGGGAGGGGGTCGCCGGTTGCGGCCGGGAGAGCGACTTCTTCATGATGTTCACTCTGGGCACCGGCGTCGGCGGCAGCTATCTCCAGCGGACGGGCAACGGGATACACCTCCAGGGCACCGAGATGGGCCACATGGTCCTCCGGGCGGGAGGCTATCCCTGTCCCTGCGGCCGCCGGGGCTGCTGGGAGCAGTATTCCTCCGCCACCGCCCTGAAGCGCCAGACCCGGGAGGTGATGAACCTCCACCCGGAGAGCAGTATGTGGCCCCTGTGCAACTGGGACCTGACCAGGGTCAGCGGCAAGACCGCCTTTATCGCCATGCGCCAGGGAGACGAGACCGCCACCCGGCTCACCGACCGGTATCTCTCCGACCTGGCCGACGGACTGGCCAACGCCGTCAACATCTTCTCCCCGGACATGATCTGTCTGGGGGGCGGTGTGGCCAACGAGCGGGAGGAGGCCCTGCTCCTTCCCCTCCAGCACCTGGTGGATGAGCGCACCCACGCCCGCCAGGGGACGGGGAAAACCCGTCTCGTCAAGGCCCAGCTGGGCAACGACGCCGGCATCGTGGGAGCGGCGCTGCTGGAGCTGCCCCGGGTGTGAGCCGGAGGCGAAGATATGTGTGAAAGAGAAGAAGAACGCCATTCCATGGAACCGCCGAAGGACAGTGCCGACACGGGCAGCCGCAGACAGTTCGAAGGCATTTTGAGCGCTGTCTACCTGGGCATCTGGGCGTTTGCCCTGTTGGTGTTCTGGTGCTTTACCGACGGTTCAGACGCCATGGGGTTTAGCCTGGTGTTCCTGTGGATTGTGCTGCCGGTCGCCACCTTTGTCGTCTCCCTGCTGATCGGCAAAAATAATCTCTGGGGCAGGCGCAAATGGTGGGTGGTCCTCGTCTTTGGGCTGATGTATCTGCTGGCGGAGTATGCCACCTTCGGCCTTGCCAATATGATTGCCAGCTCCTTCGCCCGGCTTGCCGCCCCGGAGCCCGGCATGCTGCTGACCGGTGGGCTGATTTCCGCCCTGGGGCTGGGTATCGGCAGTCTGGTTGGACGGGGCAGGGCCAGGGGGAAGTGATGGGCTTTCTTCGGGCAGATCATTCTTACCACGGCAGGAGGGAACTGCGATGTCAGCAAAACGAAAAATCGTACTGGCCCTGTCCGGCGTGTCTACTTTTGCGCTGGTGGTCTGCGCTGGTCTTCTGTTGGTTGCCCTCTCTCAGTTGGGGGCCGACCTGTCCGCTCTGGAGGATTCCACCGTGTCCAACGCCTCGGCGGATACGGTAGGCGGGTGGGCTGCCATTGGCGGATTGATCGGCGTTGGCCTTGGCGGGATGGCTTGGCTTGCCTTTGCAGTGATCGGCATGGTCGTGGGCCTGTCCGCCGCAGTCGCCCTGGTGATGTGGATTTTGAGTGCCGTATTCCGGAAGCGGCCTGTCGCCTTCCGGGTGACCGCCACCATCGGACAGATCCCTCTCCCCTTGGCCGGGCTGTGCCTGGTCAACGGCGATTCAGAAGTGCTGGCCTTAGGGCTAGGGCTAATCGCCTATTTCGTGCTGGAGATGGTCCTGCTGTACACGGACCGGGAAACGGTAGAAACACAACCTCTCTCTGCCCCGTGGGAAATAGATACAGATTTATAACATCCGGACAGTCCGGTATGATTACAGGAGGTGTGCCGCCACGTGCGGCTGCACCTCTTTTTTGTCCTTCTCTTTTCCCCCCTTGCCGCATACAGTGCTCTCAGAAGCTTTTTCCGGGAGGTGTCACTGTGGCAGACCGTTCGGCGTCCCTCACCCGCTCCACCATGATGCTGACGGCGGTGGGGCTGGTGGCCCAGCTTTTGTCCTTTCTCTACCGGGTGGTGCTCTCCCGGCTGGTGGGGGCGGAGATCATGGGGCTGTATCAGCTCATTATGCCCGTCTACTCTATCTTTCTCTCCATCGCCGTCACCGGCCTGACGGTGGCGGTGTCCTCCCTCTCCGCCCACTATGAGGCGCTGGAGGACCGGCCCTCCGTCCGGCAGCTTTTGTGGCTGGGGCTGCGGGGGCTGGTGGCCCTGTGGCTGCCCCTGGCCGCCGTCACCCTCCTGTTCAGCGGACAAATTTCCGGTCTGCTCCTGGGGGACAGCCGTACCCGGCTGGGGCTGGTGCTCCTGCTCCCCGTTCTGCTGCTCACCGGGGTGGAGAATCTCACCAAGCACCACTTCTACGGCATCGGGGAGGTCCGCCTCCCGGCAGCGGTGGAGCTGGGGGAGCAGTTCGTCCGCACCGCCGCCGTGCTGGGGCTGGTGTGGTGCCTGCTCCCGGAGGACCCCGCCGTCGCCGTGGCCCTCATCGTCCTGGGGATGCTGGCCAGCGAGGTGTTCTCCTCCTCCTCCCTGACCATCCTCCGCCGGAGGCGGGAGCGCCGCCTCCCGGCGCAGACCCTCTCCGGCCGTCCCGCCCCCGGCCTGGGCCGGGAGATGGTGCGGGTGGCGGTGCCGGTGGGGCTGACCGCCCTGCTGGGCAATCTCATGGCCTCGGCCAACTCCGTCCTCATCCCCCGGAAGCTGGCAGCCGCCGGGCTGACCCAGGCCGCCGCCATGGAGGAGTTCGGCGTGGTCTTTGGCATGACCGGCCCCATGCTCAACCTTCCCTCCGCCTTTATCAGCGCCCTGACCCTGGCCATCGTCCCCCGGCTCAGCCAGTGCCAGGCCATGCACCGGGGCCGGGAGTGCCGGGAGAAGATCTCTAAGGCCATTCTGGCGGCCTCCGTCATCGTCCTCCCGGTCACCGCCCTGATGGTGACGCTGGGGCCGGACCTGGGGCAGCTGCTCTTTCAAAACGAGGGGGTGGGCGGTTACATTCTCCCCCTGTCCGTGGGAGTGGTCCTGAACAGCTATGAGTCCGTCCTGGCTGCCATCCTCAACGGCATTGGCCGCCAGAGCCAGTCCGCCGCCGTCAGTCTGGGCTGCGGGGGGATACAGCTGCTGTGTACCTTCCTGGGGAACGGTCTGACGGGCTTTCTCTTTGGGCTGATTCTGTCCTCCCTCCTGGGGGTGGCCCTCCGGCTGGGGCTCATCGTCCGGCACACCGGATTGCACCTGAACCTGTTCCAGTCCTTCTCCGCTCCCGCCCTGGGGGCGCTGCTGGCGGGGCTGTGCGTGCGGCTGCTCTACCGAACGTTGGCGGACTGTCCCGTGCTCGTCAGCCTGACCGCCTGCGCCGGGGCGGGACTGTTTCTCTACTTCACCGCCCTGTGGATGATGGACGTCCACCCTCTCCGGCTGTTCCACCTCGTCCGGCGGTAAGCGGCAGCCGCCCCGGTCATAAAACGTCCCCTCCCCCCATAGGCTTCAACAGCCGGAGCTTCCCTCCGGCGGTCTGGAGTGGTTGCCATGAAACAGGATATGGAGGAGCGGGCCATGGCGGTGGCCCGGTATCTCATCGAGAACCGGGCTACCGTCCGAGCGGCTGCAAAGGAGTTTGGCATTTCCAAATCCACGGTACACAAGGACCTGCGGGAACATCTCCCGGGCATCAACCGTGCCCTCTATCTACAGGTAAAGCCCATTCTGGAGCAGAACAAGGCGGAGCGACACATCCGGGGCGGGATGGCCACCCGGCGAAAATACAGGGGAGACTGAGGCGGCAAAAGGGAGCGTTGCAGGACCGGAAGGCTGCGGCGCTCTTTTTTCGCACAGCCGGAGGCGGCTTCCGCCCCGTTTACCGAAAAATTCTCTTTTTCCCATTGACAAACGGGAAAAAGCTGTTAAAATGGAACAGCATGGCTCCTGCAAGGGAGTCTGACTTCTCTTGCCCTTTTCGGCAGGAAAGGGCCATATAGTCCATAAGGAGGTGCAAACATGGCAAAGGTCGCTGACAAGTACGAGGCTCTGTATATCATCGACGCCGCTCTGACCGAGGATGCTATCGCTGCCATCGTGGCAAAGTTCCAGGCTCTGGTAGAGCAGAACGGCACGCTGACCGAGGTCAGTGAGTGGGGGAAGCGTCACCTGGCGTATCCCATCGATCACAAGACGGAGGGCTATTACGTCCTCATGACCTTCGAGGCTCCCGCCGCGTTCCCCGCTGAGCTGAACCGTAACTTCAACATCACCGACGGCGTGATCCGCTCCATGATCGTTGATCTCAACGCATAAGGAGGCGCGTCATGCTCAATCGCATTATTCTCATGGGTCGTCTCACCCGGGACCCTGAGCTGCGCCGGACTCAGTCCGGAGTGGCTGTGGCGTCCTTCTCCCTGGCCGTTGACCGGGATTTTGCGGACAAGTCCACCGGCACCCGGGCCACCGATTTCATCGACATCGTTGCCTGGCGTGGGACCGCAGAGTTTGTGAGCAAGTATTTCTCCAAGGGCCGTATGGCCGTGGTGGAGGGTCGGCTCCAGATCCGGGACTGGCAGGACCGGGACGGCAACAAGCGCCGCAGCGCCGAGGTAGTGGCGGATAACATCTACTTTGGCGACTCCAGACGGGACAGTGACGGCGGCAGCTACGGCAACCGCAGCACCGGCTCCTACGGCGGCTCCTATGGCGGTGGCAACAACAGCAACAGCTACGCCCCCGCCGCTCCTCAGAACAACAGCTACAGCGCCCCCTCCGCCCCTGTGGTGTCTGAGTTTGCAGAGCTCAGCGACGACGACGGCGAGCTGCCGTTCTGAGCGGACCCAATGAAGAACAGCCTCTCCCGCCCGGCAGACCGCCGGAGTCAGGGGGAGTAAACGGACGTCGGTAAAAGTTACGTCCCATCTCAGTGAAAGGAGACCTCGATCATGGCTTTCGATAAGACTCGCAGCCGCAAGCGCAGAAAGGTCTGCGCCTTCTGCGCCGACAAGGTGGAGAGCATTGACTACAAGGATACCGGCAAGCTTCGCCTCTATCTCTCCGAGCGGGGCAAGATCCTCCCCCGCCGGACCACCGGCACCTGCGCCAAGCATCAGCGCGAGCTGACCACCGCCATCAAGCGCGCCCGTCAGATCGCCCTGCTGCCCTATGTCAACGATTGATTGACAGACTGACACAGACAATGCCCGCACAGCCGTCTGACTGTGCGGGCATTTTTGCGCCCGCTCCGAAACCGGAACGGGCGCAGTTTGTCATTTTACGGGCCTCACAGCGTCTCCGACGCCTTCTGCTCCACGGCCAGACCGGCCTTGTAGCGGGTGAGGAAGCGGTCAAAGCCCGCCACGTCCTCTGCGTCGGGCTGGAGGGTGGTGCCCGCCACCCCGGCAAAGACCTTGTTGGAGAGGAAATCCTCCAGCGTCTCGCCCTGGGCCCTGTTCGCCCGATAGGCGGCCAGCAGGGCCATGCCGTAGGGGCCGCCCTCCCCCGCCGTCTCCATGCAGGTGACGGGAGCGTTGCAGGCCGCGGCCATGTACTTCTGTCCCACCACCGGGGTCTTGAACAGGCCGCCGTGACCGGTGAGACGGTCGATGGCCACCTGCTCCCGGGCCAGCAGGTCCATGCCGATCTTCAGGGTGGACATGGTGGAGTAGAGCTGGGCCCGGAGGAAGTTCGCCAGGGTGAAGCGGCTGTCCGGGCGGCGCACCACCAGGGGACGACCCTTGTCCAGATGGGTGACGCCCTCTCCGGCCAGGTAGTTGTAGACCAGCACGCCGCCGCAGTCCGGGTCGCCCTCCAGGCTCTTTTCATACAGCTTCGTGTACAGCTCCCCAGTGGAGACGCTGCCGCCGAACAGCTCCACCGTCTCCTTCAATGCGCCCACCCAGGCGTTCATGTCATTGGTGCAGTTGTTGCAGTGCACCATAGCCACCGGGCTGCCGGTGGGGGTGGTCACCAGATCCAGCTCCGGGTAGACGCGGCTCAACGGCTTCTCCAGCACCACCATGGAGAAGATGGAGGTCCCGGCGGAGACGTTGCCGGTGCGGGGGGCCACCGAGTTGGTGGCGGCCATGCCGGTGCCTGCGTCCCCCTCCGGCGGGGCCACGGGGATACCTGCGGGCAGCAGACCGTCCAGCAGGGCAGAGCCCGCCTCAGTCAAGGTGCCCGCGTCCTCCCCGGCCAGCAGTACGCCGGGCAGGATGTCCCGAATGCGCCAGGGGTAGCCCTTGCCTGCGATCAGGTCGTCAAACTTGTCCAGCATGGCCTGGTCATAGTCCAGGGCGGCGCTGTCAATGGGGAACATGCCGGAGGCCTCCCCGATGCCCAGGGCGTTCACCCCGGTCAGGGCATGGTGGACGTACCCGGCCAGGGTGGTGATGTGGGCGATGTCCTTCACATGGGGCTCATCGTTCAAAATCGCCTGATACAGATGGGCGATGCTCCAACGTTGGGGGATGTTGAACCGGAACAGGGCGGTCAGCTCCGCCGCCGCCGGGCCGGTGATGGTGTTCTGCCAGGTGCGGAAGGGCACCAGGAGGTTCCAGTCCCTGTCAAAGGCCAGATAGCCGTGCATCATGGCGGAGACGCCCATGGCAGACAGCCCCTCTACCTCGCCCAGATTGCGCAGAGCGGTTTTCAGCCCCGCCCAGACCTCCTCCAGGGAGTAGGTCCAGACGCCGTTTTCGTAGCTGCTGGCCCAAGTGTAGTCGCCGGACTGCACTGGCTGGAAGGCTTCATCGATGGCTACCGCCTTGATGCGGGTGGAGCCGAATTCGATTCCAAGATATCTGTTCATCATAATCTCCTTCTGTCTTTGGCGTCACGGCGCAAGCGCGCCTGTGTCCCTTGGGATGTGTTCCGATGGGGCGCTCCGGCCCCCTTTTCCGAAGATCACTCCAGCTCCCGCTCCTCGCAGGCGGTGATCTTGTCCACACGGCGGCTGTGGCGGCCGCCCTCAAACTCGGTGGAGAGAAATACGTCGGTGATGCGCTCGGCCATGTTGACGCCGATCATCAGCGCGCCCATGGCGAGACAGTTGGCGTCGTTGTGGCGGCGGCTCATCTCGGCGGAGAACGGCTCGCTGCACAGGGCACAGCGGACTCCCCGGACCTTGTTGGCGGCGATAGAGATACCCACTCCGCTGGAGCAGATGACGATGGCCCGGTCCGCCTCTCCCGTAGCCAGGCGTTTGGCGGCGGCGTAGCCGAAGTCGGGATAGTCGCAGCTCTCCCCACTGTACGTCCCCACGTCCGTGACCTCATGGCCCCGGGCGATGAGATAGTCCCTGATGTGCTCCTTCAGGGCAAAGCCCCCGTGATCGGAGCCGATGGAAATTCTCATAACGCCTTCTCCTTTTCGTTATTTGACGCGTTTTCCGTCGATCAACACCATCTGGATGGTGGACGCCACCTCCAGAGGAGAGCCGTCCAGCACCACCAGGTCCGCGTCCTTCCCCGGGGTGATGGAGCCCACCCGGCTGTCGATTCCGGCGATCTGGGCCGCCCGTAGGGTGATGCTCAGCAGCGCCTCCTCCGGGTCCGCCCCCGCCTTCACTGCCAGAGCCGCCCCCAGGGGGAGGTACTGGATGGGGTTCTCCGGGTGGTCGGTGCAGATGGCCACGGGGACCCCCGCCCCCATGAGGACGGCGGTGTTCTCCAGGGCCTGGTTTTTCAGCTCCGGCTTGCTCCGGTCGCCGAAGATGGGGCCGGTGATCACCGGCACCCCCTCCTCCGCCAGGATGTCCGCCACCAGATAGCCCTCGGTGCCGTGGACGATGACGGCGTTCAGCCGGAACTCCCGGGCAATGCGCAGGGCGGTGGCGATGTCGTCCGCCCGGTGGGCGTGGAAGTGGGCGGGGAGGGTCCCCTGAAGGACGGGGATCAGCGCCTCCAGCTTGCCGTCGTAGTCCGTCGGCTCGGCGTCCTCGTCCTGCTTTGCCCGCTCCTGCTTGCGGAGGTATTCCCGGGTCTTGGCCAGCTCCTCCCGGATGAGGGCGGCGGTGGCCATGCGGGTGATGGGCGTCTCGTCCCGGTCGTTATAAGACTGCTTGGGATTCTCCCCCAGGGCGAATTTCATGGCCGCCGGGGCCTTGACGACCATCCGGTCGATCCACCGCCCGGCGGTCTTGACGGCGACGAGCTGCCCGCCGATGGGGTTGGCAGAGCCGGGTCCGGTGAGGACGGTGGTGACGCCCCCTTCCCTCGCCTCCTGGAAGCACCGGTCCATGGGGTTCACCCCGTCGATGCCCCGGAGCTGGGGGGTGACGGGGTCGGTGGTCTCGTTGGCGTCCTCCCCCTCAAAGCCCAGGCCGTCCCCAAAGACCCCCAGATGACAGTGGGCGTCCACAAAGCCGGGATAGACCAGCGCACCCGCCAGATCCAGCCCCTCCCCCGAAGGGCAGTCCTCCATGGGGCCGACGGCGCTAAATTTCCCGTCCTCAAAGGCCACGAAGCCCCGGGGGATCTCCGGACGGTCCATGGGGAAGATACGGGCGTTTTTCAGAAGCATGGTTGGGGTCCTTTCTTGATTGGTAGAGTGAAGAAATGATAGTGATAAGAAGCGCTCTTGGCTCCCTCTGTGAGGGAGCTGTCGCCGCAAGGCGACTGAGGGAGAGCAGCAGGGGCTTTTAAGATACTGAAATCTCACAGCGAATTCGTACCAACTCCCAACGAATTCGCCGATGGTGCAAGGCTCGGCGCAAGTGCTTGCTGCACCCCTCCACCGGCTTGCGCCGGTCCCCCTCCCCTTTCAGGGGAGGTAAACTGTGCCTGCCGTAACTCCCTCTCCCGTTTCGACAAAACCAGAAGTTGACAACCTGCCCAAATTGTGGCAGGATAAAGGTGCAGCACGACCAATCGGGAAGCTCCCTGCCGCCCCAACGGGCGGCCTTTTTTTGCCCCGGACAGCCGGACGCCGCCGCAAGGGGAGTCCGATGCAGCGGCGCAGATGGCCATGTATGGTGCGGCAGAGACTGTTCCCGTCTCAGCCCCGGCGGGGACGGCGGGGACGGCGGCTCTCGCCGCCCCGGTTCAGATCGGACTGCCGACTCTCCGACTCGGAGAGAAAATGCTTGACCATATCGTCAAAGGACTGAGGCTCCTGCTCCCGGTCGTGGCCACGGTACTGCCCCCGGCCCTGAGACGGGGCGGAGCGGGGCGCAGAACCGCCCTCGGAACGGGGACGACCTCCTCCCTGGCGGGGAGGAGATGCAGGGCGGCCGCCCTGAGGACGAGGGCCAGCCGGATGGGGCGGACGGGGAGGGGGCGGTGCAGTCTTTTTGATGGATAGATTGATACGGCCCCCCTCATCGATGCTGATGAGCTTGACCCGCACATCCTGCCCCACCGACAGAAATTCGCTTACGTCGCTGACATAAGAATAGGCGATCTCAGAAATGTGAACCAGGCCGGACCGGCCCCCCGGCAGCGCCACAAAGGCGCCAAACTTGGTGATGCCTGTCACTTTTCCGTCCAGGATCGCTCCGACTTCCAACTCCATAGAATCTTCTCTTTCCTCTCTTGCCAGAACGGCAGTCTCTCTTCTGCCGCCGCTCAGTTGGTAGTATCGTAAAAGACGACCTCTCCGTCCTCCAGCAGACCCATCTTGTCCTTGGCCACCTCCAGCACGGTGTCGGGGTCGTCGCTGTTGGCGATGACACCCTCCAGAGCCGCGTTGGTCTCCTTCTGCTGATCCACGGCAGCCTGGTAGGTCTCAAGGGTCGCCTGGGCGGTTTGGATCTGTCCCTGGACGGTGAGCAGGGTCAGGGCCACGAAAACGAGTAGGATCAGCACCACCAGCTTGGACAGGAAACTGCTGCGCTTGAGTTTCATTTTTCCTGGCTCCTTTCACACGTCGGGGGAACAGGCGTTCCGGCCGCTTCACGAATAGTACTTCTACTATATACCATTTTTCCCAATAAAGAAAGTGATTTTTGAGAATTTTCCAAAATTTCTTCTGCGTTGACCGAATCACCCGGGCCGGAGTGGTGAGAAAATGCCACACTACGGCCAGCCCCTCCGCCGCCCGCAGCCCCAGAGGGAGCAGCAGGGGGCTGCCCAGCCACAGATAGAGCAGACAGCCTCCGGCGATGGCCGCCCCGGTGTAGCCCCGGACGATGCCGGTGCCCGTCTCCAGCGTCACCAGCAGCAGGGCGGCGCACACCGTCAGCCAGAACACCACGTCCAGGGCCAGTCCCAGCCCCCGTCCCGGCCGACGCCGCCGAAGGATGCGCAGCAGGTCGTAGAACAGCCCCAGGCCCAGACCGGTGAGCAGTCCCGTCCCCAGCTCCCGGAGCTGGAGGGCCACCGCCACCTCCACGGCCTAGCCCAGCAGCCGGGAGAAGAAGCCCCCCTTTTCCCGGGGCGCCTCATAGGAGAGGGCGTCCACCATCCCCTCCACCTTCAGCTCGCCCCCGTCCAGGCTCAGCTGCTCGATGTGCAGGTCCTCCCCCCGGATGGTCAGCTCCCCCTGGCAGGTGGCCATGATGATCTGGTTCTCGTCGAAGCTCTCCACCTCCTCCACCCCGGAGACAGCCAGGCGGTTCCGGTTCTCCAGCAGGATGTGGTGACTGCTCTCGGCGGGATAGGGGTTCGTATCATAGCTCATGGGTCGTCCTCCTTTGCCTTGCTGGTACAGGGTATGTCCTAAGGGGCGGGGATATGATATGAACTGGGATTTGCTTTTCTCCCATTCCTGTGGTATCATATTTTAAGGTATCAGCGCATAAATCGGCAAGAGCGGCTGGCGAGATATTTTTCGTCAGAAAAAGGTGCAAAAGCGCAGGTGTACTGGATGTACGTCAAGCTTTTGCTAACGCATTTCTGGCGGAAAATAGCCGCCAGACGCCGCAGACGCATTTGTGCGGTGATACCTTAGCAACCAGTCTGTAAAACGGGGAGGTGAGCCGGATGGAGCAGCAGGAGCGTCTGGGTGAACGACTGCGCACCCTGATGGAGGAGCGGCACCTGAACTATGAGGCCCTGGGCCGCCTGCTGGGGATGAAGCCCCAAACCCTGAACCGCTACGTCCTGGGCAAGCGGGAGCCGAAGGCCACGGTCGCCACCCAGATGGCCATCCGGCTGGGGGTCTCCCCTCTCTGGCTCCAGGGCTACGACGTGCCCCGGGAGCCGTCCGGAGAGACGGTCTGCCCTCCGGGTGAGCAGCTGGTCCCCATTCTGGGGGTCATCAAGGCGGGCATCCCCGCCATCGCCCAGCAGCAGGTGACGGGCTACACCTCGGCGGACGTGCCCCGGCCCCAGGAGTATTTTTATCTCCGGGTCTCCGGGGACAGCATGATCAACGCCGACATCCGGGACGGCGACCTGGTGCTCATCCACCAGCAGTCCGTGGCGGAAAACGGCCAGATCGTGGCCTGCATCGTGGAGGAGGAGGACGCCACCCTGAAGCGGTTCCGCCGCCAGGGGGACTGGGTCTTTCTCCAGCCGGAGAACCCGGGCTATGAGACCCGCATCATCCCTGTCAGCGACTTCGACACCGGAGCTGCCCGGGTGCTGGGGGTGGCGGTCCGGCTGGTAAGGTCGCTGCTGTGACGGCCAAAAAGGAAGCAGAAAGGAATCATACGAATATGAACGCACCAAAGGAACGCAAGGAGCTTGACCCGGCCTATACCTGGGCCACAGAGGACATCTATCCCTCGGACGAGGCCTGGCAAGAGGCGCTAAACGCCGCCAAATCCTATCCTCAGCGGCAGAAGGCCCTGGAGGGACATCTGGCAGACAGCCCGGAGACGCTGCTGGACGCCCTGCGGCTGGGCGACGAGATCAGCCTGGTCTGCCGGGACCTGTTCAGCTACGCTAGCCGGAAGCGGGATCAGGACACCCGGGTGGCCAAATATCAGGATATGTACGCCCAGGCCATGGGGCTGATGGTGGCGATCGACCAGGCGGGGGCCTGGGAGGACAATGAGATTTTGTCCATCCCGGAGGACACTCTGGAGGACTTCTACGCCCGGGAGCCCGCCCTGACGGTCTACCGCCGGAAGCTGGAGCGCATCCGCAGCCGCCGGGAGCACATTCTCTCCCCGGCGGAGGAATCTCTGCTGGCAGGGGCCAGAGCGGTGACGGAGGGGCCGGGGGACATCTACGCCACCCTGAACAACGCCGACCTCCGGTTCCCGGACGCTGTGGACAGCCAGGGGGCGTCCCACCCCGTCACCCACGGGGGCTTCACCTCCCTGATGAACGGCCAGGACCGCGCCCTGCGCAAAAGCGCCTATGAGTCCCTGTACGGGGTCTACGGTCAGTTCCGCAACACCTGCGCCGCCGTCCTCTCCGCCCAGATGAAGCAGCTGTTGTTCACCGCCCAGGCCCGACGGTATCCCTCTCCCCTGGCCGCCGCCCTGGACCGGACGGAGGTGCCGGAGACGGTGTACCGCAATCTCATCTCCACCGTCCGGGCCAATCTGCCCACCCTCCACCGGTACACCGCCCTGCGGAAAAAGCTGCTGGGGGTGGACGAGCTCCACTTCTACGACATCTATACCCCCATCGTGGCGGATGCGGACTCCACCGTCCCCTATGAGCAGGCCCAGCAGATCGTCCTGGAGGGCCTGGCCCCTCTGGGGGAGGAGTATCAGGCCATGCTCCGGGAGGGGTTCCAGAACCGGTGGATCGATGTGTATGAAAACGTGGGCAAGCGCTCCGGCGGCTATTCCTCCACCTCCACCGCCCACCCCTTCGTGCTGCTCAACTACCACGGCACCCTCAGCGATGTGTTCACCCTGGCCCACGAGATGGGCCACTCCCTGCACACCTATCTCTCCCAGGCCCACCAGCCCACCGCCTATCAGCCCTATGTCATCTTCGTGGCGGAGGTGGCTTCCACCTGCAACGAGGCCCTGCTCATGGAGCATCTGCTGAGCAAGACCACCGGCCGCCGGGAGCGGGCCTACCTCATCAACTACTTCCTGGAGCAGTTCCGCTCCACCCTGTACCGCCAGACCATGTTCGCTGAATTCGAGCTGACGGTCAGCGAAATGACCCAGCGGGGAGAGGGCCTCACCGCCGACGCCCTGTGCGCCCTCTACCGCAAGCTCAACGAGGACTACTACGGGCCGGATATGGTGGTGGACGACCGGATCGCCCTGGAGTGGGCCAGAATCCCCCATTTCTACTACAACTTCTACGTCTACCAGTACGCCACCGGCTACGCCGCCGCCATCGCCCTGTCCCAGCGGATTTTGAAGGAGGGCGAGCCCGCCGTCCGGGATTACCTGAACTTCCTCTCCGGCGGCAGCTCCGCCGACCCCATCACCCTGCTCCGGGGAGCCGGGGTGGACATGGCCTCTCCCCAGCCCATCGAGCAGGCGTTGGCCCTGTTCGACAGCCTCATCGACGAGATGGAGCAGCTGATGGAGGACCCTGCGTAATATTTCACATTCAATTTACAAAATCCACGTTGTTTCTCCCGGTAAAATCGTGTACACTAAGGAAAACAGGATCAAGGAGGTGTCCCATGAATAAGACGCTCTCGAATCTGATGCTCATCTTCTCCATTCTGGCTGCCCTGACCGCCGCCGCCTTTGGCCTGCTGGCCCTGATGGACCGGATGCCCTCCCTCAGCCGGAAGCAGGAGCCCATCCGGCGGCAGTTCCTCCGGGATGAGGACGAGCTGCGCCGGGGAGAGGCGTAATTGCAGCATTTACAGCAAGCAGCCATGGCCGCCCTGATATATTCAGGGCGGCTTGTTGTTTCGTGGTCCCGCGTTTTTTCAAAGAACGGTTGACAAAAACCTCCAAAATGGTTATACTAACCCCATCTATGAACTGCTTTGATGGGGAGGAGTACGCGCTCCCGCCGGGCAAAGAGAGGCGCCGTTTGGTGGAAGGCGCTGCCGGTGCTGTGCGGAAGGTCGCCCCGGAGCTGCGGCGCTGAACGATGTGGAGTAGGCGCCGCCGGTCCCCCGCCGTTACCGGGTCATGAGTGTGGCGCTCGCGCCAAATTCAGGTGGTACCACGGACAGACACTGTTCGCCCTGAGCCAGAGACGGCCCGGGGCTTTTTTGTTGCTCCGGGGCCGATATGAGAAAACGGAGCGTGAAGAAAAAATGACAAGGGAACTGCCGAAGGTGTACGAACCTCAGAAGGTGGAGTCCCGCATTTACCAGCAGTGGGAGGAGAACGGCTGCTTCCGGGGCCACCGGGACCCGGACAAGAAGCCCTATACCATCGTCATGCCGCCCCCCAACGTGACCGGGCAGCTCCACATGGGACACGCCATGGACAACACGTTGCAGGACATCCTCATCCGGTTCGAGCGGATGCAGGGATACGCCGCCCTGTGGGTCCCCGGCACGGACCACGCCTCCATCGCCACCGAGGCCAAGGTGGTGGAGGACATGAAGAAGGACGGGCTGACCAAGGACGACCTGGGCCGGGAGAAGTTCCTGGAGCGGGCCTGGGCCTGGAAGAACAAGTACGGCGGCCGCATCGTCAAGCAGCTGCGCACCCTGGGCTCCTCCTGCGACTGGGAGCGGGAGCGGTTCACCATGGACGAGGGCTGCTCCGACGCGGTGAAGGAGGTCTTTGTCCGGCTGTACAATGAGGGCAAGATTTACCAGGGCAACCGGATGGTCAACTGGTGCCCCCGGTGCGACACCTCCATCTCCGACGCCGAGGTGGAGTACGAGGAGCAGGACGGCCACTTCTGGCACCTGCTCTACCAGGTGAAGAAGACGGGAGAGTATCTGGAGCTGGCCACCACCCGTCCGGAGACCATGCTGGGCGACACCGCCGTGGCCATCAATGCCGACGACCCCCGGTATGCCCATCTCCACGGCTGCCACGCCATCCTGCCTCTGCTGAACAAGGAAATTCCCATTGTCTGCGACGAGCACGCGGACATGACTAAGGGCACCGGCGTGGTGAAGATCACCCCCGCCCACGACCCCAACGACTTCGAGGTGGGCAAGCGGCACAGCCTGCCCTTCGTCCGGGTGTTCACCTATGACGGACGAATGACCGGCCCGGAGGACGTGGCGGCATATCAGGCCCTTATCGCCTCCGGCCACGCTCCCGCCGACGAGCCGGAGGTGCTGGACTGCGGCAAGTACGCCGGTATGACCACCGGTGAGGCCCGGAAGGCCATCCTGGCCGACCTGGAGACCTGCGGCGCGCTGAAATTCGTGGAGCCCCTGAAGCACGACGTGGGCACCTGCTACCGGTGCCACACCAACATCGAGCCCATGGTGTCCAAGCAGTGGTTCGTGCGGATGCAGTCCCTGACGGAGCCTGCGGTGAAGGCGGTGGAGGACGGGGAGATCAAATTCGTCCCCGAGCGGTTCACCCGGAACTATCTCAACTGGATGAGCAACACCCGGGACTGGTGCATCTCCCGTCAGCTGTGGTGGGGCCATCAGATCCCCGCCTGGTACTGCGACGAGTGTGGCGAGACGGTGGTGGCGAAAGAGGCCCCCTCCGTCTGCCCCAAGTGCGGCTGCACCCATCTGACCCAGGACCCGGACACCCTGGACACCTGGTTCTCCTCCGCCCTGTGGCCCTTCTCCACCCTGGGCTGGCCGGACGAGAGCAGCGAGGACTACAACTACTTCTACCCCACCGACACCCTGGTCACCGGCTATGACATCATCGGCTTCTGGGTGTCCCGGATGATCTTCTCCGGCCTGGCCTATACGGACAAGGCCCCCTTCCACACCGTCTTTGTCCATGGCATCGTCCGGGACAGCCAGGGCCGGAAGATGTCCAAGAGCCTGGGCAACGGCATCGACCCCCTGGAGGTCATCGACCAGTACGGGGCGGACGCCCTGCGGCTGATGCTGGTCATGGGTTCTACCCCCGGCAACGATATGCGCTACAGCGAGGAAAAGGTGAAGGCCATGCGCAACTTCGCCAACAAGCTGTGGAACGCCAGCCGGTTCCTGATGATGAACCTGACCATCGAGAAAAACGAGCTGCCGGAGACCCTGGCCCTGGAGGACAAGTGGATCCTCTCCAAGCTGAACACCGTCATCCGGGAGGTCACCGCCAACCTGGAGAAGTTCGAGCTGGGTGTCGCCGCTCAGAAGATTTACGACTTCGTGTGGGACAGCTATTGTGACTGGTATATCGAGCTGACCAAGGCCCGGCTCACCGGGGACGACGAGGGGGCCAAGATTCAGGCCCAGCAGGTGCTGTGCTACGTCCTCACCGACATCCTCAAGCTGCTCCATCCCTTCATGCCCTTTATCACCGAGGAGATTTGGCAGGCCCTGCCCCATGAGGGCGACTTCCTCATGCTCCAGTCCTGGCCGGTGGAGAGCGATTCCCTGTCCTTCCCGGAGGACGAGGCCACCATGGAAAAGGTCATGGACGCCATCAAGGCCGTCCGTGCCCGCCGGGCGGAGATGAACGTGGCCCCCAGCCGCAAGGCGGAGCTGACGGTCGTGACCGCCTTGCCCCAGGTGTTCCGGGCGGGAGAGCCCTTCTTCCAGCGCCTGGCCGCCACCACCACGGTGACGGTGCAGGAGGAGGCCCCCGCCTCTCTGGAGGGTCTGGTCAGCCTGGTCGCCGCCGACGCCAAGCTGTATATCCCCCTGGCGGAACTGGTGGACCTGGAGGGCGAGCGGAAGCGCATCTCCAAGGAGCTGGACAAGAAGCGGAAGTACCTGGCGGGCATCCAGGCGAAGCTCTCCAACGAGAAGTTCGTCTCCAAGGCCCCGGCCAACGTCATCCAGCAGCAGCGGGACAACCTGGACAAGACCGCCCGGGAGATCGCCCAGCTGGAGGAGTCCCTGAGCGCCCTGGGATAACCGCACAGGACAAACTGTTGCGCCCCATGTGCGGCAAGGCACATGGGGCGCAGCTTGTCCTGTTACGGCAGACTGCAATCCTTAAAAATTACGTTTGGATTGCACTTTTTGGTAAAGCATGATATAGTATGATTAGCTTTTGGAAGAGGGGGTTATTGTTGTGGGATTAAGAGAGAAATATGGGAAGAAACTTGAAATGCAGGGGTTTGAACCAATCGACTTAAACGAAGAAGATGTGAGAGTTATATTTGAAAGATGTTTACTCAGAGATAAAAGTAAAATGACAAGAGATGTTGTAACAGAAGGCATTTTGTTCCCAAGTATTTTGGGATATTCCAGAGACGACTTAGAGTTTATATCATTTGATAAAAAGACGATATTAGATAACAAGAGAAACATCGAATATCTATTTGGGCAGCTGTACGCTACACACAATTTAGACAGAACATCTTTACATTTGAAGGATTTTTCCAAAAAATATTCCGATGAAGAATGGGCAGCAGATAAAGTGAACGTATTGAGGCTTCTTTATATGGGATGTTGCCCAGAGACAGATTGTGTATCGTGTTTTAATCACAAGAAAAACGATACAGCCTTTTTGCTAGATGATTTGAAGCCCACCTTATCCCCCAACGACCCCAACTTCCCGGAATGGTGGGCGAATCACAAATCCGAATGGGAAGAGGGTAAATAGGCAGCACAGCGCCTTTTAACAGACTGAACCGGCCCCCGCCGAAGCGGGGGCCGGTTTTTGTGGTTTATACTGTGCTGATGCGGTGTCTGCGGCTTAGCCGTACAGGTCGCCCAGCTTCTTCAGGTGCTCGTAGCGGGCCATGGCGGTGTCCTCGGACTTCTGGAACAGCTTCTCGGCACGCTCCGGGAAGGAACGGGTCAGAGCGGAGAACCGGGCCTCGCCCATCATGAAGTCACGATAGCCGGGCTTGGGCTCCTTGGAGTCCAGAGTGAACGGGTTCTTGCCCTCGGCCTTGAGAGCCGGATTGTACCGGAACAGGTTCCAGTAGCCGCAGTTGACGGCCTTCTTCATCTCGGACTGGCAGTTGGTCATGCCGCCCTTGATGGAGTGCAGCTCGCAGGGGCTGTAGCCGATGATGAGGGAGGGGCCGGGATAGGCCTCGGCCTCCACCATAGCCTTGATGCACTGAGCGGGGTTGGCGCCCATGGCCACCTGGGCCACATAGACGTAGCCGTACTGCATCTGGATCTCAGACAGGCTCTTCTTGGCGACCTCCTTACCGGCGGCGGCGAACTGGGCCACTGCGCCGATGTTGGTGGACTTGGAGGCCTGTCCGCCGGTGTTGGAGTAGATCTCGGTATCGAACACGAAGATGTTCACATCCTCGCCGGAGGCCAGGACGTGGTCCACGCCGCCGTAGCCGATGTCGTAGGCCCAGCCGTCGCCGCCGAAGATCCAGCAGGACTTCTTGTTCAGGTAATCCTTCTGC
>JAJQFJ010000030.1 GCA_021201185.1 Clostridiales bacterium
ATTTCCTTTATTATACCAGAAATGGGGGTGGAGGGTAGTTCTTTGACAGGCTGAGGCTCCCCGGCAGCGGTTGCTGCCGGGGAGCCTTTTGCTTTCCGGTCGGTTAAAACAGTATTAGGCCAGACATATTGTAGCAAGGTTATATCTTGTTTGGATCTGACAGGACTGCTATAATAAAAGATACGAATGGAACAGTTATGAGATATTGCGTCAAATTCCGGAACAGGAGAGAATACAGCATGGCCGCAAGGACAGAACAGGAAAAAATCGAGCTATTTGAGCGGACGCCGGTGCCGAACGCAGTGGTTCAAATGGCGATTCCGACGGTAGCGAGTTCGCTTGTGATGGTTTTGTACAGCCTGGCCGACACCTACTTTGTCGGTATGCTGAACGACCCGATTGCGACTGCCGCCGTGACGCTGGCCTCGCCGGTGTTGCTGGCCTTCAATGCGCTGAACAACCTGTTCGGCGTGGGAAGCTCCAGCCTGATGAGCCGTTCTCTGGGGCGTAAGGATTATGATACGGTGCGAAAGACCTCGGCGATGGGCTTTTACTGCGCCCTGTTTTGCAGCCTGCTCCTCTCTGTCTGCTGTACCCTGTTAAAGACTCTGCTGCTGACCATTCTTGGAGCGTCCGCTGATACCTGGGCCGCCACCTCCGACTATATGCTGTGGACGGTCACCTGTGGAGCCGCTCCCGCGATCCTCAACGTGGTTTTGGCAAACATGGTCCGCTCCGAAGGGGCGGCGATGAACGCCAGCATTGGCACCATGAGCGGGTGCCTTCTGAATATCGTCCTGGACCCGGTGTTCATTTTGCCCTGGGGCCTGAATATGGGCGCTGCCGGTGCAGGATTGGCCACCTTCCTGTCCAACTGCGCGGCCTGTCTGTACTTTTTCGTGCTGTTTTTTGTCCGGCGGAGCAAAACCTTCGTCAGCATCTCGCCCCGGGATTTCCAATGGAACAGACAGATCTTCCTCCAGATCTGCAATGTGGGCATCCCCGCGGCCATTCAAAACCTGCTCAACGTCACCGGTATGACGGTACTCAACAACTTTACCGCCGCATTTGGCGCGGACGCCGTCTCCGCTATGGGCATCGCCCATAAAATCGCCATGGTGCCCATGTATGTGGCCATGGGGTTCTCTCAGGGCATCATGCCTCTGGTCAGCTACAACTACGCCAGCAAGGGCTATCGCCGGATGAAGGACGTCATCACCTTTGCCGGTGCGGTTTCTCTGGTGCTTATGGTATTTGGCACAACGATCTGCCTCCTGGAAGGCAATGCAATTATCGGCCTGTTTATGGAAAATGAAGCAGTCATTGCCTATGGCGGGGCCTTCCTTTCCGGGATGGCGCTGGCAATGCCCTTCCTTGGCATTGACTTCCTGGCTGTGGGCGTCTTTCAGGCCTGTGGAATGGGGCGAAACGCGCTGGTGTTTGCCATCCTGCGCAAGGTCGTTCTGGAAATCCCCGCCCTTATCATTCTGAATATGATCTGGCCGCTCTATGGCCTGGCCTATGCCCAACTGGTTGCCGAGTTCGTGCTGGCAATCGTGGCTGTTATCATGCTGGCGCGGATCTTCTGCTCCCTGAGCGAGGGCTGAAGGTGGCACGCAACGAATGGGACATCCTTCGGGACGGCCTCCCTTGCGAGTTGGTGGACACATCGTGCGACAAAACGGGGAGGCTGTTGTTTGCAAATCGTTTTGCCAGGCGTATAATGTGTAATAAGGCTGTGGCTGGTTGTTCCACAAGACATGGATGCCCGGCAAAAGAGGTGCGTCAAGGTGAAAAAGGGATTCAGCAGATGGTGTGACCAGATGTGGTTATATGCAGTCTATTTTTTAGGTGTTGTCATGGCCTGCGCGCTGGTCTGGAACTGGGATACCTGGGAGATGAGCCGTAAGCTGGTCTGCACGCTGGCCATCGCCGTCCCTATGCACATCTTTGAGGAAAATTCCTTCCCGGCCGGTTTTTACTATATGAACAACCTGGGCTTTGGGTCGAAGGAGCCTATGGTCTATCCGCAAAATCGCTGCACCAATATGGTCACAAACCTGGGAGCTGAAATCGTCCTGATTTTGATGACCATCAATACACAGGTCATCGAGCCGAGTGCGGTCACGCTGGTGCTGTTCTTCGGATTGGGCGAGACGATCAACCACACCAGAAGCGGCATTTTGATGTACCGGCGCTACCACGAGAAGGGCAAAAAGACCGTTTATGGGCCGGGTCTGGTCACTTCCTGGTGCGTACTGATACCGCTCAGCACAGCGGCGCTCAAATGGCTGACAGGCCATTCCGTGACGGTGTTGCAGGTGGTTGGCGGTATTGGCATTTTCCTGGGAATCGCTGTTTTCCTGATCCTTCTTCCCTTTGCGGTCTCCATGCGGGTGAAAAGCAGGGAGTTCGCCTTCCACGACAGGGGCTACTTTGAAAAATTCGAGCAATAAAGGAGCTGTGTAGCAATGAGCAGGCTTGATTGGAAGGCCACCGCTGCCCTGATTGCAGAGGACGCACTGGCGATTCAGCAGGACGAAAAGGTGGTCATTGTGTCCGGAGAGGGCATAGAAAAGGTGGATGGACTGAACGACCTGTATCTCGCCGTGAAGGACGACCTGTATCAAAGGGGAATTGCGCCTGTCTGCCTGAGCTACCTGGCGGAGCCGGGCAAAAAGGTGCCGGAGCTGGTGGAGACAGTATGCTGCGATGCGGATGTTATCATCACCATTTACACCCGCGGCCTGCTGCACTCTGACGCCTGGCCCCGGATACGGGAAGGACGCAAGCCGTTAAGCCGTCTTTTACTCCTGCCAAACGGCAACAGCGATGACTTCCTGAACCGTATGATGCCAAAGACAAAAGAAAAGTTCTATGAGATAGCCGGGGTCTCAGACAAAATCGGCAGTCAGTTCCTGGGGAAGCACACGGTACGTCTGACTGCACCCAACGGCACTGACCTGACCTTCCGGGTCGGGCAGCTGGCGGGCTGGGCTCACAGCGGCGTCGGCACAAAGCCTGGCTCCTTTATCCTCCTGCCTGCCGGGACGCTGAACCTGGGTGTGGATGAGGGTTCCGCCGAGGGAACACTGGTCATTGACTGTCATACTGCCCTCAAGCGGGAGCTGATGGATGAGGCAGTTACCTTCCAGATCAAAGACGGCTATGCCGTGTCCATTCAGGGCGGCAGCTATGCCGATGATTTTGCCGCCGCGGCAGCCAAATTTCCCAATGGCCCGGAGGAGACGCTCTGCATCGCTGAATTTGGCCTTGGCTTTGACAAGACAGCGGATGTCCGTGTCAATCCCAGCGAAGGGGAGCATATGTACGGCGCTGCCCATATCGGGATCGGCTCCAACGGCTCCTTTGGCGGCAGCGTGATGATCGATGCGTGGCATATTGACTGTATTCTGGAAGGGGCTTCCGTAGAGCTGGATGGGAAGCTGATCGAGAAGGACGGGCAATACCTTGGGTGACTGCAAAGCTCCTGCACAATAAAGCCTCAACTAATAAAAATGCGAATATTGATACATAGCTCACACGACCTGAAACCTCGTGTGAGCTTATTTTGAAAGACAGCCACTAGCTGAACTGGTGGCTGTCTTTCAGAACAGCGTCTGCCATTGGATTCCCAAAGGCAGACGCCGTTTCTGTTATGCGTCTGTTTTCTCTTTCACATAATACTGGGCCTGAGCGTTCCACAGCCGGGCATAGAGGCCGTCCTCGTCCGCCAGCAGCGCCTCGTGACTGCCGGTCTGCACCACCGCCCCGTCCTGGAACACGGCGATCTGGTCGCAGAACTTGCAGGAGGACAGACGGTGACTGATATAGACGGCGGTCTTGTCCCCGGCGATGTCGTTGAATTTGCTGTAAATCTCCGCCTCGGCCACGGGGTCCAGGGCCGCCGTAGGCTCGTCCAGGACGATGAAGGGGGCGTCCTTGTACAGCGCCCGGGCGATGGCGATCTTCTGGGCCTCGCCGCCGGAGACCTCCACCCCGTCCCTGTCCAGGTCCTTGTAGAGACAGGTGTCCAGCCCCCGGGGCATGGTCTCCAGCCGCCGGTCAAATCCGGCGTCCTCCAGAGCCCGGCGTGCCCGCTCCCGGTCGTAGTTTGCCGACCCGGCCACGTTCTGCCCCAGGGGCAGGGCAAAGAGCTGGAAGTCCTGGAACACCACGGAGAACAGGGCGATGTAGTCCTCATAGCGGTACTTGCGGATGTCGATGCCGTTGAGCAAAATCTCCCCCTCGGTGGGGTCGTACAGGCGGCAGAGCAGCTTGATGAAGGTGGTCTTGCCGCTGCCGTTGGGCCCCACCACCGCCAGGCGGTGGCCCACCCGGAAGGTCATGCTCACATGGCGCAGGGCGTACCGCTCCGTGCCGGGATACCGGAAGGACACGTCCCGGAACTCCACCTGATACTGCCGGTCGGCCCGCTTCTCTGTGGTCAGGCTGCCCCAGTACATCTCGTGGGGCAGGTCGAGGAACCGGAACTCTGTCCCCAGAAAGGCGTCCTCGGCATTGACCCGCAGCTCTCCCAGTCCCTCCAGCAGCTCGGAGAGGCCGAGAAACAGGTTGGTGATGGCCCCCACATACTGAACGATGGATCCCACGCCAAAGGCCCCCGCCCAGGATTTCAGACACACAAAGCCGTACACCAGCCCTGTGAGCACGGCGGAGACGCTCTGAGAGGCGGCGAAGCAGGCTCCCATGGGCCCTCTGGCCCACCGCGCGATGAGGGAGTGGGGGCCAAACTCGCCGGTCTGCTCCAGAAGAGGGTCGGAGACCTGTTCCCGCTGGCGGTACATCCGGGCGTCCTCCGCCCGCCCCCGCTGGGTGGAGGCAGTGTAGCAGTAAAAGCTGAACGCCCGGTTGGCGTATAAGATGCTCTCGGCATATTTGACCCAGTAGGCGTCCCCCCGGTTGTACAGGGCGGGGGCGGTGACCGCTCCAAGCAGCAGCACCGCCAGCACCCCCAGAACGCACAGGGGATGGTTCAGCCAGGTCATGCCGCTCTCCTCCGGCACACTGGAGAGAAACAGGGTGACGGACAGGCCCACGCCGCCCAGGATGCGCACCACAGAGGTCATCAGCTTTTCCAGGGACACCAGGGGCTCCAGCAGTCCCTTTCCCGACCAGTTGACGTTTTGCAGAATTTGGGAGTACAGGTCGGCGGTCTCCTGCCGGTCCATGGTGACAAAGTCCATGTCCAGCATTTTGTCCTGGTGGAGCCGGTCATAGGCCAGCCGGGACATCTGATTCTCGTAATCCCGCCACCGTTTGGCGGCGCCTGCGGCCAGGGAGAGCAGCGCCCCGGACAGCAGGGCTCCCAATGCCAGCAATCCCAACGTCTCCGGGTCCCGTTCGCCGGCCAACTCCCCGATGAGCCGGGCGGAGAACCACACCGCCACATAGGGGGCCAGGGCGGTCAGGGCGTCGTACAGCCCCGTCGCCCAGAACCAGTTGGGGCAGATGCGCCACCAGATGCCCATGACCCGACGGGTGCGCCGAAACGCCTCACTCCAGGATAGGCTCGTCTTTTTCTCCTGCGCCATCTTCGACCCCTCCTTCCCGGTAATATCGGCTCTGCACCTCGAACAGCTTTGCGTAGCCGCCTCCCAGCTCGAGAAGGGACTGATGAGTGCCCTCCTCCGCCAGCCTTCCGTCCGCCAGGAACAGGATACGGTCGCAGAACCGGGTGGAGGCCAGCCGATGGGAGATGAACAGGGCGGTGCGCCCCCGGGTCATCTCGCTGTATTTCAGATAGATGTCGTTTTCCGCGATTGGGTCTAATGCCGCGGTGGGCTCGTCCAGGGCCAGGATAGGTGCGTCCTTGTACAGTGCCCTCGCCAGCATCAGCCGCTGGGTCTGCCCGCCGGACAGCTCCACCCCCTCCTCATAGACCAGCCGACCCAGCTTGGTGTCCAGCCCCTGGGGAGCCGGGCCACCGTCTCGGTCAGTCCCGCCTGGTCAATGCATCGGCGCACCTGTTCCTCGTCGATGCCCTCCAGCCGCTGGGCCACGTTCACCCGGACGCTGTGTTCCAGCACGGAGAAGTCCTGAAACACGGTGGCGAACAGGGCGTAGTAGTCCCGCCGGTCGTACTGACGGATGTTCTCCCCGTCCAGCAGCACCCGCCCGTCCGTGGGGTCGAGAAAGCCGCAGAGCAGCCGGACCAGGGTGGTTTTCCCCGCCCCGTTCAGGCCCACGATGGCCAGCTTCTCCCCGGGGCGGATGGTCAGGCTGAAATGGGAGATAGTGTCCGACTCCGCCCCGGGATAGCGGTAGCTCACGTCGTCCAGCCGCAGCTCATAGGGGCGGTCGGTGTCCTTGGGGAGAGGCTTACCCTCTTCAAACCGGAACGGCTCCGGCCAGTTCAGATATTCCTGCACACAGGAGATGTCCAGGCATTGCCGGTGCAGCTCCAGCAGGCCGGAGGTGATGCCAGTCACCCAGGCGGTAAAGCCGCTGACCGCCGTAAAGTAGAGCAAAAATTCCGACGCGGACAGCCCCTCCGTCAGCGTCAGCCAGAGCAAATAGGCGTAGGCCGCCCCGTTCCGGGCCAGGGAGAGCAGAAAGTCCGCCAGATCAGCCCTCAGGTAGAGCCGCTGTTCCCGGGCCTTGAAGGCACGGATGAGATTCACAGCGCTCTCCCGCACGTCCCGGAGCCATCCCTGGAGGCCGAAAATGCGGATGTCCTTGGCGGGAGGACGGTCGGCGGCCTTCTGCCCGATATAATGGAACTGCTTGTAATAGCCGTCCTGCTCCGCCCGGTGTTCGTAGCCCCAGGCCTGGATGCGCCGGTCAAACAGGCAGCCCGCCACAGTCACGACCACCACCAGGCACAGCAGCCCCGGATGCAGCCCGGACATGAGCAGCAGATACGCCCCAAAGCCCATCAGGTTGGTCAGCAGGTCGGTCAGCGTGGTCCACACCGCCTCGGTGGCGTCGGCATTGCTGCCGGTGACATTCCAGCACTTGTCCTGGAGAGCCAGAAACGCCGTGTCCAGCAGGTTGGGGAAGGAGGTCTGGTCTGTCTTTCGGGCGACGTCCCGGGCCAGCTCCAGACGGACGGCGATGCGCCCGAACAGGACATTGTTGTCCAGATACCCCTTCAGGGCGGACAGCAGCACCAGCACGGCGCCAAAGCCTCCCACGGCGGCCAGCAGTGCCCCCAGTCCGGCCCCGGACTCCACCTGAGCCAGCAGGGTCGGGGCGATGAGCAGCTCCGCCACGGAGCGGCCCGTCGTCACCGCCGCCACCGCCACGCACAGGAAAATGACACTCCGGTTCCCCCGCCAGGCGGAGGCGAGCATAAAGCCCACCGAGCGGTGCATGGGGTAGGCCCGTTTCTTCTGTTCTCTCATGTCATCACCTCACGCTGCTATCCTATCACAAAAAATCGTCCCCGGCGCAATTCGGGGACGAATCGCAAAAACCGGGGGACGAATCGTAATATCCTGTCAATCCTGAGGAATCAAAATCTCCGTGGTGAACGCCCCGTCCTCGCTGCTCCGGCTGAGATAGCCGTCCAGCCGGTCGATGATGGCGTCTATCCGCACCAGGCCGAAGCCGTGGCCCTCCCCCTTGGTGGTGGAGAAGCGGCCCCCGGACTTGACCCGCTTTTTGTCTGCGGTGAAGTTGGTGAAGGAGAGGTAGAGCTGAGTGCCCTTCATGTCCATGTACACCCGGATGAGCCGCTTCTCCTCCGGCAGGGCGAGGCTGGCCTCGATGGCGTTGTCAAAGAGATTGCCGATGATGCAGCACAGATCCAGCTCGGACATCCGCAGCTTTACTGGGATGTGGGCGTCGCAGCGGACGGGGATGCCTTTGGACTGGGCCAGGGAAATTTTACTGTTCAAAATGGCGTCCGCCATGGGGTTGCCCGTCTTGATGACCGTGTCCACCGTGTTCAGGTCGGTGTCCAGCTCGTCCAGATAGGCTTTGATGCCCTCCATGTCCCCGCCCGCCGCCAGCACCTTCATGGTCTGGATGTGGTTGCGGTAGTCGTGCCGCCAGCCCCGCACCTGGCGGTACATGTTCTCCACCTCCTGGTAGTGGGTCTCCACCAGCTCCTGCTGATAGGCGGCCAGGCGGCGGTCGATGCGGCGGTCTATCCAGCGTGTCAGAAACATCCTCTCACCCCCTGTTGATAATGGCCCGGTTCAGCGGCTCGTAGGCCCCTCTGGGCAGGGGCAGGACCTCGCCTCCGGCGAGATGGACCTCCGTCTTTGTCACCCGGCGGACATAGGAGAGGTTTAAGATCAGCCCCCGGCCCACCCGGACGAAGTCCTCTCCCAGCTCGGCGGAGAAGTCGCTGAGGGAGCGCTTGACGGTGTAATCCCGGTCAGCGTGGACGGTGACATAGTTGCGCTGGACATCCAGATAGCGGATGCGGTAGCAGGGGATGCGCACCAGCTCGCCGGAGCAGGACAGGTTCAGGCAACGGCTGTTCCGGCGGAGCCTGTCCGCCGCCCGGTCCAACACCTGAAACAGCTTGTCCCAGCGCACTGGCTTGAGCAGATAGTGGAGGGCCTCCACCTCATAGCCCTCGGCGATGTAGTCGGAGTAGCCGGTGATGAAGACGATCTGCACCAGCTCGCTGTCCCGCCGAACCCGTCTGGCCAGCTCCACCCCGTCCATCTCTCCCATCTCCACGTCCAGCAAAAGCAGGTCAAAGCTCTGCCGCTCCGCCCAGCGAAAGAGAAAGCTCTCCGCCGACGGGAAGGTCTCCGTCTGGACGGTGTGGCCCCGGGCTTCCGCCCATTCGTTTACCAGACGGCCCAGCAGCTGCCGGTCGGCCCCGCTGTCGTCGCAGACGGCGATGTGATATGTCATAGCGCGCCCTCCTTTCGCTGCCAGTCTGTACCCATTATAGCACGCAGGTGGAGGTAATGCTACTATAGGAGTCCATTCTAATCAGGCCGGCGGAAGGTTGAAGGCGCCAAACGCACAGGGCGGTCCAGGACCGTACTACCTGGTTCCAAATATAGACCAAAGCCCTACGAAAAAGGCACGGTAAGATGCCATTTCTCTTTCCCAGGGGTGTAACGTATGATGGACAGACTTGCACCCGGGCTTTTCCATACAATGCCCTCCCGTTGCAATTTCTGTCTGGTTCCGCTATAATGTGCTTGTGACCCATTCCTGGATGATGAACGGATTGATTTGGTCCCGGCATAAAAGCCGGCATACGGAGGTCATCTGATATGAAACGATTCTTTTACTGGCTGGCGCTGCTGTTGTGCGTTGTGGTGTTCGGCGTCTGTGCCTGGCAGATCTGGGGCATCGTCAGCGAGTACAACGCAGGGACCACCCTTTATGAGGAAGCTGCCACACAGTTCGTCACCGTTCTGGAGCCGGAGGAGGAGACGACCGACCGGGAGACCGGCTCTGACGCAGAGGAGACGCAGGCGACTGAGACGGCAGAGGAGCAGGGGAGCGGTGCTCCCATCTCAGTGGACTTTGACGCTCTGCTGGCGGCGAATCCGGATGTGGTGGGGTGGCTCTACTGTCCGGACACCGTAATTAACTACCCTATCCTGCAAGGAGCGTCCAACGACACCTATCTCCACCACATGGTAGACGGGAGCTATAACTCCGCCGGGAGCATCTTCCTGGACTACCGCAATGCCTCCGACTTTTCCGACGCCAATTCCATCCTCTATGGCCACAATATGAAAAACGAGTCCATGTTCGGCACCCTGGACAAATACAAGAAGCAGAGCTATTACGACGAGCACCCGGTGCTGTGGCTGCTGACACCCACATGCAGCTACCGGCTGGATATCATCGGCGGCTGTGTGCTGAACGCAGGCAGCGATTTCTACAATTCTCTCCTCTGGGGAGATGATGTGGAGGGCCAGATCAACTACATCCTGTCCCATTCCACCTTTGACGCCAGCACAGAGTGGGACGGGGAGAGCAACGTCATCTCCCTCTCCACCTGCTCCTATGAGTATGACAACGCCCGGTATGTCCTCCTCTGCGTGCCCGTGCCGGTGGATTAAGCGCAAAGACCCAAAAAGATACCGTATTTCCCACTTGAACCGGGAAATACGGTATCTTTCTATCTGTCAGTCAATGGTCCGCCGGGCCAGGGCGGCGTTCATATAGTGCTCGTCCCCGGTGACCTCACGAATGACGTGCAGCTGTTCCGGGAAGCGGATGTCGTCCTCCTTCTTGCTGGTCTCGATGTTGGCGATGGCCTGATCGTGCCAGAAGGGGTAGACGTCGATCTCGAAGTACTGGTTGCCATAGGTCAGGCAGTAGCGGGTCTTGCGGATCTGGCGGAGGGTGGTGTCCGCATCCATCAGCAGAGTGAGATATTCCTCCTGAGACAGGCGGCGCTCCGTCTCGATCCACTGATGATCGTTCACCCGACTCCTGGTGGTCTGGAAATAGATGTAGTGACCTGCCGTTCCACGTTGCCGCACCCGTACCTCATCGCTGTTGGAGGATTTCAGATAGGTCTGAATGACCTCCACCCGCTGGCAGTTGGGGGTGGACTCCAGCCATTGGATGTCCGGGTATTCAATGAGAAATTTACGGTCGGTCTCGTTGAGGGCCGGTTCTCCCAGGGCGGCGGCGATCTCGGTGATGAGCCGTTCCATCTTCACCTCGAAGTCGGTGGCGTTGTCAATGACCCGCAGATGGGGATGTCCCGTCCAGGAGGCGATAATCTTGTCGTCCAGGGCGATGGCCTGGTCTACCGTCTCAATGCGGGCGGCGTTGTTGGCGGTGGTGTAGAACTCCTGGGCGCCCTTGGCCGCTGTGACCAGATGAAAGACCGCGTCGTAGTTGTCCCGGAGGGTGATCTCGTCCGAGTGGACGAACTCCAGCACCTCGTTAAATTCCGCCTGGGTCATATACGCCTTGTTGTCCAGAGCGCCCCGGTCGCAGACGATGAGGATCTTGTCCCCGGGCATGGTCCGTGCTGCCTGCTCGAACAGCTGCTCCTTCACCATCTGGAGCTTCACCTGGCATTTCTGATAGTCTACATTGGTTCCGCAGGTCCAGGGAGCCACGCCGCCGGTGATGAACTCTGTGGCCGTCTCCGGCACGAAGAGCACGGTATACCCTCTCTGGGTGAAGTTGTTCTGAATCCAGCTCATGGCTGTGGTCTTGCCTGCGCACGGCCCGCCGGTCACGACGATCTTTGAGATAGTACCCATCATTTTCCTCCTCCAGAACGGCCGCCATACCGTCCTGAGCTGTTTTACAAACAGATTATAACATATTTTCCTATTCTGTACAATTGCCAGTGTAAAATTCTGTCTGGCAGGGGAGGAGGGGAGAGAGTGGCGACCGGGCGGAGCAACATGGGGCTGTAACGCCGACCCGGTGAAAAGGTAACAATTCGGTGACAGGCCTGAAGAACGAAGCGAGGGGCAACGGGAAACGGCGGGAAACGAGGGGCGCAGGCCGCACCGCCTGGCGGCCCTCCGAAGGCATCCTGACCAATCACAGCTGACGACCGCGATGCAGATGCAGCGGGAGCAGGGGAGTGGAAAGAGGGGGAGAAGGCGCACTGACTCACTGTTACATATATGTAAGGCCATAATACTTTACACATATTAGAACATGTAAAGAATAACAGCTTTACATGCATTAAAAAGTGCCTGTTTCAGACTTGTTCAGCAAAATTTCCAACTGTACGAAGTCAAAATACGACGAAGGACTGCCATGCAAACCCCATGATCCCGGCAAACTCCACCACGTACCAGTCCTGGTACTCGTTCCAGACGGTCAGCTCCGCCCCGTCGTAGGCACTTGCCAGAATCTGGGAGGCGGTGCCGGGCCGCTCCCGGATATTCAGACTGCCCCAGGTCAGACTGACTCTCCCCTGCCGGGCGGGCTGAGGCGTGAGGACGGGGAGACCGAAATATGCCGACACGCTGCCGCTGACATTCTGAGCGATTTCCCCGGTGTGGGTCTGGAGCCAGACGGCGTCCTGGGTGTTGTCATGATAGGCCAGCTCCACGAGAACGGCGGGAGCACGCACCTTCGCCACCTCGCCGATGGTGGTGGTGGGCTCCGCACTCACTAGGTCCGGGTCGGGATAGATCTCCCGCAGTCCCGCTGCCGCCAGCTCCGCAAAACGCCTCCCCCTTATGGAGCCGGGATAGTAGTAGACGACAGAGCCCTGTAACGTGCCGGACAGGAACTCCGGGGCGGCGTTGGAGTGGAGGGCCAGATGCAGGTCATAATTCCCCTCGTTGGAGGCCTGGATACACTGGGCGGCGGTCATATCCGTCCGGTTCCGGGTGACGGTGACGCCGCTGGCCCGGAGATACGGCTCCATCTGGTCGGCGATGAGGTTCATATACTGTTCCTCGTTGCCGCCGGTGACATAGGGGTTGAACTCCTGGGTGGAGGGGGAGAGATAGAGCAGCGACATGGAAGGGCCTCCTCACGGCGTTGATAGGCCATCCTATGCGGAGAAGCAGTCTCCGGACACAAAATTTTTTTGAAAAAGGCAGTTTTGATGCAGCGATTTCCGGGCCCCATGCGTATGATAAACAGAGAATACACAAGGCTGACCAAAATAGATCAGAGAGGAGCAATGAAAATGAATATGAAACGGATGAAATGGCTTGCGGCGGCAATGGCCCTGCTGCTGGCACTGGGACTGGTCTCCTGCGGCAGCGTATCAAACATATCGGCGGACAGCTCGTCGGCGGAGAAAACTTCGGTCACGAATGCGGCGGCGGATACGGTGGAGTACGGATACAGCGAGGCGTACGATGTGGCCGAGACAGAGGAGGCGGACACAGCCGAGAGCACCGGGAGTCTGGCGGACAGCTACGACTCCAGTCAGGTGAAGCTGATCTACACCGCCTGGGTGGACGTGGAGGTGCTGGACTTCGACGCGGCTGTGAGCGGGCTGGAGGCTCTGGTGGATGAGCTGGGCGGCTACTGCGAGTCCTCCTATCTGAGCAACTACAGCAGCGGCCGATACGCCTCCTACACCGTCCGGGTGCCACAGGAGCAGTACCGGGCTTTCCTGGACGCCTGGTCAGAGTCGGACAACTGCCACCTGCTCAGCCGGGAAGAAGATGTGGACGACGTGGGGACGGAGTACTTCGACCTGGAGACCCGCCTGAACACCCTGAATACCAAGATGGAGCGGCTCCAGGCCCTTCTGGCACAGGCGGAGGAGATGGCGGACATCATCGCCCTGGAGAGCGAGATCAGCGACACGGAGTATGAGATCGAGTACTACACCTCTCAGTTGAACCGGTATGACAGCCTGATTAATTACTCCACCGTCTACCTGACCATCGACGAGGTGATCGAGTTGACGGAGGACGAGGAGCAGAGCCTGGGGGCCAGACTGCTGCAAAATCTGCGCTGGGGCGCGGAGAGCTTTGTGGACGGCCTGGAGGAATTTGCCGTGTGGCTGGCCCGGAACCTGATCCAGCTGATCATCACGGCCATTGTGGCGGCGGTCTTTGTGGTCGCCATCGTACGGATGTGCAGGAAGCGGAAACGGACAGGGAAGAGGACTGAAAATAATCAGACGTCTCCCACAAAACCGGAACCGGCGGAGAGCGAGACCAAGACAAAAGAGTAACAAAAGGCGCAGGGGCCTCGGTCCCTGCGCCTTTTGCATACTGTTATCAATGGTTATACATTCTGGCTTCCGTTCAGCAGCTCGCCCAGCCGGTTGGACAGCCGGGCAAACTCCTCCAGGCTCAGGGTCTCCCCCCGCACCGAGTCGGAGAAGCCGCAGCCGGTCAGGGCATCTGCCAGCTCCTCCCGGGACAGCTCTCCCTGGAAGGCGGAAGCCAGCCCGTTGAGCAGCTTCTTTCGCCGCTGGGCGAAAGAGGCCCGGATGGTGCGGAACAGCAGTTCCCGATCCTGCACCCGGACGGCGGGCTCCGGCAGCACCTCCATGCGGACCACAGCAGAGGTCACCTTGGGAGCGGGAAGAAAACACTCCGGCGGCACCTCCAGGACGACGGAGCAGGCGGCGTAATACTGACAGAGCAGGGTGAACGCCCCATAGTCCCCCGTCCCCGGCCGGGCGCAGATGCGCCGGGCCACCTCCCGCTGCACCAGAACGGTGACAGAGCGAAACAGACCGCTCTCCAGCAGACGGGTGAGCACCGGGGTGGTGATGTTGTAGGGCAGATTGGCACAGACCAGGGGCGTCAATCCATCAAATCGCTCCCGGACCAGGGCCTCCAGCTCCAGCTTCATGATGTCCCCGGGGACAACCTCTGTGTTCGGATAGGGGGAGAGCGTCTCCTTCAAAATGGGCAGCAGGGACTTGTCCAGCTCCACCGAGACCACTCTGCCCGCCTGCTGGGCCAGGTGGACGGTGAGGGTGCCGATGCCCGGCCCGATCTCCAGCACGCCGCAGGAACGGTCCGCCCCGGAGGCAGCGGCGATTTCCCGGGGAATTTCCGGGGCGATGAGAAAGTTTTGCCCCATGGATTTGGAGAAGTGAAAGCCGTAGCGGGCCAGCAGCGCCCGGAGCTGATGTTCGTCACAGAGTTCCATCATAATACCAGCCTTTCGGTCAAAATGGGATCGCCTGTACATCATACCAGACAACGGAACAAAAGAAAAGCGTCAAAACACCAAAACCCGGACAGACTCAAAAGCCTGTCCGGGTTTTACCTGAAAAGGGAAGGGGAGAGAAGAAATCAATCCTCCACCGTGCCGGTGATGACATAGGCCACCACGTTCCGACGACCAAAGTTGATGCAGGTGGAGCGGGAGGTCATGTACAAATCTACATCGTTGTTGTCGATGGCCCCGCCGCAGTCACCGGCCACGGCGATGCCGTAGACAAAGCTGCCGTCGGCGGACATGATGAACATCTTGGTGCCGTAGGGGATGTAGTCCGGATCGACTGCTACCACGCCCACCCGGGCCAGACAGCCGGTAGAACAGATGGCTCCGGAACGGGCGGTGTAGGCGGTGGCGTTCAGCGTCAGCGTACCGGAGAAGGTGTAGGTGTCGCCCTCGGAGGTGGTGAAGGTGCCCGCCTCATCGTCAATGTTGGTGATGTACTCGCTGGTGGTGCTGTAGCCGGTGGGCTTTTCAAAGCTGACCCTGGTGCCGTAGGAGACTACCTCGTCCACCGGGTCGGTGACGGTGGTGGACACCTGCTCGTAAACAGGCTCCTGGCCGTCCAGCTCGATTACCCGATAGGTGACGTTGGTACTGCCCTCCACGCCCTCGGTGGTGACAGCCTCGGTGCCCCGCTCCATCTCGGTATCAGCCTGGCGAACGGAGGAATAAGCGATGGGAGTGCTCTCGGTGACATAGGTGACGGTGGCCCGGGTGACCTCAATGAAGTCGATGTCGCTGTCCAGAACAGTGTCCGGGTCCACAGATACCTGGTCATATTCCCCTAACTGGATGTTCAAATGCTCCAGCACATCGGCCACGGTGTCGTGGGTCTCGGCGAGGGTGGAGGTGGTGACGCCGTCACAGACGACGGTCACATACTGTCTCCGGGTGATGGACAGGCTGACCACCTCATCGCTGGAGGAGGTCTCCAGCACATCCAGGTCGGAGTAGACCACTCCGGCCTCGTCCAGCACGTCGGAAAGCTCCACTGCGTCAGAGGAAATGGTGTATTGCTCGTCTCCGTCAGTGATCTCATATGTAGTAGTGGCGGTGGCGGGAATATTACACAGCAGCAGAACGGCCAGCGCAGTGAGGACAAACACCCCGGCGCGGGCGGCGGCCTTTGACCGCTGTAAACATAATGCAAAATGATGCGTTGTCATAGGTGCCTCCTTGGGGAGAAACAGGGAAAAGGGGGAGGAACAGTCGAAGCGCGCTGTAATTTTTGTTACCACGTTTGACTACGGAAAGTATACACCCAAAACGAGACTTTGTCAATAAAAAGTTTGAAAAAACGTCAGTTATGGTAAACTGAAAAACTTTTGTAGTGAAAAATACACAGAAGTGCGGCGAAGATGGGCGAAAAGAATACAAAAAGAGTAACAAAAAGTTACAGGAGCACGCAGTATAGCCGGGACAGGACGGGAGAGAGACAGATGCAGAAACAGGAAGACAGGTCGTCAGAACGTCCAGGCGGACGCAAGAAGATGAAAGGAATCCTGCAAATCGGTTTCGTCCAGCTTTCCGTACCCCATGACGTAGGTCGGGAGGCCGGAATGAGGGGGTTCACATAAAAAATATGCGTCCAAAGGGTAGAGACGGACGCCCTTTTCTGCGGCCAGCCGGGTCAATTCGCCCTGAGCGCGGTCGGTGTGGACCTGCATCAGCTGATGCAGGCCGGACTCCCCTCCGGAGATGGTGCAGAGACCTTCCAGACCCTCCTGATGGACAGCCCGGGCCATGGCGGTTCGCCGCTGCTGATAGCGGTTCCGCGTCCGGGCGATGTGGCGGTCCATGTGTCCACGCTCCATGAACAGTGCCAGGGTGTACTGTTCAAAGGAGGGAACAGTAGAGGAGTAGAAGAGCAGCTCCCGCCGATACCGCTCCAGCAGCCGGGGAGGCAGCACCATATAGCTGATACGCAGAGAGGGGGCCAGGCTCTTGGCGAAGGTGTTCAGGTAGATGACCCGCCCGGAGCGGTCCAGCCCCTGGAGGGCGGGGATGGGACGACCGGAGAAGCGAAACTCACTGTCGTAGTCGTCCTCGATGATATACCGCTCCTCTCCCTGGTCGGCCCACCGGAGCAGCTCGGTCCGCCGGGAGACGGGCATGACGATGCCCAGGGGAAAGTGGTGGGACGGAGTCGCATGGACTACTCTCGCCCCGCTGGCCTCCAGCTGATCGACCATCAACCCCTGGCTGTCCAGGGGGATGGGGCATACCTCCGCCCCGCTGGCGTGAAAAATACGGGCGATCTTGCCATATCCCGGGTCCTCCACGGCATAGCCCCCCTTTGCGCCCAGGAGCTGCACCAGCAGCGCAGTGAGAAATTCCGACCCGGCGCCCACCACGATCTGCTCCGGAGAGACCTGAATCCCCCGGAACTGGTACAGGTGCCGGACAATGGCCTGGCGCAGCTCGGGGACGCCCTGGGGGTGGGCGGCGGAGAGCAGGGCCTGGTCCCGGCTGGACAGCACCTCCCGGCTCAGCCTGGCCCAGGTGGAGAAGGGAAAGCTGGAGGCGTCCCCGCCGGAGGTGGCAAAGTCATACCTGTAGACCGGGGTCGGCCGAGCGGGCTCGGGCAATGACGGGGCGGGGACGGGAGCCGTACCCGGCTGGGGAACTACCGGCAGAACGAAGAAGCCGCTGCGGTCCCGGCTATGGAGATAACCCTCGGCCACCAGCTGGCTGTAGGCTCTCTCCACCGTCACCACGCTGACGCTCAGCGCCTTGGACAACTGGCGCTTGGAGGGCAGCTTCTCCCCTGAGGCCAGACGGCCGGACAGGATTTTCTCCCGGATATAACGATAGAGCTGCTGATAGAGCGGCGCGCTGCCGCTGGGGACAAAGGAGAGAGAGAACATAACACACCTGACCTTATCAAAATGAGAAAAACAGACAAAACTAATCGGGCCAGAACCGGGGCGATTGCAGACAGTATAGCCATGCAGGGTGGAATTGTCAAGTGAGCATATCCGGAAAGCGTCCCTCATACAATGCCCTATGACGAAGGAGGGGTGGACATGGAGCGTCTGGAAGCGGTGCGGACGGCGGTCTCCGTCCTGCCGTCAGGCCTGCGCCGGGTGTTGCTGGCCCGGCAGCCCGGGGAGCAGAGTGGCTGGGAGGAAATTCGGCTCCGGGCGGGCCGGGGCCTCTCCTGCACGGATGGGACAGGCCGGGAGCGCCCTGTCCTGGAACAGGGCAGGCCGGTCCCCATCACCCGGGAGCATCTGCGGCAGACGGTGGAGCTGGCCACCCACGCCTCCCTCCAGGGGCTGGAGGGGAAGCTGGCGGCGGGCTTCCTCCCTCTGGAGGGCGGGCACCGGCTGGGCCTGTGCGGAACGGCGTCCCTCCGGGATGGGCGTATCTGCGCCTTTCGCAGCCTGTCCTCGGTGAATCTCCGCATCGCCTGCCCGGCGCCGGGGATCGGAGCGCCCCTGCTTCCCCAGCTGATGGAGGGAGGACATTTTTATAGCACCCTCATCCTGGCCCCGCCGGGGGAGGGCAAAACCACCCTCCTCCGGGACCTCATCCGGCTGCTGGGCTGCGCCGGTATCCGGGTGGGGCTGGCGGATGAGCGGGGAGAGGTGGCCGCCCTCCGGGACGGGGTCCCCCAGCTGGACGTGGGGCCGCTGGCGGACGTGGCGGACGGCTGCGCCAAGGGGGACGGACTGCTGCTCCTGCTCCGGTCCATGTCTCCCCAGGTGCTGGCGGTGGACGAGATCACCCACCCCGCCGACGCCGAAGCTCTGTGCCAGGGGGCCAACTGTGGCGCGGCGGTGCTGGCTACCGCTCACGGGAGTGGGCGGGAGGAACTGGAGCGGCGGTCCGCCCTGGCTCCACTGCTGGAGCAGCGGGTGTTCCGATACCTGTTGACCATCCGGCGGCAGGACGGAGTCCGACAATACCGGGTGGAGCCCATGCCATGCTCCGGCTGACCGGGGGGCTGCTCATCACCGGGGCCTGCCTCTGGACAGGCTGGAGCCGCCGACGGTGGTATCAGAAACGGCGACGGACGCTGTCTCAGATCTGCCACGGCCTGGCCCGGATGGAGGCGGAGCTCTCCAACCGGGAGACGGACACCCGACAGCTGCTGGAGCTGCTGGCGGCGGGGACCGGGGCGATGGCAGAGCTGTGCCGCCGGTGCCGGGCGCTGCTGGAGCATCTGGACGAGCGCCCCCTCTCCGACCTCTGGCGGGAGGCGGCGGAGACGATCAACCTGCCCCTTCGGGAGGAGGAGCTGGCTCTCCTGGGCCGTGTGGGGGATATTCTGGGCCGTTACGGGGGACAGGCACAGGCCATGCTTCTGTCCCTTTTGCGGCAGGAGCTGGAGGGCTGTCTGCGTGATGCCCGGGAGGAGGAACAGCGGCAGGGGAGGACCGTCCTCCTCCTGGGCCTGACGGCGGGGGCGACCCTGGCGCTGCTGCTGGCGTAGGGATAAGGATACATGAAGGAGAACATAAGATGGACGTGGATCTGATCTTTCGCATTGCGGCGGTGGGGATACTGGTCTCCGTACTCAACCAGGTCCTCTCCCGCTCGGGTCGGGAGGAGCAGGCCACCATGGTCACCCTGGCGGGACTGGTGGTGGTGCTGATGATGGTGGTGCAGCAGATCAGCGAGCTGTTCCAGCTGGTCAAGGAGCTGTTTGGCCTGTGAGCGGCGGGGAACTCTTCCAGCTGGGGGCCATCGCCGTGGCGGGTACCTTCTGCGCCCTGACTCTGCGGCGTCAGACGCCGGAGCTGGCTCTGCTGCTGGCCCTGGTCACCGGCGGGCTGCTCCTATGGCGGAGCCGGGAGGCCCTGGAGTCGGCACTTTCCCTTTTCCGGGAGCTGGCCGACCTGGCAGGGCTGTCCCAGGAGATTCTAAGCCCTCTCATCAAGACTGTGGGCATCGCCCTGCTGGTGCACATCGCCTCCCAGCTCTGCCGGGACGGAGGGATGGGGACCGTGGCGGTATTTCTGGAGCTGGCAGGAAGCCTGGCGGCGCTGGTGACAGTGGCTCCGCTGCTTCGGGCGGTGCTGGAGCTGGTGGGGGAGATGCTGTGAGAAAGCTGCTGCAAGTGATGCTTGCCCTGGGTCTGCTCTCCCTGCTCCTGCTGCCCGCCTTCGGGACGGATGCCCAGGTCTGGGACAGCGTAGATACCGGCGAGCTGGAGGATGCGGCGGAGGACGTGCTGGACACAGAGCTGACGGCGGACATCGACCTGGACGAGGGGCTGGCCTCTCTGGGGGAGACCGTCCTGAATCAGCTGGACGCCGTCGTCACCCAGGCTACCCGGAGCGGGGCGCTGGTGCTGGTCATCGCCCTGTTCTGCTCCCTGCTCCAGGCCCTGGCGGACGGGGCGGGGCTGGGACAGGGGGAGGCAGTTTTCCGCATAGTGGGTGCGCTGGCGGTGACCGCCGGGGCCATGGGCGACGTCAGCTCCCTGATGACCCTGGGGCGGGAGACGGTGGAGAACCTCACTGTATTCACCCGTATTCTGATTCCTGTCATGACCACCGCCGCAGCCGCCAGCGGCTCGCTCACCGGGGCGGCCAGCCGCCAGATGGTGACCCTGTTCTGCTCCAATCTGCTGCTGACCCTGATGGAGGGAGTGCTGCTTCCGTTGGTTTACCTCTATGTGGCGGCCTGTGCCGGGGCGCTGGCCACGGGCAACGCCGGTATCCGGGCGGTCGCGGACTTCATCCGCTGGGGCGTGCAGACGGCGCTGACCTGGCTTCTGCTGCTCTTTACCGTCTACCTGGGCCTGAGCGGCGTCATCTCCGGGACGGCGGACCGGGCGGCGGTGAAGGTGGCCCGGTTTGCCATCTCCGGCATGGTGCCGGTGGTGGGTGGCATCCTCTCCGACGCCACCGAGTCGGTGCTGGCGGGGGCGGAGATTCTGCGCAACGCCATCGGCGTCTTCGGAACGCTGGCCGTGCTGGCCTTCTGCGCCGTCCCCTTCCTGCGCCTGGGGGTGCAGTATCTGCTCTACAGGCTGGCCTTGGTGCTGACCGCCGCCGTGACCCGGCACCCGGTCGCCCGGCTCATCGGCGATCTGGGGGGTGCCTTCGGGCTGATGCTGGGGATGGCCGGGGCCTCGGCGCTGGTGACTCTGATCTCCGTCGTGACCACAGTCAGCGTGGCGGTGAGCTGAGATGGAGCTGTTAAGGGAGTGGCTCCTGGGGGTAATCGCCGTCTCCTTCCTGACGGCGGCGGCCCAGGCCGTCATGCCGGGCGGGGCGGTGAAGCAGGTGGGCAGACTGGCCTGTGGCCTGATGCTGTTCCTGGCCCTGGTGCGACCCCTGCTGGGGATGGACTACGGCTCCCTGTCCCAGGCTGTCCGGGACTGTCAGGAGGAGCTGTCTGCCCGGCAGGAGACGCTGGAGGAGACGGGAAAAGAACTGACCGGAGACATCATAGCCGGGGAGACGGATGCATATATTCAGCACATGACGGAGGAGCTGGGCCTGGACTGCCAGATCACCGTGGAGTGGAGCTGGGAGAGGGAGACCCCGACCCCGGTCCGGGCCATTGTGACCGGAACGCTGTCCGGCGGCGACCGGGCCGCTCTGAACGAGGCGCTGGTCCGGGACTTCGGCCTGGAGCGGGAGCAGATCGTCTACCGGGAGCAGGAGGATCAGGAGGGGGCATGAGACCAAAATGGGATGCGGAAAAGGCAAAGGAGCTGTTGAAGCGGTATCAGTACGTCCTGCTGGTGCTGGCCCTGGGGGTGGGGCTGATGCTCTGGCCGTCGGGGGAGGACACCGGGGACACGGCGGAGACAGAGACATCGGTCCAAACGGCGGACACCTCTCTGGACGACACGGTGGCCGACCTGGAGCGGCGGATGGCCCAGGCCCTGTCCCGGATGCAGGGGGTGGGGGAGACCACCGTGGTCCTGACGGTCAAAAGCGGGACCCAGCTGGTCCTGGCCACCGACGAGGACGGCGACGAGCGGGAGACGGTGATCGTCTCCGCCGGCTCCAGCCAACAGGAGACGGTGACGGTCCAGGAGATCGCCCCTCAGCTCCAGGGCGCCCTGGTGGTCTGCGTCGGAGGGGGCGATCCGGAGGTCAGACTGCGGGTTTTGCAGGCGGTGGAGGCGCTCACCGGACTGAATGCAAACCAAATATCCATCTGTGAAGGAACGGGAGGCAACGAGAAATGAAACTGTGGAAGCGAAATGTAGTGGTGGCGGCCATCGTCCTGTTTGTGTGCGTGGCGGTCTATCTCAACTGGACCTATGACCAGGAGGCGGCGGTGAGCACCTCCGGGGAGACGTCCGCCAGCGCCCTGGCCAGCGAGGACGGAGACACCGAGACCAAGACCCTGGGAGAGGCGGCGCTGGTCAGCTCGGACGATTCGGAAGCGGCAGAGGAGACCTCCGGCGACACGGAGGAGATCGTCATCGACAGCTGGGACAGCGCAGAGGTGACGGAGGAGACGGTCAGTGAGACGGGAGACAGCAGCGGCTACTTTGCCGAGGCCCGGCTGAGCCGGGAGGAGGCCCGGGCCAGCGCCCTGTCCATCCTCCAGGAGACGGTGGACGACCCGGAGGCCAGTGACGCGGCAGTGAGCGCGGCGGCGGAGAGCATCGCCGCCATGGCGTCGGCCACGCTGGCGGAGTCTCAGATCGAGAGCCTGGTCGCCGCCAAGGGCTACCCGGAGTGTGTGGCCTTTATCGGGGATAACAGCGTCAGCGTGGTGGTCTCCACCGAGAGCGGGGAGCTGTCGGGGGCGGACGTGGCCAAGATCACCGATATCGTCCTGGGGGAGACGGACTTTTCAGCCAGCTCGGTCAAGGTGGTGCTGGCGGAGGACTGACGCTGGACATCCTGCATCCAACAGCAACAGCCTTTCCCGGGCCGGGAACAGCCCCGGGGAGGGCTGTCTCTGCATCGGGCACAGGTCGCTTTCTGTCGGATACAGGGCAGACAGGTGAATGAAAATTTCTCCCTCTTTTTCGATTTTTCTCTCACGGAGAGGGTTTTCATTTTGCATATTCCGGTGTATAATAACAGAAATACTGCATACCGGGTCATTGCGCCGGTACCCCGGGCAAATGAGCCGAATTGAGATGTGGAGGAACCGCAACATGACGAGAACCTCTGCCCGTGAGATCGCAGTCCGCCTGGCCTATGAGCTGGGCTATACGGACGAGAGCGCCCAGGAAATGCTGGACCGCTTTCTGGACCCGGAGCATTTTCTCTCCCTGGGAGAGGAGGACCCTCTGTATCGGGAGCTGCCCGACGAGAAGCAGGAGGCTTATATCCGCAAGGTGGTGAGTGGCGTAGGCGCCCACGGTGCGGAGCTGGACGGATACATCGAGAAGTACGCCATCGGCTGGCGGTTTGAGCGTATCCCCCGGGTGGCTGCCGCCATTATGCGGGTGGCCATGTATGAGCTGCTCTACATGCCGGAGATCCCACAGGGCACCGCCATCCATGCGGCGGTGCAGCTGGCAGAGCACTATGAGGACGAAAAGGTGGTCGCCTTTTTAAACGGCATCCTGGGCACCTTTGCCCGGGAGGAACTTCCGGAGGAGGTCAGAAAATGAGAGCGGCGCTGGGTATCGACACCAGTAATTACACTACCTCCGCCGCCGTCTTTCGGGAGGACGGCACCGGTGACAACGAGGGCAGGCTCCTCACCGTCAAAGAGGGGGAGCTGGGCCTGCGGCAGAGCGAGGCCCTGTTCCAGCATGTGCGGGAGCTGCCCCAGCGGTTCCGTGATCTGGAGGCCAAGGGGCTGCTGAAGGACATCGCCGCCGTGGGGGCCTCCACCCAGCCCCGGGCGGTGGAGGGCTCCTATATGCCCTGCTTTTTGGCGGGAGCCTCCCAGGGGGAGACGCTGGCCGCCGCGCTGGGCGTGCCGTACTACGGCTTTTCCCATCAGCAGGGCCATGTGGCCGCCGCCTGCTGGTCGGCGGGACGGCTGGAGCTGCTGGACAAGCCCCTCCTGGCCTGGCACCTCTCCGGGGGCACTACTGAGCTGCTGCTGGTGGTGCCGGAGGGGAGCAATATCCGCTGCGGCCGTATCGGCGGCACCATCGACATCTCCGCCGGTCAGCTCATCGACCGGACGGGGCAGATGCTCCATGTTCCCTTCCCCTCGGGGAAGAGCCTGGACCGCATCTCCCAGTTTTCCCAGCGGCCGGACTGCTTCCGGGTGCGGCTCAACGGCCTGGAATTCTCCCTCTCCGGAATGGAGAACAAGGTGCGCGACATGGTGGAGGCTCACCGTTTACCCTCGGACATTGCCCGGTTCATGCTGCTGACCGTCGCCTCGGCGGTGGAGCGCACCACCCAGGCGGCCCGGCGGCAGTACCCAGGCCTGCCGGTGGTCTGCTCCGGAGGCGTTGCCTCCAACAGCCTGCTGCGGCAGAAGCTCACGGGGGCGATCTTCGCCCAGCCTGCCTACTCCACCGACAACGCCATGGGGACGGCGATTCTGACCATGCGGCGGCTCCAGCGGGGAGCGTGACATGGAACAGGCCATCTTCACTGTGGGCCAGGTGAACCAGTACCTCAAGGCCAGGATGGACGGGGACCGGATGCTCTCCGCCATCGCCGTCCGGGGAGAGATCTCCAACTACAAGCGATACCCCTCCGGCCATCACTACTTCTCCCTGAAGGACGGGGAGGGGGCGCTGAAGTGCGTCCTGTTCCGTTCCTCCGCCCAGCGGCTCCGGTTCCAGCCGGAAAACGGCATGAAGGTGGTGGCCCGGGGCCGGATCACCGTCTTTCCCCGGGACGGGCAGTATCAGCTCTATGCCGACAGCCTGATCCCAGACGGGGTGGGGGAGCTGTATGTGGCCTTTGAGCAGACTAAGGCCCGCCTCGCCCAGGAGGGGCTGTTTGACGAGAGCCGGAAAAAGCCTCTGTCCCCCTATCCGGAGCGGATCGCCCTCATCACCTCTTCCGCCGGGGCGGCAGTCCACGACATGATACGTATTCTAAAGGCCAGATGGCCGGTGGCCCAGGTGCTGCTGCTCCCCGTCCGGGTGCAGGGGACCCAGGCGGCGGCGGAGCTGGCCGGGGCGGTGCGGTATGCCAACGCCCACGCTTTGGCGGACCTGATCATCATCGGCCGGGGCGGCGGCTCCATGGAGGACCTGTGGGCGTTCAATGACGAAGCTCTGGCCCGGACCATCGCCGCATCGGAGCTGCCCGTCATCTCCGCCGTGGGCCATGAGACCGACTTCACCATCGCCGACTTTGTGGCCGACCTGCGGGCGGCCACTCCCTCCAACGCCGCCGAGCTGGCGGTGCCGGACTGGCGGGAGCTGAGCCAGCAGCTGGACCAGCTTCAGGCCAGGATGCAGGGGGCGGTCTCCGCCCGCCTGACGGAGGAGCGGGGACGGCTGGAGCGGCTGTCGGAGCGCCGGGTCATGACCGACCCGGCCGCCGCTATCGAGGACAAGCGGCTGCTGCTGGAGATGCGGCAGAGCCGTCTCCTGGCCCAGATGCAGACGATGACCCACCGGGAGCGGAACCGCCTGGCGGCGCTGGCGGCGGGACTGGACGCCATGAGCCCCATGAAGGTGCTGGCCCGGGGATACAGCCTGGCCCAGAACGGGGAGGGACGCATTTTGTCCTCTGTTTCCCAGGTCGCGCTGGGGGAGGAGATCACCCTGCGGGTCGCTGACGGCAGGTTAAACTGCACTGTGATGAACAAGAAAAAGGACGTGTGAGCATGGCTTCCAAAAAGCTGAATTTTGAGGAATCAATGGCCCGGCTGGAGACCATCGTCTCCCAGCTGGAGCGGGGGGAGGTCCCCCTGGAGCAGTCCATCGCCCTGTTTGAGGAGGGGACGAAGCTCATCGCCGGGTGCAGCAAGCTGCTGGACTCTGCGGAACAGAAGGTACAGAAGCTGTCCAAGGGCCCCGACGGGGAGCCGGTGGGGCAGCCCTTTGAAAGTGAGGAGTAGGCAAGTGGACTTTCGGACAGAACTGACTGCATATCAGGAAAAGATCGAGGCCTATCTGGAGCAGTGCTTTACCGGAGAGCCTCCCTATGGGGAGCTGTATACCGCCATGCGGTACAGCCTTCTGGCCGGGGGCAAGCGTATCCGACCGGTGCTGACCATGGCCTTCTGCTGTGCTGCCGGTGGGGAAGAGGAGCAGGCGCTGCCCTTTGCCGCCGCCATCGAGATGGTCCACACCTATTCCCTCATCCATGACGACCTGCCCTGCATGGACAACGACGATCTCCGCCGGGGCAAGCCCACGAATCACAGGGTATTCGGGGAGAGCATGGCGGTGCTGGCGGGGGACGCCCTCCAGGCGGCGGCCTTTGAGCAGGTGCTCTCCGCTCCCCTCCCGGAGGAGCGACGGCTGACGGCGGCGCTGACCCTGGCCCGGGAGGCGGGACAGGACGGGATGTGTGCCGGACAGGTGCTGGATATCCAGGGGGAGGAGCGGACGCTCACCCCGGAGGAGATCACCGGTATGAACGCACTGAAAACCGGCTGTCTGCTGGAGGCGGCCTGTCTCATGGGAGTGGCCGCCGCAGGCGGCAATACGGAACAGATGCAGGCCGCCCGGGAGTACGCCGCCGCGGTAGGTCTGGCCTTCCAGATCCGGGACGACATTCTGGACGTGACCGCCACATCTGCGGAGATGGGCAAGACGGTGGGGAAGGATGCCGCCCAGGGAAAATCCACTCTGGTCTCCCTGTGGGGCGTGGAGGAATCAGAGCACGTCATCCGGGAGCAGACCCAACTCGCCAAGCGCGCCTTGGAGGGTACCGGACTGGAGACGGCTTTTTTGGAGACGCTGGCAGATTATCTGGCAGGCCGGAGCAACTGACGAAAGCGAGGACGAAGATATATGCCGTTGGGAAATCGAATTCTGGTGCTGTCTGCCCTCTCCTGGGCACTGGCACAGATCGCCAAAGGTTTTATTCAGCGCATCACAGAGGGATACTTTTCCCGGGCAAAATTCCTGGAGAGCGGCGGTATGCCCAGCTCACACTCCGCCCTGGTGACCTGTTGTGCCACGACTACCGGGCTGCTCTACGGGTTTGACTCGGGACTGTTCGCCATCGCCTGCCTCTTTGCCATCATGACCATGTACGATGCCACCCACGTCCGCCGCTCCTCCGGAGAACAGGCGAAGGTGCTCAATGAGCTGCTCGAAAATATCCCGGAGGAGATGGGTCCCAACCTGAGCCATCAGGAGATCAAGGTCGTCATGGGGCATACGGGGCTCCAGGTGATTTTCGGCGCGCTGCTGGGCTTCTGCGTGGGCATCATCGGCGTCGAGCTGTTCCACTGAGCGGGCCTGGAGGGATAGAAACAACATGTGGGAATATACAAAGGGGCTTTCCCTGCCGCTGACCGACCTGACGGACAGCGAAGGGGTCGAGCTGTGCGAAGAGCTGCGCCGGGATCTGGTGCAGTCGGTGGCGGCCACCGGGGGGCATCTGGCCTCCAATCTGGGGGCGGTGGAGCTGACGGTTGCCATCCACCGGGTCTATGACACCTCCCGTGACCGGGTGGTGTTTGACGTGGGACATCAGTGCTATGTCCACAAGGTCCTCACCGGCCGGGCAGAGCAGATGGACACCATGCGGAAATTCGGGGGGCTTGCCGGATTCCCGAAGCCCAACGAGAGCGTCCATGACGCCTTTATCGCCGGTCACGCCTCCAACTCAGTATCCGTGGCGGTGGGTATGGCCCGGGCCAGGAGCATCCGGGGGGAGGATTATGACGTCCTTGCCCTGATCGGGGACGGCGCTCTCACCGGAGGGCTGGCCTACGAGGGACTTTCCGACGCCGGTGGCAGCGGCGAGCGGATGGTGGTCATCGTCAACGACAACGGCATGAGCATCAAGAAGAACGTGGGCGGCATCGCCACCCTCCTGCGCCGCCACCATCTCAAGGCGTCCTATCTCCGCTTCAAGCAGGCGTACCGGAGCTTTACCCGGAAAATCCCCGGAGGAAAGCACCTGTACGCTATGACCCATCGGATCAAAAAAGCCATCAAGGGGACGCTGCTGCCCAGCAGTATGTTCGAGGACGTGGGATTTAACTATCTCGGGCCGGTGGACGGGCACAACCTCAGCGAGCTGACCCGTCTGCTCCGGTACGCCAAAAGTCTGGACGGCCCGGTGGTCATCCATGTGCGCACCATCAAGGGAAAGGGATATCCTCCTGCGGAGGCCATGCCCTCCAGCTTCCACGGCGTCGCCCCCTTCCAGCCGGAGACGGGGCTACCGTTGAAGCCGACGAAGGAGAGCTTTTCCTCTGTCTTTGGAAAGACCATGTGCAAATTGGGCCGGGAGGAGCCGGACCTCTGCGCCGTCACCGCCGCCATGGAGAGCGGCACAGGACTGACCGGCTTTGCCGAGCAGTTCCCTCAGCGGTTCTTCGACGTGGGTATCGCCGAGGGCCACGCCGTCTCCATGTGCGCAGGCATGGCAAAGCAGGGACTGGTGCCGGTATTTGCCGTCTACTCCACCTTTTTGCAGCGCTCCTATGACATGCTCATCCACGACGTGGCCATCCAGAAGCTCCATGTGGTGCTGGGCGTAGACCATGCGGGCCTGTCCGGGGAGGATGGGGAGACTCATCAGGGTACTTATGATGTCTCCATGCTCTCCGCCGTCCCCCATATGGTCATTCTGGCCCCCGCCAGCTTTGCCGAGCTGAAGAGTATGCTCTCCTGGTCGGTGAAGGAGGCCCGGGGGCCGGTGGCCATTCGCTACCCCAAGGGGGGCGAGAACGGCTTCTCAGAGGACACCTCCGATAAGCCCACCGTCATCCTGCGCCAGGGGACGGACATGACGCTGGTGACCTACGGCACGCTGATCGGAGAGGCGCTGGAGGCCGCCCGGCAGCTGGAAAAGCGACAGATCTTCTGTGAGGTCATCAAGCTCAACCGTGTCTCCCCTCTGGACAGCGGCCCGGTGATGGACAGCGTCAGGCGCACCCACCGGCTGACGGTGGTGGAGGAGGTGGCCTCCCGTGGCTCGGTGGGCCGGGATCTGGTCACCCAGATGGCGGCACTGAACGTCTGGCTGAAACGGGTCATCCTCCTCAATGCCGGGGACGGACTGGTCACCCACGGGAGCATCCCCCAGCTGCGGGCGCTGCTGGGCATCGACGCGGCCCACATCGCCGCAGCCATTGAGGAGGCGGTCTCGTGAGCAGGATGCGACTGGACCAGACCCTGGTCCAGCAGGGCCACGCTCCCACCCGGCAGAAGGCCCAGGCGATCATTATGGCCGGGCAGGTGTTTGTAGACGGACGCCGGGTGGACAAGAGCGGCTATGCCGTCCCCGAGGGGGCGGAGATACAGGTCCGGGGCAAGACCCTGGAATACGTCAGCCGGGGCGGGCTGAAGCTGGAAAAGGCGATGAAGACCTGGCCCATCACCCTGGAGGGGGCGGTCTGCATGGACTGCGGGGCCTCCACCGGTGGCTTTACCGACTGTATGCTGCAAAACGGCGCGGCGAAGGTCTACGCCGTGGACGTGGGCTATGGACAGCTGGACTGGAAGCTACGGGGGGACGAGCGGGTGGTCTCCATGGAGCGCACCAACGCCCGGTATCTCACCCCGGAGCAGTTCCCGGAAAAGCTGGACTTCATCTCGGTGGACGTGTCCTTTATCTCTCTGGGCCTGATCTTGCCCGCCCTGCGGCCCCTGCTGAGGGAAGGCGGGCAGATGGTCTGTCTGGTCAAGCCCCAGTTCGAGGCCGGACGGGACAAGGTGGGGAAGAAGGGGGTCGTCCGCGACCCGGCGGTCCACCGGGAGGTGCTGGAGTGCTTCCTGACCCATGCCGGGGACAATGACCTGGCCGTCCTTGATTTGACCTTTTCCCCCATCCGGGGGCCGGAGGGCAATATCGAATATCTGGGCTGGCTGGAGGCCGGGGGGCACACGGATGCGCGCCCCGACCTGGACGAGCTGGTTCGCCTTTCCCATGAGAGTCTGGAGAGAACATCATGAAAGTGATTTTGAGTCCCAATCCCTACCGGGACAAGGGGCTGCGCGCCGTGCGGGAGGCCCGGCGCATTTTGGAGCAGGACGGGGTGGAGACCGCCGTCTGTCTGCCCTTTCGCCCGGACGGCGGCTGTGAGCTGCCGGAGGACATCCGGTTTGAGGCGCTACAGGACGCCGCCCGGGGGGCGGACATGCTCATCTGCTTCGGCGGCGACGGCACCATCCTCCACTCGGCCAAGCTGGCGGCAGAGTACCATTTCCCCATCCTGGGGGTGAATATGGGCAGCGTGGGCTTTATGGCGGAGCTGGAGCACGGGGAGCTGAAGCTCCTCCACCGGCTGGTCAAGGGGGAGTACACCCTGGAGCGCCGGGCCATGATGGATGTCCGGGTCTTCCGGGACAAGCGGGTCATCCACCGGGAGCTGGCGCTGAACGACGCCATCATCACCAAGGGGGCTGTGGCCCGGGTGATCGATCTGGCGGTCTACGGAGACCGGGTGAAGATCATGGAGTTTTCCGGAGATGGGGTCATCGTGGCCACCCCCACCGGCTCCACCGCCTACTCCATGTCGGCGGGGGGACCCATTGTGGAGCCTACGGCGGACAATCTGATCATTACCCCCATCTGTGCCCATGCCCTCCAGGCCAAGAGCTTTGTGCTGGGGCCGGAGCGGGTGATCGCCGTCCGGGCCAACCGTCAGAGCCGGAAAACGGCCTATCTCTCCGTAGACGGGGGCAAGGCCTTCCGACTGGGGAGCGGAGACATTGTAGAGCTGTGCAATGGGGGAGAACACATCGAGCTGGTTCGGCTCAGCGGCCGGAACTTCTATGAGATCATCAGCCAAAAGCTGGGCGGAAACTGAGAATCGAGGAGACAGGATGAAGGAACAGAGACAGCGGGCGATCCTTGATATCATTGCCCGGCAGGATATAGAGACTCAGGAGCAACTGCTGGCAGCACTGCGGGAGCAGGGGTTCCGCTGTACCCAGGCGACCATTTCCCGGGACATCAAGGAACTGCAGCTGGTCAAGGAGCTGGGCGCCTCCGGAGAGTACCGGTATGCGATCTCCGACCGCAAAGGACAGGGAGAGCACGACGAGCGGCTGCGGAACATCTTCCGGGAGGGGGTCATCAGCGCGGCCTGCGCCCAGAACCTGGTGGTGGTCAAGACCATGCCGGGCCTTGCCAACGCGGCGGCGTCCGCCCTGGACCATATGGAGATCGAAAATATGGTGGGCACCCTGGCGGGGGACGACACCGCCCTGCTCATCATGGATACCAGCCAGGCGGCGGAGGCGTTTTGCGGCGAGATTCGGTCCATGCTGCGCTGAGCGGCGTTTTGCAGGCAGAGGGGAGGAACGGATATGCTTTCTCTGCTTCACATAGAAAATATCGCGGTCATTCAGTCTGCGGATATCCAGTTTGACCGGGGCTTTAACGTGCTCACCGGCGAGACGGGGGCGGGCAAGTCCATCGTGGTGGACGCCATCGACGCCATTCTGGGGGGCAGGACCAGCCGTGACCTGATCCGCACCGGGGCAAAATATGCCCTGGTGAGCGCCCAGTTCACCGATACGGCGGTGGGCCCCTGGCTGGAGCAGAACGGATTCTCCCACCAGGAGGGGGATCTGGTGCTCCAGCGACAGATTCAGCAGGGGGGACGGAACCTCTGCCGACTCAACGGACAGCCCATCACCGTCGCCCAGATGCAGGAGCTGGGCCGTCAGCTCATCAACATCCACGGCCAGCACGACGGACAGCAGCTGTTAGACCCTCTGTGTCATCTGTCCTATCTGGACAGCTTCGGCAGGACGGAGCCGCGGCTGACCGCCTATCAGGAAAGCTATGCCCAGGCCGCCCGCCTGGCCCGGGAAATCAACTCCCTGCGCATGGACGAGGCGGAGAAGGCCCGGAGAATGGATTCTCTGGACTACCAGATACGGGAGCTGGAGCGGGCGGAGCTGAAGCCGGGAGAGGACGAGGAGCTGTCCCAGCGACGGCAGAAGCTGCGCAATGCGGGCAAGCTGATGGACGGGCTGGAGGAGGCCGCCGTCGCCCTCTCGGGCAGCGACGAGGAGGACGGGGCCGTGACCCTGCTGGGCCGGGCGGAGAACGCCCTGCGCAGTCTGGGCCGGTATTCCGAGAACCTGGCCCAGATTGCAGACAGCCTGGCGGAGGCCCGGTACGCCGTGGACGATCTGGCAGAGCAGGTGACCCGGGAGCGGGACGGCCTGGAGGTCTCTCCCGGGGAGCTGGACCAGCTGGAGGGACGGCTGGACCTGATCTATCGCCTGCGGAAAAAGTACGGCGACACGGTGGAGGATATGCTGGCCTATCTGGAGCGGTGCCGACAGGAGCGGGAGCAGATCGAGTACGCCGACGACCGCATTGCCAGGCTGGAGGTCCAGTGGCGGGCCGCCGTGGTGGAGACCCGGAAACGGGGAGAGGCCCTCTCTCAGGCCAGAAGGGCGGCAGCGGAGCGGATGCAGCACCGCATCCAGAAGGAGCTGACCGACCTGGACATGCCGAAGGTGCGGTTCCAGGTGGACTTTGCCCCCAAGCCGGGGAAGCTCCACATGGACGAGACGGGGATGGACGAGGTGCAGTTCCTCATGTCCGCCAACGTGGGAGAGGATTTAAAGCCCATCCACAAGATCGCCTCCGGCGGCGAGCTGGCCCGTATCATGCTGGCTCTGAAAAATGTGCTGGCGGAGAACGATGCGGTGGCCACTCTGGTCTTTGACGAGGTGGACACCGGCGTCTCCGGCCGGGCAGCCCAGAAGGTGGCCCGGAAGATGTCAGACGTGGCCCGGCACAAGCAGGTGCTCTGCGTCACCCATCTGCCCCAGATCGCCGCCATGGCAGACGTCCACTTCTCAGTGGAGAAGGGGGAGCGGGACGGACGCACCTACACCGCTGTGGAGCAGCTCACCCGTCAGCGGCGGATGGAGGAGGTGGCCCGTCTCTCCGGCGGAGAACAGGTCACCGAGGCACTGCTCCGCAGCGCCGGGGAGATGCTGGACCAGGCGGAGGGATGGAAGAAACGCCGGAGAAATGAGGGCTGAAAGCCGTTTTCTCGCGGAATTTCCTTGACATCGGCAAAAAAGAATGGTATAGTTTCCACTGGAAATGCGATGACGAGGCCCAGTATCACAGCTACCTCTGTTCAGAGAGCCCCCGGTCGGTGAGAGGGGGAGAGAGTGCTGTGAGAATACCCCTCTGAGCAGCCCCCTGAACGCGGTATGTCAGTAGGGAAGAGGCCGGGTGTGCCCGTTACAGCGCAGGAGTTTGTCAGAACTCCCTGAGGCCCTTTCCGTGAGGAACGGGCGAACCAGAGGTGGTACCGCGCAATGTTGCGCCCTCTGTCCCAAGTCCGGGGACAGAGGGCTTTTTGTATGCCAGTCCCCAAAAAGAAAAGGAGACAAACAACGATGACACTGTACGAAGAACTGACAGCCCGGGGCCTGATCGCCCAGGTGACCGACGAGGAAAAGGTCAAGGAGATGATCAACAACGGCAAGGCCACCTTCTATATCGGCTTTGACCCCACGGCGGACTCTCTCCATGTGGGCCACTTTATGGCACTGAGCCTGATGCGCCGGATGCAGAAGCACGGCAATCGTCCCATCGCCCTGCTGGGCGGCGGCACCGCCATGGTGGGCGACCCCTCCGGCAAGAGCGATATGCGCAAGATGATGACCCGGGAGACCATCCAGCACAACGCAGACTGCTTCAAGGAGCAGATGAGCCGCTTTATCGACTTCTCCGACGGCAAGGCTCTGATGCTCAACAATGCGGACTGGCTGCTGAAGCTGAACTATGTGGAGCTGCTCCGGGAGGTAGGCGCCTGCTTCTCGGTGAACAATATGCTCCGGGCGGAGTGCTATAAGCAGCGGATGGAGAAGGGCCTGAGCTTTTTGGAGTTCAACTATATGATTATGCAGTCCTATGACTTCTACCATCTCTATCAGGAGTATGGCTGCAACTTCCAGTTTGGCGGCGACGACCAGTGGTCCAACATGCTGGGCGGCCGGGAGCTGATCCGCCGCAAGCTGGGCAAGGAGGACGCAGAGGCCATGACCATCACCCTGCTGCTCAACAGCGAGGGGAAGAAGATGGGCAAGACCGTCTCCGGGGCGGTCTGGCTGGACCCGAACAAAACCTCTCCCTATGATTTCTACCAGTACTGGCGCAACGTGGACGATGCCGACGAGATCAAGTGCCTGAAAATGCTCACCGAGGTGCCCTTGGAGGAGATCGCCGAGATGGAGACCTGGGAGGGAAGCCAGCTCAACCGGGCCAAGGAGGTCCTGGCCTACGAGCTGACCGCTCTGGTCCACGGCGAAGACGAGGCGAAGAGGGCCCAGGGCACCGCAAGGGCCCTGTTTGGCGGCGCAGGGGCCTCCGACCATATGCCGGAGACAGTGGTGTCTGCCGACGACCTGACCGACGGCAGCATTTCCCTCATCCGGCTGCTGACCCTGTCCGGCCTGGCTTCCTCCAATGGCGACGCCCGGCGGGCGATCACCAAGGACAAGTGCATCAGCATAGGGGAGGAGAAGGTGCTGGACGCCGCCGCCACCTACACCGCCGAGCAGCTCTCCGGCCAGGGCCTGGTGCTGAAAAAGGGCAAGAAGGTGTACCATCGGGTGCACCTGTAAGACAGAACAGACAACAAAAAGCGATGGGTCGCCAGACGGCGATCCATCGCTTTTTTATCTTTTGATTTCAGAAAAGGCTCAGAAGCACGTCTCCACCGGCTCCACGTTGTAGTTTTCGCACATCAGGGTCAGGGCGTCGGACAGGTTATGTCCATTCACCAGGATGGAGATATCCACCTCGGAGGTGGTGATGAGCATGACCTGAATATCCGCCTGGCTGAGTAGGGCGAACAGCTTTGCAGCCACGCCGGGGGTCTGCACCATGTTCTCGTCATAGAAGGCCAGCTTGCAGTTGCCCGGGAGAATTTCCGGGGAAATGGCGGGATTCTCCTGGCGCAGCTTTGCCAGCACAGAGAGGGCAATGGCCAGAGAGGCGTCGGAGATGGTGAAGCTCAGACGGATACTGCCCCCCTGGGGCGCGGTCTGGGAGATCATGTCCACGTTGACCCCGTTGTCCGAGAGGGCGGTGAGCACCGAGGCTACCGTCCGGCTGTCGCTGGGCAGAGAGGACAGGGTGATGAGGGTCACGTCGGCGGCATAGGCGATTTTGGTAATTCCCTGGCTCATAAGGAACCTCCTTCTTCATGCTGGGCGGCCACCAGGACCTGCATATCGTACAGGCCGGGCTGGGGGACGGTGACGAGGAACTTGGCGGCCTTGACGGCGCCGGAGGCGAAAATCTCCCGGCTCTGGGCCTCGTGGCGGATCTCAATGACCTCGTCCCGGCCGGCGAAGATCACCTCATGGACGCCCACGATGGTGCCGCCCCGGACGGAACTGATGCCGATCTCGTTCTTGGGCCGGGCCTGGCGGCGGTCGTGACGGCCGTAGGTGTAGTCGGCCTCATAGTCCAGCCCCTCCTGGGCGGCGTCCGCCAGCATCAGGGCGGTGCCGCTGGGGGCGTCCACCTTCCGGTTGTGGTGCCGCTCTACGATCTCAATGTCGTAGGCGTCCCCCAGAATGGCGGAGGCCCGCTTCACCAGGTCGAGTACTACGTTGATGCCCAGGCACATGTTGGCGGAGCGGAAGATGGGAACGGTTTTGGCGGCCTCTTCGATCTGGGCCAGCTGCTCCTGGGAGTAGCCGGTGGTGGCCAGCACCGCCGGGACTCCCCGCTCCACGGCGAAGGCCAGCAGACCGTCCAGAGCCCTGGGACTGGAAAAGTCGATGATGACGTCCGCCTCGCCGGTGAAGTTGGCAGGGGAGACGTAGACGGGGTAGGACCGGGGCGTCTGGTTGACGTCGAACCCGGCCACCACCTGGACCTGGCTGTCGGCGGAGCAGATGGACTCCACCACCTGCCCCATCTTGCCGTTGCAGCCGGAAATGATTATCTTCAGCATGGCAGGAGCTCCTTACAGCAGACCGTACTCGGTCAGCACGGATTTCAGAATGGCCAGGTTGCCCTCCTCCATCTCGCACAGAGGCATCCGCAGCAGACCGGCCTCCATGCCCATCAGGTTCATGGCGGTCTTGACCGGGATGGGGTTGACCTCGATAAACAGAGTGTCGTTCAGCTTCTGGTACTTGGCCTGGAGCCTGGCGGCCTCGGCGAAGTTGCCGTCCAGACACAGCTGCACCATGTTGTGGACCTGCCGGGGGAGGATGTTGGCCAGCACCGAGATGACGCCCTTGCCGCCCATGGCCATGAGAGGCACCACCTGGTCGTCGTTGCCGGACCAGATGTTCATATTGTCTCCGCACAGAGCCACCGTCTGGGAGACCAGGGTGAAGTTCCCGCTGGCCTCCTTGATGCCGTTGATCATGGGGTGCTTGGAGAGCTCATAGTAAGTAGAGGCCTTGAAGCTGGTGCCCGTCCGGGAGGGGACGTGATAGAGGATGATGGGGGTGTGTACCCGGTCGGCAATATAGGTGTAGTGCTGGATCAGCCCCTTCTGGGTCGCCTTGTTGTAGTAGGGGGTGACCATCAGCAGGCCGTCGGCCCCGGCGCTCTCAGCGTGGAGGGCCAGCTCCAGCGCGGCGGCGGTGTCGTTGCTGCCCGCCCCGGCGAGGACCTTGCAGCGTCCTGCCACCTTGTTGATGGCGTACTCCACCGTGACCATATGCTCCTGCATGGTCTGGGTGGAGGACTCGCCGGTGGTGCCGCAGATGCAGATGGCGTCGGTCCCGTTGGCGATCTGGAACTCGATGAGCTGTCCCAGCTTTTCGTAGTCCACCCCGTTAGGCTTGAAGGGGGTGACGATGGCGACACAGGAACCGGTAAAAATAGGCTGCTTCATGAACAGGTCTCCTTTCTCACAGCGGAGGGAATAGGGGGGAGGTTACTTCCGGGTGATATAGCCCTCGGCGCACAGCAGCTCCGCCAGGAGCACGCCGCCGCCGGCAGCGCCCCGGAGGGTGTTGTGGCTCAGGCCCACAAATTTGTAGTCATACTGGCTGTCCGGACGCAGACGGCCCAGGGAGATGGCCATGCCACCCTCCAGATCACGCTGGAGTTTGGTCTGGGGATAGCTGGGGTCTTCAAAGTAGTGGAGGAACTGTTTGGGGGCGGAGGGCAGCTCCAGCTCCTGGGCGCGGCCCCGATAGGAGGCCCAAACCTCCTTGATCTCCTCCACAGAGGGCTTTTTGCCCTCGGGGAAGCTCATAAAGACGGCGGCCATGTGTCCGTCGGTGACGGGGACCCGGAGGCACTGGCTGGTGATGGAGGGGGAGACGGCGTCCACGATCTCATCGCCCACGATCTCGCCCCAGAGCTTCATCGGCTCCTGCTCGCTCTTCTCCTCCTCGCCGCCGATATAGGGGATGACGTTGTCCACCATCTCCGGCCAGGTGGTGAAGTTCTTGCCCGCCCCGGAGATGGCCTGGTAGGTGCAGACCAGGGCTTTGTCCAGGCCGTATTTCTCCCGCAGGGGATGCAGGGCGGGGACGTAGCTCTGGAGGGAGCAGTTGGACTTGACGGCGATAAAGCCCCGCCGGGTGCCCAGACGCTTGCGCTGGCTGTCGATGATGCGAATGTGCTGGGGGTTGATCTCCGGCACCACCATGGGCACGTCGGGGGTGTGGCGGTGAGCGGAGTTGTTGGAGACCACCGGGCACTCGTGTTTGGCATAGGCCTCCTCCAGCGCCTTAATCTGGTCCTTCTTCATATTGACGGCGCAGAAGGTGAAGTCCACCCGGTCGCAGAAGGTATCCATATCCGCCTCGGCGTCCAGAATGACCATGTCCTTCACGGACTCGGGCATGGGGGTGCTCATCAGCCAGCGCTTCCCGGCCACCTCGCCGTAGGTCTTGCCTGCGCTCCGGGCGCTGGCGGCTAGCGCGGTGATCTGGAACCAGGGGTGATTCTCCAGCAGGGTGACAAAGCGCTGTCCCACCATGCCGGTGCAGCCGACAACGCCAACCTTATACTTCTCCATGGGTAACTCCTCCTAAATTCGGACTCAGCTCAGTCTATGCAGGCGTCGCCCGTCCTGTTTCTCCCTCTCCGGGGCAAAAAAGAAATCAGCCGTTGAAAACGGGCTGATTCTGTACTATAATGTGCGGTGCGCGAAGCACTGACATTATATGGAGCAGATCAGCTCAACACCAGAGGCTCCCGACCGGGATGCCCTGATGACAGTCAGCAGACTGTTTGCCTGCCGCCCAGGCAGCCCGACCTCCGCCGTCCGGCCCCTTCGGCGGACTGCCCTTTCCACACTGCCTCGCGGAGCGGCGGCGCCCTCCGCAGCGGTACTGATGCAGGCCGCACCTCTATTCTGCGTGTATAGACGTATCATATCACGCTTCCCTTGCATCGTCAAGGCGCATTTCCTGCAAAACTGTTCTATTTTACAGCAGGTTTTGCATACTCTTTTGGGCAACAACCCTGAAATGAGGATAAATCCATGAAGACCAGTGATTTTTATTATGACCTCCCGCCGGAGCTGATCGCCCAGACGCCCCTGGAGCGACGGGACGCCTCCCAGCTGATGACCCTGGATAAGCAGACAGGTTCAGTAGGCCATCATATGTTTTACGAGCTGCCGGACTTCCTCCGCCCGGGGGACTGCCTGGTGATGAACGACTCCCGGGTGCTCCCTGCCCGGCTCATCGGCCACCGGGAGTCCGGCGGCGTCTGCGAGGTGCTGCTGCTCATCGACCGGGGGGACAAGACCTGGGAGTGCCTGGTCCGTCCGGGGAAAAAGCTGCGCACCGGCGCAAAGATCACCTTCGGCGAGGGCGAGCTGACCGCCCAGGTGACAGATGTGATGGAGGACGGAAACCGGCTGGTCCGGTTCGACTACGACGGCATTTTCCTGGAAATTCTGGAAAAGCTGGGGCGGATGCCCCTGCCCCCCTATATCAAGGAGGAGCTGGAGGATCAGGAGCGGTATCAGACCGTTTACTCCAGGGTAGTCGGCTCGGCGGCGGCCCCCACGGCGGGGCTGCACTTCACCCCGGAGCTGCTGGAGAAAATACAAGGGATGGGCGTGCGTCTGGCCTACGTCACCCTCCATGTGGGCCTGGGCACCTTCCGGCCTGTCAAGACGGACGATGTGGAGCACCACGATATGCACTCGGAGTATTGCGTCATCCCCCCGGAGACGGCGCAGATCATCAACGAGACAAAGCAAAACGGCGGTCGGGTCATCTGCGTGGGCACCACCTCCTGCCGGACGGTGGAGAGCTACGCCAACGAGGACGGCACCGTCCGGGCGGACGGGGGCTGGACGAAGATCTTTATCTACCCCGGCTACCGGTTCAAGGTGCTGGACGGGCTGATCACCAACTTCCACCTGCCCGAGTCCACCCTCATCATGCTGGTCTCCGCCCTGGCAGGGCGGGAGCACGTTCTCGCCGCCTATGAGGAGGCAGTGCGGGAGCGGTATCGGTTCTTTTCGTTCGGGGATGCGATGCTCATTATCTGAGAGAGGGGTCGAAGCAAAATGAGAGAGAGAGCAAAACGATATAACAGTATGGATTATATGAAAGGGCTGATGTGTATTGCTGTTGTCCTGATTCACGCAAACTTTCCGGACCCGCTTGGACAGGCACTGAAAGCAATATTCCGGCTGGCAGTCCCATTTTTCTTCTTTGTTTCCGGCTTCTTTTTGCTGGAAAGCGATTTGACCATCTGCAAGAGAACCATCCTTCGGAAGATATGTAACATTGTGAAGATCTTATTTCAAGCTGGATTGTTTTATGTGGTCTTTACAAACTTGAAACTGCTTGTCTCGAGCGAATCGGCCGACCTGAGGGAATATGTAGCACAGGAGCTGGATTTTGGTTCAATCGTCAAATTCTTTGTGACCAATGACCCGTTTGTATATTCTGCGCTCTGGTTTATGCTCGCCCTAGTGTACGGGTATCTAACAATCTTGGTATTTTCTCCCGGGGGGGGGGTACAGGCCGAACAAAATATGCCTTGCTGTGTTCACGGCGCTGGGCTTTGCAGGATATTTAGCGCTGACTGAGTGGAAAACGGTATTAAATCTGAGTGCAACAATTTCAATTCCTGGCACGGAGAAAAACCTGGTGCTACCTAATTTATACCTGTTTCGTGCTATGCCCTTCCTGCTACTGGGCATGCTGATGCGGATGGAAGAGACACACATCAACAGATGGGACGAAAAGAAAACGGTTTGCTTTTGCACTGTTGGCATTGTGGGCGGTAGCGCATTGGCTGTAGTGGAACAATTTTTGATCGGCGACGCAATGTTTTATACCGGGACTTATCTCGCCTTAATCTCATGTGCTGTCCTGGCAGTCAGAAAGCCTGAACTCGGAAATCGTTTTTGGACAACAATGGGGAATCGGTATTCCCTATTTGTGTATCTGTATCATACGGCAGTGATCGACACCATAAACTATATTTTCAATCAGAAGCTGCATATTTACATGTCTACCAATCTGCTTTATGCTTATACAAGACCGCTAATTGTAGTGGCATTTACGCTGGTAGCGGCCTGGGGTGTCCGTGCACTTCAGGATGGGTGGTCACGGATGAGTTCTCCTGCACCACGGAAGCAGAGTGATGCAGTACGCTGAAATCAGACCTTATTTATTTTGAGGAATCAAAGCTATGTTTCAAATCATCAAAACCAACGGCAAAGCCCGACGGGGCGTGTTTACCTGCGCCCACGGCACGGTACAGACGCCCGTCTTTATGAACGTGGGCACCCAGGGAGCCATCAAGGGGGCGCTGGACGCCGGGGACCTGGAGGGGCTGGGCTGTCAGATCGAGTTGTCCAACACCTACCACCTCCACGTCCGTCCCGGCGATGAGGTGGTGAAGACCATGGGCGGTCTGCACCGGTTTATGGGATGGAACGGCCCCATTCTCACCGACAGCGGCGGCTTTCAGGTGTTCTCCCTGGCAAAGCGGAAGGACATTAAGGAGGAGGGCGTCACCTTCCACAGCCATGTGGACGGCCGGTATATCTTTATGGGACCGGAGGAGTCCATGACCATCCAGGCCAACCTGGGCAGTGACATCGCCATGGCCTTTGACGAGTGCGTGGCAAACCCCTCTGCCTATGAGTATGTGGAGCGGTCCGTCCAGCGCACTCAGCGGTGGCTGGAGCGGTGCGTGGCCAAACGGCGAGAGCTGATGGCGGCGCCGGACTGCGTGAATCCGGGACAGATGCTGTTTGCCATCAACCAGGGGGGCACCTACCCGGACCTGCGCATCTGGCACGCAAAGCAGATCTCCGCCATGGAGGGCTACGAGGGAGTGGGCATCGGCGGCCTGGCGGTGGGGGAGAGCACCCAGACCATGTACGACATCATCGACGCCGTGGAGCCGTATCTCCCCCAGGACAAGCCCCGTTATTTGATGGGGGTGGGGACTCCCTCCAACATCATCGAGGGGGTGGCCCGGGGGGTGGACTTCTTCGACTGCGTCATGCCCGCCCGCAACGCCCGCCATGGCAAGCTGTTCACCTGGAACGGAACCATCAACATCAAAAATGAAAAATACAAGCTGGACGAGCGGCCCATCGAGGAGGGGTGCCAGTGCCCCACCTGCCGGAGCCATTCCCGGGCCTATCTCCGCCACCTGTTCAAGGCGGAGGAGATGCTGGCCATGCGCCTGGCCGTGACTCACAACCTTTGGTTCTACAATCATCTGATGGGCGCCATCCGGGACGCCCTGGACGAGGGGACGTTCGACCGGTTCCGGGCGGAATATTCTCCCCGCCTGGAGATGCGGCTGTGAAACCGGGCGACAGGACGCACGCCGGGCCGAAAAATCGGGGTTGACACCGGAAAATTTTTCAAAGGCCTTGAATCATATCGGGTTTTCCGGTATAATGACCACATTATGTCGGGAGAGACCCGAGCACAGTGGAGGTACAGATTACTATGGATGAGAGTTTGGTTAGCGGTATTGTAATGCTGGTCGTCATGATCGCCATTTTCTATTTTATGCTGATCCGGCCCGAGAACAAGCGGAAGAAAGAGGCCACGGAGATGCGCAACAGCCTGGCGATCGGCGATGAGATCACCACCATCGGCGGCATCGTGGGCACGATTTGCGCCGTCAAGACGAACAGCATCGTCATCGAGACCGGGGCCGACCGGGTCCGCCTGGAGCTGATGAAGTGGTCCGTCTCCAGCAAGGGCGTTCAGATCTCGGAGGATGAAAAAGCATCTGAGAGCCAGAAGGCCGCCGACGCCAAGAAGTCGGACAGCAAGAAGTAAGACGCCAATTCCAGAACGCATAAACCCGCCCTCCCGGCATATCCTTTCCCAAAAGGATGACGGGAGGGTGTTTTTATGCCGCAGGAACGGACAACGGGGGCGTCTCCGGGAACGGTCGTCACCGCACTTCTGGCGGGCGGAGCCATTGCCCTGGGGGTCACGCTGTTTCTCATGGCGCTGACCGCCTGGCTGATCGCCGGGGGGTCGATGGGAGAGGAATGGGCCGGCCGGGCTGGGATGGTTGGGGCGGCGTTGGGCTGCCTGGTGGGAGGAAGGTACGCCATCGGCTCTGTGCGCAGCCGGGCGCTGCTGGTGGGCCTGGGGACGGCAGCGTTGTTTCTGCTCCTGTGGCTGGGGGCGGGGCTGCTCCTTCCGGAGAGCGGCGGCGGGAGCGGACTGGTCCCGCTGACGGTTGCCGCCCTGGGAGGCGGAGCGGCCAGCGGGCTGCTCTCCGCATTTCACAAAAAACGGAGAAAATGATTGAAATGTCCGGGATCAAGTGATATAATGAGGCCACTGGATGAGACGAGAGGCTGTAATGGCCGTTTCCAGATGCGTGATCGTACAGAGGAGGGGAAACCATGAAGCACATTAAGACCCTGAACGGCGCTACCCTGAAGAAGAGCGCCTCCTATGGCGGCTGCGGCGAGTGCCAGACTTCCTGCCAGTCTGCCTGCAAGACCTCTTGCACCGTTGCCAACCAGCAGTGCGAAAACCAGAAGTGATCTCCGACCGCAGCGGATCTTTTGGAGACGTATGGACACATTGGAGCTTCCGATGTGTCCATTCTTCTGTCTGCCTGCGACGGGAAAGGGAGGAATCAAAATGGTACATACCTTTGTTGCGCTGGACTGCCCTATCGCCCTGGATGTGAACAGCGGCGCGGTCCATGTGCTGGACGAGATGACCTATCAGGTGCTCCGCCGGGTGGAGGAGCTGGAGTCTCTGCCGGAGCACTGCCCGGAGGAGGTGGCGGAGGCGCTGACCTATGCCGGGGAGGAGATCGACGAGGTCTGGTCTGAGCTGAAGGAGCTGGAGGCCCAGGGGCTTCTGTTTGCGAAGGAGGACTATATCGACCCCCGGTGGGCCTATGTGAAGGACGCCCCGGTGAAGGCACTCTGCCTGAACGTGGCCCACGACTGTAACCTCCGGTGCAAGTATTGCTTTGCCTCCACCGGGGATTTCGGCACAGGCCGGAAGATCATGCCCTTTGAGACGGCGAAGCGGGCCATCGACTTTGTGGTCCGGAAGTCCGGCAAGCGCCGGAACATCGAGGTGGACTTCTTCGGCGGGGAGCCCCTCATGGCCTGGGATACGGTGAAAAAAACGGTGGAGTATGCCCGCTCCATCGAGGGACAATACAACAAGAATTTCCGGTTCACCATCACCACCAACGGCATGCTGCTCAATCAGGAGAAGATCGACTACATCAACCGGGAGATGAAGAACTGTGTCCTCTCTCTGGACGGCCGGAAAGAGGTCAACGACGACCAGCGGCCCACCGCCGGGGGCAACGGGAGCTTCGACCGCATCGTGCCCAAGTACCAGCAGCTGGTGGCGGGCAGGGGAGACCAGGAGTACTATGCCCGGGGGACCTATACGAAAAAGCATCCGGACTTCGCTGACGATGTTCTGTACATGGCTCGGGAGCTGGGCTTCAAAAACGTCTCTGTGGAGCCTGCCACCGGTAAGCCGGGGGACCCCTACGCCATCACCGAGGCGGAGCTGGACGCCGCCCGGGCGGAGTATGACAAGCTGGCCCGGGAACTGGTGGCCCACCCGGAGATCAACTTCTTCCACTTCTTCGTGGACCTGCAGCAGGGCCCCTGCGTCATCAAACGGATGCGGGGCTGCGGCGCTGGCAGCGAGTATGTTGCCGTCACGCCGGAAGGGGACATCTACCCCTGCCATCAGTTCGTGGGCAACGAGGACTTCAAAATGGGCAATGTCTACGAGGGCACCTTTGATGAGGAGCTGTCCAACACCTTTGCGGCGCTGAACATCTACACCAAGCCCGCCTGCCGGAAGTGCTGGGCCAGATTCTACTGCTCCGGCGGATGCGCAGCCGGGGGCTACAACGAGAACGGCGACCTGAAGCAGCCCTCTCACATCGCCTGTGAGCTGGAGCGAAAGCGGCTGGAATGTGCCATCGCCATCAAGGCGATTCGCTCAAATTCGGCAAATTGACCAAAATTTCCAAATACAGACGGTATAATTACAAAACGTAATCAGCGATGGCCCAAAAGGGACTTTTGCCCCTTTTGGGCCATATTTTGTCCTGCGATACAGAAAAGAACCCCATATCTTGCTTTGACGGCACGCTCCGAAGGCAAACCGCAAGATCGTCGGTTACGGAGTTTACATAACGGTGTTTACATAAAATTTCGGCATAATAGATAAAAATGGAAGAAATCCTAAAAAAGTATTGCACAAACCCACCCAGAAATGGTATAGTATGTGTATTCCCTCAGAATCAGGGGTATATTCTGACCTTTTGCTGGTGGAGTTGACGGAGATGAATGGTTTTATGTTAGGCGTGATCGGCGCCGGAAACATGGGAGGCGCCATTTTACGGGGCGCGCTTCGGGCGAATGTTATGTCACCGGACCAGGTTTGGATGTCCAATCCGCACACAGACAAGCTCAAACCGTTTGGTGATATGGGCGTCCATACGACCGTCTCTAATCTGGAGGTGGTTCGCCAGGCGGATATTCTTCTTCTGGCGGTGAAGCCTCAGGTGCTCCCGGGCGTGCTGGAGGAGATCGCTCCCTGTACATCCGGGAAATGCGTGGTCTCCATCGCCGCCGGAATTTCACAGGCCTGGCTCCGGGAACAGCTGCCGGAGGCGAGGATCATCTGTGTCATGCCCAACACGCCGCTGATGCTGGGGTGCGGGGCCTCCGCCATGACGGAGCAGGGGGATGTGCCGGAAGCGCAGTACCGGTTCGTGCGGCAGATGTTCGAGGCCGCCGGTCTGGTAGAGGCGCTCCCCGCCGACAAGATCAACGATATCATTCCGGTCAGCGGCTCCAGTCCGGCCTTCTTCTTCCGCATGGCTTCTCTGATGGTGCAGGAGGCGGAGAAGCGGGGCGTTGACCCGGAGACGGCCCTCCACCTGGCGGCTAAGACCATGGAGGGCTCCGCCCGGATGCTGCTGGAGAGCGGTCATACGGCGGCGGAGCTGGAGCGTCAGGTCTGCTCCCCCGGCGGGACGACGCTGGCAGCGCTGACGGCCTTTGACGAGCTGGGCTTTGACCGGATGATCGGGGAGGCATTTACCCGCTGTATCCGCCGGGCGGACGAACTGGGCAAGTAAATCTTCTACCCATTCCTCACCTGTCATAGACTGTGGAGAGGTGAGCGAATGAAGAGGCAACATTCCGGCGTCCGGGTGCTGACCGTTCCCGGCTCTCCCTGCCGTCTGGCCTGGCTGCTGCTGACAGCCGGATTTCTGACGGGGGCGTTGACAGGTCATATCGTCGCCGGACTGGGCTCGGAACAGCTGACGCCCGTTTTGGAGCGTTGGGTGGAGGAAGCTGTCAGCCAGGGGACGGAGCCACAGCCCCTGTCTCTCCTGTGGCGGGCGGCGCAGCCGGTGGGACTGGCGGCGATCCTCAGCTTTAGCGCGTTGGGAGTGGCAGGTCTGCCGGTGCTGATGGGTGTCAGAGGCTTTCTGACGGCCTGCACGGTTTCCTCCTTTGTCCGCACCTGGGGTTACCCGGGGCTGGCGGCGGGTGCGGCGTGGGTCTGCGTGGAAGACGGCATCCTGCTGGCGATGCTGCTGGCGGTGGCGGTACCGGGATGGACGGTATCCTGGGAGCTGGCTACCGGGCGGCGAAACAATGCAAAGCTGCCCCGGCATATGCTGGGGCGGTGCGTGGGCTTCTGTCTGGCCGGGCTGGCACTGACGGCGGCCTGCGGATATCTGGTCTGGTATTGGCTGACGCCGATGCTGCTGACCGGGCAGTAAACAGAAAAAGATCGAGAAGGCAAGTTATGATGCAGGTTGTGGATGAGTTTAAAAACTATTTGACAACTGAAAAGAAATCTTCTGCCAACACGGTCAGTTCCTATCTCCGCGATGTCAATCAGTTTGCGGATTACCTGTCCCAGAGAAACATGGAGCTATCCACCGTGGGCCAGGATGACGTGCAGGAATATGTCCAGTGGCTGAGCGGACAGGGAAAGTCTGCCGCTACCGTGACCCGGGCACTGGCTTCCCTGAAGTGCTTCTTCCACTGGATGATGGAGCAGGGCAAGCGGGAGGACAACCCGGCGGAGGGGGTCAAGACAGCCAAGGTGGAGCGAAAGCTGCCCAAGATCCTGACCAGCAAGGAGGTAGAGCTTCTGCTGGAGCAGCCGGAGTGCGTCGATATGAAGGGCTACCGGGACCATGCCATGCTGGAGCTGCTCTACGCCACAGGCATCCGGGTCAGCGAGCTGATCGGGCTGAATGTGGACGATGTGTTTTTGACCGCCGGTTTTATCCGCTGCAAGGGCAAGGACAAGAACCGGATCATCCCCATGTACCCCACCGCATTAAAGGCGCTGACCGACTACCTCCGGGATGTGCGGCCCAAGCTGGCAGTGGAAGGGGAGGAGGCGCTGTTCGTCAACATGAACGGCACCCGGATGAGTCGTCAGGGCTTCTGGAAGCTCATCAAGTATTACGGAGAAAAGGCGGGCATCCAGTCGGAGATCACCCCCCACACCCTCCGGCACTCCTTTGCCGCCCATCTGCTGGAAAACGGGGCGGATATCCACGCCATCCAGGAGATGCTGGGACATGCGGACATCTCGTCCACCCAGGTCTATGCCAAGCTGGTGAATCAGCACCTGAAGGATGTCTACACCAAGGCCCATCCGAGAGCCTGAACCGTACATAACACGCCCCCGCCCGGAACGGCTGTTCAGCCATATCCGGGCGGGGGCTGTCATTTGCCTGTTGGCGGTCTGTCGATTGCCGACGGAATCACGCCGGGTCGAAGGCCGGGTTGGTGAGGTAGACGTTCTTCTGATTCATCCGCTCCTTCGCCAGGGCGATGGCCTCGCCAAAGCGCTGGAAGTGGACGACCTCCCGCTCCCGCAGAAAGCGGATCACGTCGTTCACATCCGGGTCGTCGGAGAGACGGAGGATGTTGTCATAGGTGACGCGGGCCTTTTGCTCTGCTGCAATATGGCAGGGACAACATTTTGCTTTGGCAGACACGGGGCGCGGCGCAGTCAGAAGCTCCAGTGGATCTCAATGGGGGGAGATTTCTCTCCCACAGCGCGTCTGCCCACCAGGATATAGTCGATCAGCACCTCTACCGCTTCCCGGGACAGATGCTCCGGGTGGGTGTAGCGCTCGATCCGTTCACGGCGGTCGTCTCCGGCGGCCATTCGCGCCTCAATCCCGGCGATCTGCGCCCGGGTGTCCTGTATCCTGCGCTCCAGCCGCTCCCGGTCCACCGCAAAGCCCCTTGACAGCTCCAGAAAGTCGCCCTCGCCGATCAGACCTCTGACCTTGTCCAGATACAGCTCACGGGCGCTTTTGCGGTATCCGGCGACGTTCTTTTCGTAGGAGGCCAGCTCGCTGCAAAGCCGGTTTCTCTGCGCCTGCAGATCGCTGCAGAATGAGACCTGCCCCAGCAGCTGCTCTCTGTCCAGATTGGCCGCAGACAGACGTTCCAGCTCGGCGAGGACGGTTTGCTCCAACAGGTCCACAGAAATAAAAGAGCCTGTACAGGCGTCCTTCGCAATGCGGCGGGTCGGACACTGTAAGTAGTGCTTCCCCCTGCTTTTGGAGGACCGCATGACATAGCCGCAGTTGGCGCAGCGGGCCTTTCCGGCAAACAGGCCGATGGTTCCGGTAGAGAAGGGGCGTGTCCTCTGGGCCAGCAGGGCCTGCACCCTGTCCCACAGCTCACGGTCGATGATGGGCTCGTGGGTGCCCTTTACCACGTACCAGTCAGATTTTGGCCGGGGCCGGTTCTGCTTGGTCTTGTACGACACGCTACCGTACCGGCCCTGCACCATATTTCCGATGTACATCTCATTCTCCAGCATATGGGCGACGGTGTAATAGCTCCAAAGGGTGCTGTTTTTCGACCTGGGCGGCTGATAGCGCAGTCCCTGGAGACGCTTGTATTCCGTCGGATTGGGGATGCCCCGGTCATTCAAAATGCGGGCAATGGCGGTCTTGCCGTTTCCATTGGCGTAAAGCGAAAATACTTCACGGACATGGACGGCGGCCTCCTCGTCAATGACCAGGTGTCCCTTTTGCTCCGGGTCCTTTTGATAGCCGTATAACGCGAACGAACCGATGTGATATCCGTCCTGTCTGCGGCTGATGAGGACGCTGCGGATGTTGTCGGACATATCCTCCAGATACCACTCATTGACAAGGCCGTTGATCTGCCGGGATTTTTTATTTCCCCGGTCGGCGGTGTCGGCGTTGTCAACGATGCTGACGAACCGGATGTTCCAGACAGGGAAGAGGCCGTGGATATACTTCTCCACCAGCTCCAGCTCCCGGGTGAAGCGGGACTGGGTCTTGCACAGGACGATGTCAAACCGGTGGGCCTGGGCGTCGGAGAGCAGACGGTTGAATTCTGGCCGTCGGCGGTCCGCCCCTGCGTAATCGTCGTCGCTGTAAATATCGTATACCTCCCACCCCTTTTCTCCGGCATATTGCAGAAGCATGGCCTTTTGATAGCTGAATGCATACCCTTCTTCCGGCGAGAACATGGTTTTTGTCTCGAAACTACCCGGATTCTTTTCCGCATTTGCTGCATTCTGCTTATCTTTCTTTTGAAACATTTTATTCAGCATCTTCGGACTGTTGAACATCTTTCCCGCAAGCTTTCGAGCAAATCCCGGAATCCGCAGAAAGGTTCGTTCGTAGGACAGCACCATCAAATGACCGGTCTCATCTAAAGAAACGCCGTAGTTCTTCAAAACCTCACCCATTGCCACGAAATAATATGCTCCAGTCAGGTTCCCGGTACCGCTCACGTCATCCCCACCAATGTATGGAAAATGCTCAAGCAGATTTTTGTCATAGAAAGCCCAGATTTCTGCCAGAAGCTCGGAATAATCCTTTCCGCTGGCCTGCTGCAATTCAGCAGAAATCAGTTTCAGATATCCATTCATGGACTTCTTTAATTTAGTGTAATTTTTCTGATAGTATTCATGCATTGCCCTGTAATCCTCCACACAATGTATTCTTTGTAAAGCGCAAAAGCCATGGCCTTCTCTTGCTTATTTTCTTCCCACCAGCATACGGGAATTTCCCAGCATCATCATATTGGCACGACGTTCCGAGCCGAACACAAACTTCGACATATTTACCAGCCGCACCTCCTGATAGCCCATGTCCCTCAGCTTTTGGGCGAAGGCCTCCATATCGCCGTACACTTTCGGCTTCATGGCATCGTTGATAGCGAACACACCGCCCTTTTTCAAGACCCGCAGGCTTTCCTGAATCAGCTTATGCTTATCGGAACCCATGATGTTGTGATAAACATAGTTGCTGATCACGGCATCGAAGGTCTCATCCGCAAAGTCCAGCTTATTGGCGTCACCTTTTTGGAAAGTACACTGGGAGGCGACACCCTCAGATGCGGCATTTTTCTCGCATAGAGCTTTGCTGTAATCCCACATAGCACCCCAGTCGTCAATCCCGACCACCTTTGTCTGTGGCCATGTCAGGGCGGCGCAAATGCTTAAGGGGCCGGAACCGCAGCCGACTTCCAGTAATGTTCCGTTCCCGTCGTAGTCCAAAAGCGAAAGCATGGTCTGATGTCCCTTTTCCATCATTCCGCCGCCACCAAAAGCATACTGTCTGCGTATCCATTCCATCCAGCCGATAAAGGCGATCAATGCGATCAGGACAACAATAAAGATGACGCCAAGGGCAGTAATATGGAAAACCGTAAACGATAAAACGGCAAGGATCAATGCCGCGAGCGCAAAACCGCCCATCATGTAAAATACGGGATGCGACATCCACGTTCCGTAATTCTCTCCGTGGGTGCCGAGGTGGATAGTGGACTGTGAAACCTTCTTTTGATTCTCCATTGCTTTTTGTCTCCTTTTCTTGAAAATAGTTTGTTGTAGCTAACTGTCGCGCAAGGTTGCTTTAGAAAATTCATGGACGCTCCTGCTGTGTTTAGTGATGCAAATCGGTATTTTCCACCCCACTCTGCTTCATACACTCCGCATAGGCCAGCGTGATGCGGGCAGGCATTTCCTCCAGCATGACCACATTCCAGCCGTTGGCTTCCAGAAATGCCCGGTATTCCGCCGTGCTCCACTGATGCTCGAATTTGACACCGGCGATGCTGATGATTTTCGACCATATAACACTGACCGCTCCTTTTTTATGGTTCACAAAGTTCGGCGCGATCAGCAGCCCGCCATCCTTCAAAACCCGGTCTATTTCCCGCAGCGCTTTCTCTGGGTTCGGAACAATGTGCAGGGCATTGGCGATAATCACCGCGTCAAAGGAATGGGACGCATAGGGAAGATGCTCCGCATCCGCCACGGCAAAGGAGAGATTGTCGGGATAACTGCCTTTCTTTGCCTCCCTTATCATCCCATCAGAGTAGTCTGTGGCGATCATTTTATGTGCGGCATGGGCGACGTGCTTTGCCAGCAGGCCGGGGCCTGTGGCGACCTCCAGCACGTCCGTGCCCTGAATGACCTGAGGAATGCGCTCGTACATCAGGCCGTATGCCCTCCGGTCGCCCCGCATGGCCTTTTCATAAATCGGGGCGTAGATGTCCCACATCTTTTTATTCATCTCTGTAATCTCTCTCCATCGTGTACATCGTTCCGCCGTCCTTGATTGACGTTTCCGCCGTTTTCTTCATGCCGCAGGAGATGTACTTGTTCACCTTCAGCGCTGTGTCCGTGTCCAGAACGCAGGGGATCTTCCGCTCTTGGGCGATGCGAAACGGTTCTTCCAGCAGCATATGAAGAAAGCCCTGCCCCTGAAATTTCCGTCGAACGGCGACCATGGAAATGGCCACATAGTCCGGCTCTTTCTGATATAGTTTCTCATACGGATTGCTCATCAGCGGAAGCAGCTTTTTTAGTGCCCCAAAGGGAATCTCCCGCAGGAACCGCCATGCCATATGAAGGGACACACGCACCATTTTCACGCCCCATTCCTTCGCTTCGCCCTTTCTCCAATAAGCAAGATAGCCCTCCTGCTGTTCGGAGGTCGCATAGAGGACACCGAGGCGGTAGTAGCACTCCGTCATAATCTCCAGAGCCGTTATTGCATCCTCACGGTCAAGGCGTGTAAATAAGCCCTCGCCCTCATCGTAGAAGACCCCGCCGATGCGCCTGCCGATTGTTTTTAATTCTTCTTCGGTGAGGTTTGTCAGCCGAATCATGTGTTCACTCCCTCTTTTGCAGCAGACCGATGATTTCCTCCTGCGCCTGCTTTCCCTCCGGGCAAAATGAAGCAGCCGGATAGCAATGGCACAATCCCTGTCCGATATGAAACTCACAGGGTACGCCATATTTCTCAAATGCTTTGGCGAAGTAAGGTGCTTCGGCATACAGCACCTCATCGCTCCCGTAATAGAAGTGGGTCATCGGGAAATTTGTAAAATCGCCGCATATGCCGGATAGCATATAATCCGGAGTCTGTTCGCCATGCTCCATGATCTCCCGAATCGTCGTCATGAAAGCGGCATCCAACATAACGTCTTTCGCAGACAGCTCCGCCATTCTTTGCCGTTCCGCATCGCTGAACGGGACGCTGCCCGGTGATGAAGCGATCACCAAGCCAGGCATGGGCAGTGGTTCCGGCTGGGCGTTGTTGTGCAGGCAGACTCCCAGCGCCAGCGCCGCCCCGGACGAAAAACCGAGCAGCGCAATATTCTCCGGCGCATATTCCTGTAACATCTGCCGGTACGTTTCATAGGCCATCTCAAAGGTCTCTTTCACGCAGTGATCCGTACACAGCGGATAGTACGGAAACCACACATCCCGCCCGGATGTCCTGCCAAACTTCTCCGCCTGCTTCACGTCTCCATCGTCAGGACCGATAATGTATCCGCCGCCGAAGAAAAATAGCAGCGCCCGTTTGGACGGCGTGGGCTGTGTCTCGATTTTCAGGCAAGAACACTGCCCCAAAATCGTTTTTTCCGTGTAGTGAAACTGCTTTCTTTTTGGAATCCGGAAATCCTGCGTCCGATTCAGCTTCCGTGCCTTTTCCAACAGTTCCTCCCGAGGCAAGGCCCACAGCTTCTTCATTCCGCTGGCTTTGACCAGAGCGCTAGCGATCTGAAATCGAATACTCATGGCGTTCCTTCCCCTTTCCCAGAATAATCAGGCTCCCGATCTCCTACAAACCAGTAGTC
>JAJQFJ010000062.1 GCA_021201185.1 Clostridiales bacterium
TTGCGGGACGATTTCCGTTCTGGCCTAGTGAAAAATGGGGTTGTTTGACAGACTGTGTCGCCGTAAGGCGACTGAGGGGTGCGGCACGCACTCCCATTTAGCAAAATCTTCCGGCGAATCCGCAGAGAGACCCTGGTTTGACAACAAAACCTCACCCCCGAAAAGGGAAAGAAAGCCCCTCTCTGAAACCCTCCCCCGCTTTACTTGCAAAATGAGGTGAAGTGAAGTATAATCTCCCTATCATGTGCCGCGGGATCAGGCGGCAGACCACTGATGGAGGGAATCAAATTGAAATTTTCGGAAATGCCCTATGAGCGCCCGGACCTGGAGGCGCTGAAACAGGAGCAGGCGGCCCTGACAGAGCAGCTGAAGCAGGCAAAGGACTACGAGACGGCGAAGCAGGTCTTTCTGGAGAACGAGACGCTGACAAAGCACGTCGCCACCCAGGCGACCCTGGCCAGCATCCGCCACTCCATCGACACCCGGGACGCCTTTTACGACGGGGAGGAGAAGTTCTGGAACGCCGCCATGCCGGAGCTCCAGGCGGTGAGCCAGGAGTGGACGATGGCCATGCTGGAGAGTCCCTTCCGGGCGGACTTCGCCGCAGAGTACGGCGAGCTGATGTTCACCAATGCCGAAATTCAGCTCAAGGCCTTCTCTCCGGAGATCGTCCCGGAATTGCAGCAGGAGAACGACCTGACCCAGGAGTATGAAAAGCTGCTGGCCTCCGCCCAGATCCCCTTCGAGGGGGGCGTGTACACCCTGAGCCAGATGACCCCCTTCAAGAGCGACCCGGACGACGACCGCCGTCTGGCGGCCTGGAAGGCGGAGGGCCAGTGGTATAAGGAGCATCAGGCCCAGATGGACGACATCTATGACCAGCTGGTCCACCTCCGGGATACCATGGGCAAAAAGATGGGCTACGAGGGCTACACCACCCTGGGCTATTACCGCATGGGCCGCAACTGCTATACCAAGGAGGACGTGGAGAAATTCCGGGCCGCCGTGGTGAAGTATCTGGTCCCCGTGGCGGACAGCATCTACCGGGAGCAGGCAAAGCGGCTGGGGAAGGAATACCCCATGAGCTTTGCGGACAACGAGCTGGAGTTCCGCTCCGGCAACCCCCGGCCCCAGGGGTCGGCGGAGGACATCCTGGCCCAGGGCAAAAAGTTCTACGACGAGCTGAGCCCGGAGACCAGCGAGTTCTTCAACACCATGCTGGACGGGGAGCTGCTGGACGTACTCAGCACCGAGGGCAAGGCCGGGGGCGGTTACTGCACCAGCATCCCGGACTATGAGGTGCCCTTTATCTTCGCCAACTTCAACGGCACCCAGGGGGACGTGGAGGTGGTCACCCACGAGGCGGGCCACGCATTTGCCGGGTATTTGAACCGGAAGCGGGTCCCCATGTCCTACGGCTGGCCCAGTATGGAGGCCTGTGAGGTCCACTCCATGTCCATGGAGTTCTTTGCCTGGCCCTGGGCGGAGGGCTTCTTCGGGAAGGACACCCGGAAGTTCTACTACAGCCATCTGGCCAGCGCCCTGACCTTCATCCCCTACGGCACCATGGTGGACCACTTCCAGCACATCGTCTACGAGCAGCCGGACCTGACCCCCGCCCAGCGGCATGGGGTGTGGAAGGAGCTGCTGGGGGTCTATATGCCCTGGATGCGGCTGGACGGAGACATCCCCTTCTACGCCGAGGGCGAGGGCTGGCAGCGGCAGCACCACATCTACTCCTCCCCCTTCTACTATATCGACTACTGCCTGGCCCAGACGGTGTCCCTCCAGTTCTGGGCCATGATCCAGAAGGACCTGCCCGACGCCTGGCAGCACTATATGGCCTACGCCGTCCAGGGAGGCAGCGCCACCTTCACCGACCTGCTGAAAAACGCCGGACTGGAGAGCCCCTTTGAGGAGAGCTGTCTCCGGGGGGTGTGCCAGGCCGCCCGGGAGTGGCTGGCAAACTTCGACCTGACGGGCATCGCCTGACATGGCACGGCGAAAATGGGGCGTCAACGCCCACACCGACGAGTTCCAGCAGACCGCCACCGGGGAGTACGTCTACACCGGCAGCCATTACGCCTATCAAAACCGGGGCAAGAGCCGTCTCCGGGCCATGGCGGAGCTGGTGATTTTGTGGGCGGCGTCCTTTGCCGCCACCATCGCCGCGGGCTGCATCTCCGGCACGGGGATGGAGGACCGGGCCTACGCCGTGCTGCCCTATGCAGTCCAGCTGGCGGCCTCCGTCAGTCTGGGCTGGGGCGTCATCCGCCTGGCGGCAGGGGGCGACCCCCTGCGGGCCTACGTCTATGACGAGACGGCGGGGCGCATCCCCCGGCGGGCCGTCGTCGCCGCTGTGGGGTGTGCCGTGACCGCCCTGGGAGAGCTGCTGGGGCTGCTTTTTGCCGGGGAGGGAGAAACTTTTCTGCCGGTGATTTGCTTCTTCGGTTTGGAAATACTGGCGTTTTCCGGGATTCTCCTGACAAAACGGGCACTTTCCAAACTGCAATGGGAAAAAGCTGACGGAATTTAAGAAAATTTCCGAAAACTTTACAAAGGAATTGACAAATGACCGAAAAAGCAGTATGATGAAACAGAACAGTACTACCGACCGGAAGGAGCGCGCAGAAGAGGGCGCTCCCTGGAGGCGGGGGACTGCAAATTAACAAGGAGGAAGCAAAAATGAAACATGTCAAGAAACTGCTTGCACTGCTTCTGGCGCTGATGATGGTCCTGTCCATGGCAGCCTGCGGCAGCAGCAGCGACTCCACTGACACGACGAGCACCGATGACACCACCGCCACCGACGACGCCGATGCCACCGAAGATGCTGACGCCGAGGCTACCGACGACACCGCCACCGAGGAGACCAGCTCCAGCGGCAATGACACCCTGGTGGCCAGCGTCACCGGCCTGGAGCAGAAGTTCTCCCCGTTCTTCGCCTCCAGCGTGGATGACGTCAACGTCTCCGATATGACCCAGCTGTATCTGATGAGCTCTGACCGTGTGGGCGAGCCTGTTCTGAACGGCATCGAGGGCGAGACCCGGTCCTACAACGGCACCGACTACACCTACTATGGCCCCGCCGACATCACCATCACCGAGAACGATGACGGCACCGTCACCTACTCCGTAGTCATGCGGGAGGACATCCAGTTCTCCGACGGCACCTATGCTGACATCGACGACGTGATTTTCACCATGTATGTGTTCCTGGACCCCACCTATGACGGCTCCACCACCATGTACTCCGCTCCCATCGTGGGCCTGGATGCCTACCGTTCCGGCATGAGCACCCTGTTCGACCTGCTGGCCGCCGCCGGTGAGGACAACACCGACTACACCTATTGGGATGAGGCCACTCAGACCGCCTTCTGGGCTGATCTGACTCAGGCCGGTATCGCCTTCGCTCAGGAGATCGTGGACTACTGCGTGGATGCTGGCGCTGCTGAAGAGGGCGATGTCGCCACCGCCGCTGCTGCCTGGGCATTTGACGGTCTGGCTGAGGACGCCACTGTTGAGGACTTCTGGAACCTGCTGGTCGAGTCCTATGGCGGCGACTATGCCACCCTGTCCGACACCGAGACTGCCGGTTCCTCCCTGTTCGATCTGATGGAGGACTATGACAGCTACACCGTCGGTATCGAGACCGGCGAGTCCGCCGACTACATCGAGGGCATCGTCCGCACCGGCGACTACAGCATGGAGGTCACCACCTCTGAGCTGGACGCCACTTTCATCTATTATATGTCTATCACCATCACTCCCCTTGCCTACTACGGCGATGAGAGCCTGTATGACTATGACAACCACTCCTTCGGCTTCACCAAGGGCGACCTGAGCGCCATCAAGGAGAAGACCTCTGCTCCCATGGGCGCCGGCCCCTACATGTTCAACGACTACTCCAACGGCGTCGTGTACATGGAAGCCAACCCCTACTACTTCCTGGGCGAGGCCAAGACCAAGTATCTGAACTTCCAGGAGATCACCTCTGAGGACGATAAGATCACCGCTGTCGTCACCGGCACCGTTGATATCGCCGATCCCTCCTACTCCGCCGAGCGCGCTGCCGAGATCAAGACCTACAACTCCAACGGCGAGCTGGAAGGCGACGTGCTGACCACCTATCTGTATGACTTCCGCGGCTACGGCTACATCGGCATCTGCGCTGACAACGTGAAGGTGGGCGACGATCCCTCCTCCGAGGAGTCCAAGGATCTGCGCAAGGCCTTTGCCACCATCTTCGCCGTCTATCGTGACGAGTCCGTTGACTCCTACTATGGCGAGACCGCTTTCGTCATCAACTACCCCATCTCCAGCACCAGCTGGGCTGCTCCTCAGGTCACTGATGACGGCTATCAGGTCTGCTACTCCACCGACCTGGAGGGCAACGCCATCTACACCGACGACATGAGCGTGGATGAGAAGTACGCCGCCGCTCTGGAGACCGCTCTGGAGTACTTTGAGGCCGCTGGCTACACCGTGGAGAACGGCGTCATCACCGCCGCTCCCGAGGGCGCTTCCCTGACCTACACCGTCCACATCGGCGGTTCCGGCACCGGCGACCACCCCTCCTTCCTGCTGCTGAGCAACGCCTCTGACGCGCTGGCCACCATCGGCATCACCCTGGACATCAACGACCACGCCAACGCCTCCGAGCTGTACGCTGCGTATCAGTCCGGCGAGGCCGACATGTGGGTCGCTGCCTGGCAGGCTTCCACCGATCCCGATATGTATCAGCTGTATCACAGCGAGGGCTCCACCAACTACTACTGCATCGACGACGACGATCTGGATGAGCTGATCATGACTGCCCGTCAGTCCACCGACCAGACCTTCCGGAAGACCCTGTACAAGAGCGCCATGGAGATCATCCTGGACTGGGGCGTTGAGGTTCCTGTCTATCAGCGGAGCGAGAACTACATCGTGTCCACTGAGCGGGTCAACACCGACACCATCACTCCCGATATGACCCCGTACTGGAGCTGGATGGCTGAGGTCTATCTCATCGAGATGAACTGAGCTTCCTCCCTGCACTGACAAGACCCTGACCCCCAATCGGGGGTCAGGAGGCAGGGGCGGCGGTTCGCCGCCGCCCCTGCAAAAAAGAAACATCTGCAAGCGCAAAGGAGCCGCTCCAGAGCCTTGGAACGGCTCCTTTGCGCTTTTTGATTTTTCAGCACGCTACAGCGAAAAAGCGCCTGCGGACATCCCCCGGGTCTGCGGAGAATAAGAGAAAGGGAAGGGGAGTACGTTTTATGCAACAGAGTATGACCAAGTACGTTATCAAACGAATCCTGTTGTCCGTGGTGATCCTCATTCTGGTGGCATTCATCATCTATGTGCTGATGCGGTGCCTGCCCACCTCCTATGTGGAATCCATGGCGCAGCAGCGGGCCACCGCCCCCGGCTCCAAGAGCTATGAGGAGTGGCTGGAGCAGCTCAACGCCCAGTACGGTCTGGACAAGGGCATCGTTCCCGGCTTCCTGAGCTGGTGTGTCAACGCCCTCCAGGGCGAATTCGGCGACAGCTGGAAGTTCACCGTCCCCGTCACCGAGAAGTTTGCCGAGGTCATCGGCGTCTCCGTGGTCATGGCCGGTATCTCCTTCGTTCTGGAGCTGGTCATCGCCATCCCCCTGGGCGTCGTCGCCGCCGTGCGGCAGTACTCCCGGACGGATTACGCCATCACGACCATCGCACTGATCGGTATGTCCCTGCCCACCTTCTTCTTTGCGTCCCTGCTCAAGCTGGCGTTCTCCGTCAATCTGGGCTGGTTCGACCTGACCGGACTGGTGGGCCGCGACTATGCGCAGCTGGACTCCTGGGGACAGTTCTGGGATATGGCCCACCATCTGGTGCTGCCCATCGCCACCCTGGTCATCATCTCCATCGGCTCCCTGATGCGTTACACCCGCACCAACATGCTGGAGGTCCTGAACGCTGACTACATCCGCACCGCCCGGGCCAAGGGCCTGAGCGAGGGGACGGTCATCTTTAAGCACGCCTTCCGCAACACCCTGATCCCTCTGGTAACCCTGGTGGGCGGCTCCCTCCCCGGTCTGTTCTCCGGCGCACTGATCACCGAGACCCTGTTCTCCATCCCCGGTATCGGTTATACCTCCTACCAGGCGATGGTGGCGGGCGATATCCCCTTCAGCATGTTCTATATGTGCTTCCTGGCTGTTCTGACCCTGGCCTGCAACCTGCTCACTGACATTGTGTACGGTCTGGTCGATCCCCGTGTCCGTGTGGCCGCATAAGAGAGGAGGAGTAAACCATGAGCGAAAACAAGGAAGACGAGCGCAAGGATGAGGTTACTCCTGCTCAGGAGGAACAGCAGTATTCCCTGAACGACGACCGCCGGGTCAAGGTACTGACCCCCGGGGCCATGGTGGCAAAGCGGTTCTTCCGGAACCGGCTGGCCATGGTGGGCCTGGTCATGCTGATCGCCATGTTCCTGTTCTCCTTTGTGGGCGGCTGGATCAGCCCCTATGACGAGAACGAACAGTTCTATACCTATGAGTATCAGACCAAGCAGTACGCCGGTGTGGTACAGAACGACGACTTCCGCTACGCCGTGGCCGACGACCAGGAGTTCAGCACCACCGTCCAGGCCTACTTCCTGCTGGGCTACAACAGCACCAGCGGGGCGGAGGACTTCAGCTTCGACTACAAGGACGTGACCTATGACGCCGTGTGCGAGGGCGAGGACTTCTTCTCCGTCTACTCCGACGGCACCCTGCTGGCCATGGCCTACAAGGACATCATCAACGAGGAGAGCGGCAGCCTGAGCATTGACGTAAAGTACGCCGCCATGCTGGCCTTCGTCAACGGCGAGACCACCTTTGAGGCCGACGGCGCTACCTACACCATGGACGAGGACGGCAACATCGGCCAGGACGGCACGGTGATCGCCTATATCAGTCGTTTCGTGGTCACCGCCACCGAGAACGGCGTCACCCTCACCCGGTCCTTTAAGGAGGAGCTCCAGGAGTGCATCGAAAACGATGAGGAGGAGTTCGTCTTTACCGACGCTGACGGTGAGACCTACACCTATGAGGTGAGCTACGCGGCCTTCACCAACAGCTGGAACGTGAACCAGGAGACGGAGACCTACGTCTACGACGCCTACGCCTATCCCTCCACGTCCCACTGGCTGGGCACTGACCGGAACGGCATGGATATGCTGACCCGTCTGATGTACGGAGGTCGGGTGTCCCTGGTCATCGGCTTTATCGTCGTGCTGATCGCCGGCGTCCTGGGCATCATCCTGGGCGGTATCTCCGGTTACTTCGGCGGCTGGGTGGACAACCTGATCATGCGTATCGTGGACGTGTTCTACTGCATCCCGTCTACCCCGCTGATGATTATTCTGGGCGCGGCCATGGACGCCATGAACGTGGACCCACAGATCCGGATGCTCTTCCTGATGCTGCTGCTGGGCTTCCTGAGCTGGCCCTCCATCGCCCGTATGGTCCGTGGACAGATCCTCTCTCTCCGTGAGCAGGAGTTCATGATGGCCACCGAGGCCTGCGGCATCCGCACCTCCCGCCGGATTTTCCGGCACCTGATTCCCAACGTTATGCCGCAGCTGATCGTCTCCTGCACCATGATGCTGGGCAGCACCATCATCACCGAGGCGACCCTGTCCTTCCTGGGCCTGGGCGTCAAGTTCCCCTTCGCCTCCTGGGGCAACATCATCAACGATGTCAACAGCACCTACGTCATGACCAACTACTGGTTCATCTGGATTCCCGCAGGTGTCTGCCTGCTGATCACCGTGCTGGGCTTCAACTTCGTGGGCGACGGTCTCCGTGACGCCTTCGATCCCAAGATGAAACGGTAAAGGGAGGTAGAAGAGAATGGCAAAGAAAAAAGCGGAAGGCTATCTTTCTGCGAAGGAGTCCCGGCGCATCTCCAAGGAGAACCGGAAGATCACCCAGGAGCTGGAGAAAAAGCGCAAGCGCAAGCACGTTCCCGAGTCCGAATACCTGACCACCATGCACGACCCCAACAATGCGGTGGAATTCGATAACCTGCACAGCTGCTTCTTCACCGATGCAGGCACCGTCAAGAGCGTGGACGGCGTCAGCTTCGACGTGCCCATCGGCAAGACGGTAGGCGTCGTGGGCGAGTCCGGCTGCGGCAAGTCGGTGACCAGCCTCTCCCTGATGCAGCTGCTCCAGCGGCCCCAGGGCCAGATCGTGGAGGGCGAGATTCGCCTGAACCTGGGGGACAAGGCCTATGACATCGCCAAAATCCCCGAGGAGAAGATGCAGTCCCTCCGCGGCAACTTCATCTCCATGATCTTCCAGGAGCCCATGACCTCCCTGAACCCGGTCTTTAAGATCGGCGCCCAGGGGAACGAGGTCATCGCCCTCCACGACAGCGAGGGCAAGAGCAAGGAGGACATCAAGGCCCGCACCATCGAGCTGCTGGAGATGGTGGGCATCGCCAACAGCGAGGGCGTATATAACATGTACCCCCACGAGCTCTCCGGCGGCATGCGCCAGCGTGTCATGATCGCCATGGCTCTGGCCTGCAACCCCAAGATCATCATCGCCGACGAGCCTACCACCGCCCTGGACGTGACCATCCAGGCCCAGATCCTGGACCTGCTGCGGCAGCTGAAGGACAAGATCAACTCCTCCATCATGTTTATCACCCATGACCTGGGCGTCATCGCGGAGATGGCGGACTATGTGGTGGTCATGTACTCCGGCCGTATCGTAGAAAAGGGCACCGCCGAGGAGATCTTCGCCC